>NZ_JBQQCS010000011.1:0-16312 GCF_052244825.1 Paenibacillus sp. 1A_MP2 | reverse complement strand
TTCCCCACCTCCACACCGTGCATGCGACTTTCACCGCACACGGCGTTCCATCTTGCTACTTGTTGAACAACAGTGCCAAGTTACTCTTTTTACGGTATTGGTTTACCTTCTGGATCATGCTTCCTGTAAGATTAAGCAGTCCTAAGAGTCTTATAATCGTTTCTTGGTTCGTGGCATGGATGAGTGTATGAACGTCATTATGTAGGATTCTTAGGTTGCTGTAGTTGTCCCTTCCGCCCATGTGAGATGGAAGATGATGATGACAATGTACTTCGTCAGCATAAAGAAATATCCCCGTAATTTCGCACTTGCCCTTCACCATGCTGTATCGGCTAATTCTGTTGTCCAGATACTCCACACTACGTTTTGGATTGTCTGACTTCATCAACTTTGTTGTTTCAGACTTTGTGAAGCTATCCATTATACTCGTAATGTTTTTCCGTCCTTCAGCAGTAAAGGGGGTTATCTTCTGGCTGAAGTTGAGGTTGTTTGAAGTGTTTACGTCCACTATTGGGTATAGATAAACCCCGTCGACTTTAAACGTCCGGTACCTCGTTGAGTAAAATCGCCTATATGTAAGGGACGGATGATCTGGATGTTCGTATTTGCCAACGCGTTTCAGACGATTATATGTGAACTTTTTCAGGTCATAGGCAATTCGTGAGAACTCAATAAAAACATGTGTGGCTTTCTTGAAGTAATTGTGAGTACCTAGTACAAAACTATTGAACTTGTATACATTACCAGCCGTGGGTGATTGCTTTATTCGTTGAATAAGCTTTTTGTATTGGGCTTTGATGTCTTGTTTTTTCTTATCACTCAACCCGGTATGTGCCACAGCTTGTTTCCCCTTCAAAGTGGCTTTTATGGTGAAACCGAGGAATTCAGATTTACTCTTTCTCAGGTTCTGAATTTTCGATTTATCGGGGGAAATGTCCAATCTCAGACGATTTTTCAAATAGAGTCTTACAGCATGATACCATTTCTTAGCGGTTTCCCAGTCACGACAAAGGATTTTGAAGTCATCGGCGTACCTTACAATGAATCCTTCTTTAAGTTTGGTCTTCTTGAGACCATTGTATCTGTTCCTTTGGGTGTATGCGTGTTTGGTCGGGAATTTCTCCCATTGCCCAGAGACCCAAATGTCGAGGTCATGTAGGGCAATATTAGAAAGTAGAGGGGATAAGATGCCTCCCTGTGGAGTTCCTTTATCCGGCGTTCCTTCCCCTTCTATCTCCGCTGTTAGCATTCGGCTGATCACTTGTAAGACTTTTCGGTCATGTATTCCAAGATTCCATAATTGCTTCATTAAAATTCTATGGTTAATGTTATCAAAGAAACCTTTGATATCGATATCTACAATGAAGTGTAGTTTGCTTTTGTTAACCAAGAACTGAACTCTTGCCAAAGCATGGTGTGTAGATCGCAAGGGTCTGAATCCGTAGCTATGTTTGTAGAAATGTGCTTCGGCAATTGGTTCAAGTATTTGTTTGAAGCATTGT
Organism: Paenibacillus sp. 1A_MP2; assembly: GCF_052244825.1. NCBI lineage: Bacteria > Bacillati > Bacillota > Bacilli > Caryophanales > Paenibacillaceae > Paenibacillus > Paenibacillus sp. 1A_MP2. Next base: position 14,810 of record NZ_JBQQCS010000011.1, on the reverse strand, counting down.
TGTATCAGGCGATCAATGATACATGGAATTCCTAGTGGTCTTTTCTTTCCATTAGGTTTAGGAATGTAAACGCGTCTGACCTTTTTAGGCTGGTAATTATTAAGTTTTGTTTTGACCAGATTCACAAGTTCCGACTCTGTCATTGTTTTAAGATTCTCAATTGTCTTGCCGTCTGTTCCTGCTGTCTTGGAGCCTTTGTTCGATTTGATTGTCCGATAGGCAAGAAGGATATTGTCTCTTGAAGTAATTAATTCATAGAGACGATCAAATTTCTCTCCCTGTTTAGCTCTCGCGTGCAAATCGGTAAAGGTTTCCGTCAGGTTGTAGTAATCCCAGTAACGTAGAGCCTGTATTGTGGCAACCTCCTGTATGAGATTGTCCCCACGTTCTTACCTGACCGATACAGTTCACTTTTTGGAAAGTTGTCAATTCAAAGTATCAAGACTCAGGGCTATTCCTCCACTTCCATTACAGAAGTTTCATAGGTCACACCCTTACTCTCACAAGGGTAGATGCATTTCGTTACCTTATAGCAACCGTCTAGGATGGCAGTCCTTCATTGCGACGTCCCTTGCTTTCCTTGTTCCTTCTATCCTAGCTATCCCTTTTGCCCTTAGGTGTCTCCTTTGGACCTGCAAGTTGGATACCGCCATAGTTCGGTATAGCGCATTTCCTAACATGTAATCGTACTTTGCGCCGCTTGCCCCAACATTTGTTGGTCAACATGTTTCCATGAGGTAGGCATTTAGATCCGTACATTCAGAGATTCGTCAATCCTTTCGAGGATATTCTCACCTTAGGCAGTTTTTCAGCCATCCGGCATATCGGTAAGCATACCTTCCATAATGGTGGCTCTAGCTTCTTTCTGCCGACTTCACCTAGCTTCATACGTTGTATCCTGCCGAACATAACGCATGTAGGAGTATTAATGGTACAGTTTCAGAAAACGTGGCTTCTTCATTCCTGTACTTGGATAGAGAGTTAGACATCCATAGATGTCCTTGCTTTTCCTGAGTTTATTCAGTTATAGCAAAACAAGTCGCACACATGTTGCCCTTCGTTTTGAAATCAAACTTGAAGTGATAGCCTTGCTTTACGGCCACGTTCTGCATCCCCGTTAGGTAGTTACTCCCTGGACGGATCGGCAACGTCAGCTTGCTGCCAATGTCTCGAGGATTGCCATCAATGTCTGCTTGGCCAACCCAGTAGCTTGCGCCACTCGGATCGCGGCTGCCGGCATAAGTCCGGAAGACACGTTCCCAGTTATAGTCCACGATGTCGGTGATATGGAAATCATACAGACGGCCAATGACCTGGACTGAAACCTGGTCCACCGCCGCATGATTAACCAAATCCAAGTTCGCATCCTGCTGGTATTCGTACCCTATAGGTGCGTTTTCCGCGATATTCCGGAAATACACCTGGTAATTACCTTCATCGACCCATACCGGCAAATCAAATGTCGTGTCCAGTTGGTCCACTGATACGTCAATCCAGGTATCTTTGGGAATCAACCGTCCTCTGCCTTCGGTGTAAACATCGAACGGGAAACGAACTTGTTTGGTCCGGAAATACTTGGCGTAATCCCGGTTGCCGTATCCCGGATACTGCGCCACGTCCAGGTGTTGACCTGACGTTGGTATCCGAACCGTGAACGGCCGATCCAGGATCAACGCTGATCGGCTCATATCCGGCTTGGTTTTCTGGTTATGCTGCTGATCGTCTGAGACGGCCGAATAGTTTACCACCGGCGTATGCACGGTCACCGTATTTATGCCGTGGATCTCGTACTCCAATTCTTCCTCTTCGGTGTTGATGCTGCCAGCGGTCATCACATATTCAATGGTGCCTTTACTGGTCGCATTCTTTTTGTTGACCTTATCTGAAGGGATGTAATTATTAGGGCTATAAAGCACGTCCTTGTCGATCTGAACCGGTGCAGGAATTTGCCCCGGCTGCGGCCCTGTCTTGGCCGTACGCTGGCTGTTCATGATGGTCTGACCCTTAAACACCAGCGAGTCGTTTGCGACCTGTACGTCAGGCACAGCGACCTCAGCGACGTCCTGCAAATTTTCCCGATCCGGAGAAGGTCTGCTGGAACCACCATTTTTACTTCGTGACGGTCCCTGTTGGATGCCTGGCTCCTGTGCAGGGTAGAAATTCCCGATGTTTTCGGCTTGGAACTCTGGTGGTTCATATCCAGACGGATAAATCGTGATTTGTTCACCACTGAAAGCATATTGTTCCAGCGTTGCCTGGCGGATGTTGTACACGCTCAGTTCATCTATCGTCCAGTATGCATATGGCCGAACCACTGTGTATTCGCTTGGTACGACTTCGGTATCTGTACGGTCAATATAATTCGTTGTTGGATTTCCTTCAGCATCTGTCCCAGGAACAGGCTCGGACCAGTTCAATGTCCATGTTTGTTCCACTTTGACCGTGTACGTGCACGTGCCCGTCATCTGTACGAAGCGGTTCTGGAACAAATAATCCCGGCTAAACACATTTCCATATAGGCTCTCTGATGTTGGAATGCCTTTCAAGACGTCGAAAAGCTCATTTCCGCGTGTATCGGCATTGATCATACCTGTAACTACCGGGTCCATGTATTTAGCTTCTATTGCGCTTCCAGTTTGCTTTTCTGGCCTAGTACAGACATTAGGCCGATCTTCGTTTTTAGGTTTGTAGTAAAAATTCAAGTAGTACACGGGAAAAGTACCGTTATATGTGAATCCTCCGGGATCTCCCTGGCTTGGCGATCCACCCGAAGGTGCTGAAACCGTACTTTTCTTAAAGCCCTCATACGTATAATTTTCTCCGGGTTCTGTATGCGTGAAGCTGTACGGCTGGTTCTTTTCTAACTTTTCTTCCCGGTCTCGGAAATGTTCAATACCATTCAGCCGTTGGCCAGTTGTTGTCCAGTGCTGAATAGTGGCCTTGCCTTCTTCCGGCTCAAGCTCGATCGTGAACAGAGTCGGAAAAAAGTAGCGATAACCTTCAACGTTTGGTGCAAAAACCTTATTGTTCTTCGTTTCTTCTTCATATCTTCTATTTATTTCTTTATAAATTGGACGCAATACACCATTTCGAACGATTACTTCCTTACGAGCAGAATTTGTTCCTTTGCCCAAAACCGCTGTATTACCATAATTGTCATAGTTCTCTCTGGAAGTAGCATCTTGATAATACTGCTGTGGGTATTCGTCAAGATCCCCACCACGAGATGTTTCGAATACATCCTTAGCCAACGTCCAATTAAAATCAAAAGGCTTAACTGTGATGTTTTTAACCTTTCGACCAGAAGCAAATGTAAACTGGTAAGTTCCACCGTCTACAACACTAACCGTATCCCCTGGCTTATGTCCTTTATCCGTCCATTGACCAGCGCTGTTCTTCCAAACCTCGTAGTATACCATTCCAACGAAGTAGTAAAGATTTGGATTATTTTTGTCACGTTCCAATCGACTTGCACCTACGTCATAAACGGCTGCTTCGGCCTTCCCAGAATCGTACGTAAACAAAACGAGTATCGAAGACAATAGGAGTACCACACTAAGTATAGAGCTAATAGTCCTTTTCATTCAGATCATAGCCCCTTACTTGAATGGATTGACGATAGCCACAGCGTAATTATCTAGCTCGCCATCTCTCAAAAGGATATAGTCAGCTTGATTGACTTTAAAACTTTTCCATCCCTCATAGTTTTCAAGATACTTTCCTCCCTGAAACTTGTCAGACGTGCTAATAAGCGGATAATAGTTCATCCCTGTTTTGTCTTCGTTATTACTAAAGAGTGTATCGACAACTCCACGTCCTCTGCCGTAACTATCTTTAACTAAAAAGGTAATAGAGTTTCCTCTTTGACTACTTCGAATCTGAACAACGTTCCCAATTATTTCGTTTTTGGTCATGTTAATGTCATAAATCACTTGTCCGTTCCCCAACTGGATAGGAAGATCACTTTCTTTGATAATCTTAACGCCCGAATACTTCTCTCCCTTCATATTTTTGAAATCAAGTTCACTTTTAGCTGTATATGCTTTGAAATCACTAAGCTTTGTAAGTTTAAACTGCTTATCATCCGTATTCCGGAAATCTTTGTTACCGATCCAAACCCAGCGGCCAATTTTGTCCCATTCTACCTTCTGACCAAGTCCCTCACTGACCAGACGCAACGGAACGAATGTCCTGTTCTGCTTCAGGATAATTTGCGTACCATAGTCTTTCTTCTGGCCATTGACCAGGGCTGTCGTTTGGCCAATCGTCATGTCCACCTTATGGTCTTTGCTGACGATCCCAACCTTGGACACTTTGCCAACCTTGGAGTACGTCACCTTTGCGCCCAAGGCTTCTGACACGAACCGGATCGGAACCATCACACTACCTTGGCCATCTTGGAATGGCTTCGCATCCGGAAACTTCATTTTCACCGTATTCAGTAAAACCTCCACTTGTTTCGCAGGAGCTGCTGAAACCGCAGCTCCTGTAATCCCAAACGCTAAAACCCCTGCCATAATGCTCAGTAATACCTTTTTCATGTTCCCCACTCCTCTTAGTCTAGTAAGCCTAAATTTTTAAAATGCTGCATTTCCGTTAAGGACATAAATGATTCATCGTATGTACCTTTTCTTTTATCGTACTGATAGACAAAACCTTGTTCTGCCAGTACAAAGTACACACTTACAAAATTTCCAGTGTCTACAACATTCAAGTTCTTTATCGACTCGTTGAACTGTCGCATTAAGAGCTCAATTTCTTTAACGAGTAGACCGCACGTTTGCTTCCCTAGTAAGGTCAGGTCTGTTTGATGGTTCACCTCCTTATCAAACGTGATGGTTTGCACATCACAACGGTACATCGATGGCACAGTGGATGTGACCTGAAGCTCAACGAGATCCTTCAGGTTAGACATCATCTCTTCCTCTGTATCACCGGTCGCGCTCAAGCGCAGCTCCGGTACGTACCCTGTAAAATCGTGTTGTCCGTAATTTTGCTCAACCAATACTGTTAATTTCATAGCATTAACCTCCATTTTTTATATAGTCAGCTATACGTATTTATAGCTATATGATATGATCGACTATATAACTTTGTCAAACAATTTTCTGTTATACTGGTGAACGAGGTGAATTTAACATGGCTCGAAAGTCCATAAATACAACGCTTGATGCTACTTTGTACGGTCAGATTCAAATGCTCGCCCTTCAGCTTTCGCTGGAAGGTAATCAAAAGGTGAACGTTAACGATCTCCTCGAAGAAGGCATGAAGTACATCATCGAAAAATACGAATCTTCCAAAAGCTAAGTCTTCTCAGGGACTTAGCTTTTTCCTTCGTAAATCCGAATTACATCAATTCGTTCATGGCCAACCTCACGGCTTACGATTAATGCCGCATTGTCACGGCTGTAGCCTTTTGCGATCTCTTGCTCCATACGATCCTGTATATACCCGTATCTCAAGCCGTGGAACGTCAGGCTCCTCGCACTCCCGTCCCTCCGATCCGTCCGCTGCTGCATCCCGGTTTCCGTCAGTACCTTATCCCGATGATGCACCATAAACTTCTGCATCCGGTTAACAACCTGATGCGTCTTCTCACCCGGACGGATAAACAACCGTTCTCCCGGCTCGTTACAGACATCCGACGTTCCAGTACAAGCCTTCCAGCGGCGCTTAGAGGCACTTCACGGTGTTTCCCGTTCTTTGCTTCCCCTTTGACCTGATAAATGCCTGTACGAAGCGCATATTCGGCCTGAGCACGACTTACGGCTGCTGCTTCGGTGATTCTAAGACCCATTGTCCGACTCAGTTGCATACAATCGGCCACATTGCTGTTACCAAGATCCTTTGCGATCTGCATCATGCCGTCATACTCCGATGTTGTCCAGGCACGATCCCCATTGACCTGGTGTGTGGTCCCGATCGTTAACCCGTAATCCTCCTGCAGTTTGGCATTATCAGACAACTCATACCTTGGTCGCTGGATCTGATCATGCATGTATCGTAAAGCTGAAAGATCACCCTTAATCGTCCTAGGCTCCACTTGGCTCAAACGCTCCTGAATAAAAGCCGCAATGTGCTTATCATGAATATTCCGGATATTCTGCATCTTAAAGCGATCCAGACAGAATCTCGCGAACATTAAACAACTGTCCTTATACCGATCCCTGGTCGCGTAGCTACCTTGTCTGGTGTGTTTGAAAATCTTCTCGATCTGTACTTCAACCGTTGACTTGCCCACCTCTAACCCCTCCCTTTCCTTCAGACCTGTGAAGACCGAAGGATTAAAAATCCTGAGCGTCTGAACAGGTTCACGCGCGAATGCGCGTCAGCATCTTTTCTCCTGCAGACAGACTTCACCCAGGTGCACAAGTGTCCCGTTCTCGTCGCATTCTCGCTACGCGAGGATGCGTAAAACGACTTAAACCCTTGTGGCTCTAAGCGAGTATACAGATTGCCCAGGCGCTTTCTCTCTGCCATCTTTCAAAGCAGATGGCAGAGAGAAAGCGCCCGAGCATTCTTGCTACGCTCGTTCGTATGCTACATATGTAGTTCGTACTATGAGTAATTTTAGTGGAGTCATTCCCTTTCAGGGCGATGCTTCGCATCGACTCCCGGCGATCCAGCATACAGCTTGCCGCTCCGCGGCCGATCCTCCGGATCGAATCACCTTCGTGCCGATTGAGTACAAAAACCACGTCCGGCGAAACGTGATTCCGTTCTTAACTTTTGCAGTCAGTCCAGCAGTTGCAAGCAACTTTGGGGTTAAGAATTACTGACCTTGCGCTATAATCTTCAATCTACAAAGCCGGCACAAATGCCGGCACTTCCTTACTTCACCAACTTAAGAACAGGACAATTATTCACTTGCCCTTCCCGATGTTCCTGGATCGTTTTTCTAATGTTCTTCTTAACATGAGATGAAACGATCAACTTCATCTCACTTTCCCTTCGAACCATTCCTTCCAGCAAAATAGAATAGCGTTTAAAGTTCTCTGAATCTTCCTGGAGCTCTGATCGCATCTTCCTCATTTCTTCAATCTCCTTCTTCATCTCATGTAACTGCATTCTGATTTCTTTTACTAACTCCATTGAATCCATTTCATTTCGCCTCCATTAGTTTCATTTCTATATAAAAAAGCTGATACATCAGGCAAAATGCCTGTCGTATCAGCTCCTAAGCGCAACAAAAAAAACCTCATTATGAGCAGCACAAACTAAAATGCCAACTCTAACCGGCTTCCGTTACAAAACTATTTATTACCTCACTCATTTACCCATACTAGGGCAAAGAAAATAAAAAAAGGTGCCTATAATCCCAATGTTTGACCAAAGACTTCATGAGTCCAAAGCTATTATTTTTGGAAGTCCTGAACTTCCACGTCCCTCTTTGCCGATCAAGTCCGCAAAGAAAAGTAATTAGTATTCCGTAATGTCACTCATTATATACATAGCTCAAATGTTTATCAAGAATCTATCAGTTGCCTTAATTCAACACTTAAACTTAAACTTATGTATAGTTCGACAAATTCGAGTAAATAATTCCGCCTATTATGACTATACTGATGTACACACAGAATTTACTATAAAGGCGGTTGAAATATGGAAATAACCTTTAATTCTATTACATCAGACAACGAAAGGAATGCAGATGTGCAATCATACTCTCTTAATCTAAATTCACACGATATCCAGGTTGTCGGCAAACTTGATATCGTCAAAATTAAAAGCCTTACTGGAGTGGATCTCCCTTCGGATCTCGTACAAATGTACCCCGGTGCTATAAAGCACGTGCAACGAAATCATCCAGGTATTATTGAACAATATGGTCACTTAATCCCTAGCATGATTGCACATCCGGACTATGTTGGACAGAATCCCAAAGAGGAAAATAGTGTAGAGTTAGTCAAGGTCATTGGGCCTCATTTGCTTTTAGCAATCAAGTTAGACCCATCAGGGTACATATTCTTATCTACCTTCTTTGAACTTGACAATGGAGCCTATAAAGTCCAAAAAAGGCTCAAGAGTGGACGATTAGTCCCTTATAACTAATTAAATAATCGTTCAGAGTTCTGGACAAATCGTTTACCAAAGTGTAAACTAATAAGTGTCTGAACTACGTATATAACTTACCTGTTATACAATTTCAATTTTCGCATAATACTATAAGTTAAGGATCATTAGAGGTGGGAAAGGTTCCCCACGCGCTTGTCGAAAGGCAAGTTACCAGAGATCAGGATACGCCGCCCTGCAATATGATCCTAAAACCAAGGACCCCTTTATGGGGTCCTTTTTGCATGCAGTTTTATTTTTCTAGTCCCTCATACGCCTTTATAATCTTGTAAAAAGTGTTCTTCTTCATATCAAGCTTTTTCATGAATTCTACAGCGGAGAGATCCCTTTTCTTCCACTTGGGATACTCGGCATCCAGGGTACTCCTTTGTTCTGAATTGAGTGTATTCAAGTTAATTTGTGGTCTTCCTAAGTGCTTTCCATTCTTCTTTGCTTCAGCAATGCCTTCAGCCTGTGCCTGTTTAATGCCTCTTCGTTCTTCTTCAGCAAGCCAACTCAATATCTGAAGCACGAGATCCATAATGAGTTGGCCGATCCCTTCCAATTCTTCATACTTACGTGTATCCAGGATCGGAATGTCGATCACGACAACATGAACTTTTGCATCGATCAGCCATTGCCACTCTTTCAATATTTCCTGTTTGTTGCGGCCAAACCGATTAATAGACTTTACAAACAGGGTATCCCCTTCTCTCAGCACACGCTTTAAAAGTTGATATTCAGGGCGATCAAAGTTCTTTCCACTAGCCTTATCAACGAAGATGTAGGCTTCTTCAATTCCCTGCTCACGTAGAGCAGCAATCTGGCGATCCTCATTCTGATCCTTAGTTGAAACTCGAGCATATCCATACTCTCTAAATTGAATCCGCATAAAAAACCTCCGAAATGTTGTTTATAAAGATTATAATCCAATTACAAACGTTTGCTAATTGGATTATACCACCTTTAAAGACGAATTTATCATGTTCATTTTGTAGTTTGTAAACCTGTACCTTTACGGACGCGGCGAATACATCATTTCGCAGAAAAGGCACCTTTAGAGGCGAATCGTCGAAATTAAAAAATATCCTTATATATTTGGCTATCTATTCCAAACGGATAACCTTTATGAGATTATATGAGAAGTGTGACAATACAAAAAACGAGGTGTCCATTTTTGATCTTGAGCAGCGAAGATACAAAGAAACTTAGAACCATCACTCTTATTGCTTTATTTTCAGATGATGATCTCCTGGAAACCCTGGTCTTAAAAGGCGGCAACGCTTTAGATATTGGATATGGTTTCAGCTCACGTGCATCTATGGATCTCGATTTCTCCATGTCTCAAGATTTTGAAGACATTGGTTTAACTGATCTAGAGCAAGTCAGGCAAAAACTCGAAGACGTTCTTACAAGAACATTTATTGAATACGGCTACCAAGTTTTTGAGGTTAAGATAAAAGCCAAGCCTAAACAACAAATGGCTGAAAATCAAGATTTTTGGGCTGGTTATGAGGTGAATTTTAAGATTATTGAACCAGAAAAGTACGAAGCACATAAGGATAACTTGAACTGGTTATCTAATAAGGCGATCGCTGTGACGGGTACCAAAAAGAATATCACTATTGACCTCGGAAGATTCGAATATACAGGAAGTACAAAGATGATTGATAACATTGAAGGATTCGAAGGATATTTAGTGCCTATTTATACACCTACATTGATAGTCCTAGAGAAATTGCGTGCAATCTGTCAACAAATGGATGATTACTGGACCCGGATAGGTAAGGAGGTAGGATCTAAGCCTAGACCAAGGGATTTTTATGATATTTACACAATTTTAGAAAGCCCTGCAGTCGAAGTAAACTTTGAAGACCCTGAAACGTTGACTCATCTTGAAGAATGTTTCAAGGCTAAGCGCGTTCCCATTAGCTTTCTTTCAAACATGTCAGAAACCCGAGAGTTTCATAGACGAGATGAGCCTAAACTTAGAGAGACTATCCAGGTAAAAGAAAACTATCGAGGTTTTGATTTTTATTTTGACTATGTACTAGCAATTATAAAACAGCATGATCTTCTCTCTCTGAAGAAGCCAGATAAAAAAACCTTTGGGCACTTTGTGCTCAAAGGTTTTTTAAGTTAGTAAAGTTTTTGGGATAGTAAAGACGCCAACGTTCGGAATATTCTAGTTCAGAAACGTTATATGTTAAATAAAAATCGTTAGTCATTGGGAAAGATTTCATAATTTTCAAAGCGGTATCACTAAAACCTGCACAGTCCATATAAAATCCAATTGTCTGGTGATAAGGGTAGGTGTAATTTAAATTTTTAAGATACATCCTCATTTTATTTGCGGAAATCTTGCCCTTAGCACGTTCATAAACACTTAATACTTCATACACCCCACCACAATAATCTGGACGAACAGCAATATCAATCAATGTTCGTTCCACGTCAGTAACAGTTACCTCATCTATTACTTTGACACCTAGATTATTTGTATTACGTCCATTTATTAAATAAATTCGTTGGCCCTCATACTCAAAGAAATTGTTTGTTTTTCTCATTGGTTTAGAGAAAGCAGCATCAATATTCTTTTGTGCTAACTCTCCAGCAGGTGTATTACTCGTAAACCTTTTTGGAGATTGTTCTTTATTAATATAAATTGATTTAACATTCTCATTAGTTAAATCATGAAAATAAACTGCTGAATAGTGGCTCAGATAAACTCTAGGATAAAGGGATAGAGCAAGTTCAGTAGGAGATACTTTTTGGTTTCTAAAGATGTAGCGAGTAGTCTCAGCTATCTCAATTTCTTTTAGGATTCTTTTCTTAACCACAAGAAAGAAAAGAAACTCTCCAGGAGTGGTAGTTTTAGGTAGTCTCCATTCTCTCTCATGAGTAAAGAGGATACCGTTTATCTCCGCAAAATTAAGTACTTTTTTGCCAAGTCGTTTAAGCGCTGAAATAATATCTTCTTGGTATAACTCCATAATTTGATATCGATTTAAACGCCCCATAAAAGCTCCTTTTTTTCAAATCTTTCGAATACAATCAGGTGTATACACCTGATTGTACTGCAAAAAATAAAAAAAGTCAACAGGACCGAGGTTTTTTTTAAAAAAACACGATGCACTGATGGGGTGTATACACCCCATCTTAACCCCTTTTTTTAAAATTGTCAAACAGGGACTCCAGCCTAATAAAACAGGGTTATCGTATGCTCTAGTTTCATAGAAGTCTTGAAGAAAGAATCTAGAAAATCAAAAGCATATTGTTTACTGGATTCAGTAAACAATATGCTTTTTCAACTCTGGGAGAGATTTCATCAAGCTTCTGATTCATCCGCTCCTGAGCTTTCCGGATCTTGTCAAATACCTGAGTTTCTTGTGTGTTAAGTCCTTCTGACGCCACAACTTTATCACGGAAATTTAGTTTTTATTTTGAAGAAAAAAATGCGGATTATTGAGCTAAAAAAATCACAAAATATTGAGGGTGCAAAGGAATTAAAACGATTTCTATTATTTTTACAATTATCTTCAATTAAAAGCGCTACATAAATTGGGTGTTTTTTTTGGTTTTAGTAAGTGCTATACTTAATTTAACTTTTTGACTATAGTCAAAAAAAGAACCACGGTTCTCACAAAACCGTGGCCCAGTAAGCCGCATCACTCTTGAGTATGATTTTATGGATGAAGAAACTTAAGTTAAATGGATGAGAAAACATCAACACAGTTAGCCGACTGTTGTTAATGTTTTTTCTTCTTTTTTAAAGAAAAAAATCTCACCCGTAAAGGCTTGTCTTGATTTTTGCTTTCCAGGTAGACACCTGCAAAATCTACACAGGCTGTTATCAGTGCCAGAATAGCAGCAATCAGAATGATCGTATTCTCCAATTTATCCCCTCCCTTCCAAGAGGGGCGCGACTTACTTGTAACCAATGTAACTCAATATATTGCATGTTGTAAACAGCCTAAAACAATAGAACGTCAATAGAACGTAATTCCGAGTATACCAATTAGGCCGGGATTCCGCAAAGGAAAAGGACTGGAAGATTTGAAGATTTATCAAAAAAAATTTTTGACCAAATTTAGTAGCGGAGTTGCGTGTTTTTTGTTTCGCAATTCTATTATTTCCTTAAAAACATAGCCTAAAATGACGTCAAGTCCTGCGGCAGAAGTAAATAAAAAACCTCTTCATATCAAATGCACACTAGCTATTCAATTAGCCCGTGTGCATTTTGACGCCTCTGATATCTTTAGCCTAAAACAGTCCCAGGAATTTTTTCCGTTTTCCATGTGTTTCTACTCTGGAGGCAATATCATCGAGTTTCTGATCTGTCCGATCCTGGGCTTTCCGGATCTCGTCCAACACCTGGGTTACCTGCGTGTTAATCCCTTCCGACGCCGCCGCAACCTCTATTCGGACTCGCTCATCCACAATCTGATCAATTTTCCCTGAAAGCATGGCCACCGCTGATATCAAATCATCTACCTTAGCGTTAAGCATAGCGATCTCTGGCTTGCTATCTGACGTAGCGACTAGTGCTACAGAATCGCTATTGTTAGTACGCGAATAGCTTGATACCGTAGCTTCTACTGCGCTATCGTACTCAGCTCCGCGAGTTAGAAGATCAATAAGCGCTTTAAATGCAATAATATCGTGATCTGTAAAGGCTCGATGCTCTTTTTCGTCCTTCATAAATACGTAGCCAGCACTTTCTAGACTTCTCGCATACTTATTGACCGTAGAGCGACCAATTTTCAACGTTGTAGCCAGCTGAACCGTGCTATAAACAAAATTTAAGGGTTTTACGTCCACTGTTATCACCTCGCTATTTAAATTCGCGAAAATCCGCAAAATCCCTTGTTGTATCTAGTTATTTCGTGCTATCTAAGTGCCGCGTCGCTTCGCTCCGTTCCGTACATCTCACCTCGCCGTGTGGAAAACGAAAATCACGTTTACCACAAGCCTCGGTTCGATGCACGGCTGCGTGAACAACCTGAATCGTCGCTTAACGAGCCCCTTTTATACGTATTTAGCGTGAAACTGATGAAAGGAAACCTCGCTAATGCGAGCTCGTCCTCACTACGTGAGAACGGAATGTAAAACATATCTCCCCACGCCCACCCCTGCATTCCGTGCCCAATGGTGCATCTGGGCACAGCCCCCTTTACAAGGTACTGTAAAACCGTCATCAAACGCGCCTAGGTCGTGCTTTATCGCGTATAGTCTGTACTAACTTTGACGGCCAGCCTGGGCAATAGCCCACACGGACGGGTCTTGGGGTCGTTGGAGTCACAACTCCCCATCTAGGAAAGATGCAGGGGCATCTACGTAATATACGCTGTCTCACCATCTAACGGCACTTGTCACCCTCAGACACGCCTGCAGTACGTTTTCCTGCTGCTCTCTTCGAGGGGATGGGGACGACTTACCCCATAAGCTTTTAACGTCGTTTTGGGTGGCATTGAGCGCCCAATATTGATTTTTGGCAATAAGAAATCAGGCCTTCGACCTTCTTTTTTCAAAAAAGTTCGAAAGCTTACAGCTCAGATATGCGTTTTTTATGTATGATCACGCACCGGTATAAGCCAGTTACGATGGATCCAAGAAACCAAAAAAGCCTTGATCCTCCCGCGAACGGAGATCAAGGCTACTTTTCCAAAATTATATTGAGATCACGACTATTCTCATGTTGCCCACCTAAGGCCAAGCATGATACAATGTCCGTAATTCAAGTCATTGTTGTTAAGTGTCCTGTTTCTATCCGATGGCGATCGGTTGAGACAGCTACTCCGGATTTCCGTCCGGTTTAGCCGCTTGAAACGGTGGCTTGTAATTATTTTTCACTACTATACCATAACTGCTAGATTGATAGATAGGCGTTTTGAAAAATTTAGGGAACCGGCATACTGCCGGTTCCCTTTTGTTTTGCCTTAATGCGGCGCCTGGGCGCTGAAATCGTCTCTACTGGACTTATCTGCATTGTAGAAGACTACGTCTCCATCCTTGACATGATAAACATTTAGATACGAATCCAGGATGTTTGGCCGATACCCTTCCATTCTCCATTGATTCATCAGCGGCGCATGAATGTACTGCAAGTGCGGCTCCTGCAGGTTACCGTTCTGGATCGACTCAATGTCGAAGTTGACGACAATGTACCCGTCTCGCAGGAAAATCGATGATTTGTCAGTCAGGCCACCATTCACACGGCCATACTCGGCCAGGTTCGTTCCTTTGGCCACCGTATACACATCGGCTGGGATACTGTATTCACCAAACCATTGCTGTACCGATGCATTCGCACGTTCCGTAGTCACAGACGCGTTCGTCGGGATCTCCTTCGGCCCGATCAAGGTCTTGAGCTGTTCCGGAAGGATCAGCAGATCGTACCCACCGACAGGCGTTTTGAGCTTGGTGAACTTAAGTACGTAATTTCGCATGAACTGTTCCCGATCGACACCCAGCTTCTCAGCTGCCGTTAAGTGCTGATCGTACTTCCAGTATCCGGAGTTCTTCATATCGCCCAGGCTCACGTTCCGGAGTCGTTCCTGCAGGATCACGTACCGTTCCACTTTGTCTTCCGGAGAACCGATCCGGACGAACGGCTGCTCATTGGTCTTATAGTACAGATCCACCGGAACCGGTGTGCCGCCTTCCTTACTCACGTAAGAGAAGGTCGGCGTGATCCGGATCCCGTCCTTCAGGCTGAATAGGTATAGGTAAGGTTTTGACTAAATCGCTACCTTTTC
>NZ_JBQQCS010000010.1:0-3370 GCF_052244825.1 Paenibacillus sp. 1A_MP2 | reverse complement strand
GCCAAAATACATAGAGGAGCTGACTGATATGGCATTGACGGCCAAGCAACAACACTTTGTAAAAGAATACCTGATTGACCTCAATGCCAAGCAGGCAGCGATCAGAGCAGGATATAGCCCCAAAACGGCTGAACAGCAGGCCAGTAGATTGTTAAGTAATGTTAAGGTTCAGGCGGCGATCCAGGAGGCCATGGACAAACGAGCGGCCAAGGTTGAAGTTACGGCCGATATGGTGCTTCGACGCTGGTGGGATCTGGCTACCGCTGATCCGAACGAGCTGATCCATTTGAGACGTTTGGCGTGCCGGCATTGCCACGGAATCGATCACCAGTATCAATGGGTCGATGCGGCTGAATATGCCCAGGCGGTAGAGGATGCCATTAACGATGCCGAGGCTAAAGCAGAGGAAATGGATAAGCCGGTTCAAGACATTTTGCCGAGTGAAGCTGGCGGATATGGCTTTGATCGTCTGGCGGATCCACATCCATTCTGCCCTCAATGCCGCGGCGAGGGTCGTCCGGATTTACATATCGAGGACACCCGCAAGCTTCAGGGCGGCGCTAAGCTGCTGTACTCTGGAATTAAGCAAACGAAGGCAGGGCTTGAAATTGTGATGCATGATCAGGCGAAGGCGCTGGAGAATGTCGCCCGGCACCTGGGAATGTTTAAGGATAAGGTGGAGCTGTCGGGTGGGGTTAGCGTCAGTGATCCGTTCCAGGGGCTAACTACTGAGGATCTGAAGAAGTTGGTCCGAGATGGTTAATCTTGCGGCAATCAAGCGCGGTGCCCGTGTAGAGTTGGCGAGACGTGAGTTTTTCTATTTCTGCCAGGCCATGGCACCGGACTTCTACCAGGAAAATCGTCAGTTTCTTGTTGATCTGTGCAATGAGATGCAGGACTTCTATGAGTCAGACGACGATATTCTGATCGTCAACGAGCCCCGCGGCATGGTAAAAGCCGAACGGCATCGATGTTTGCACAGTGGGTATTCGGACAGGACCAGTCAGCCAAAATTATGACCGGCTCCTATAACGAGACGCTATCGACCACGTTCTCCAAAGCGGTGCGCAACGGGATCAGCACGGAGAAGGCTGATGAGAATATCATCGTGTACAGTGACATCTTCCCTCAAGTGCAGATCCGCCGAGGGGATGGAGCCATGAACCTTTGGAGCCTGGAAGGTGGATACAGCAACTATCTGGCCACGTCTCCTACAGGTACAGCAACAGGCTTTGGTGCTTCGATCCTCATGATTGATGACTTGATCAAGAATGCCGAGGAAGCGAGCAATGAGGGTGTTCTGGAGAAGCACTGGGATTGGTTCACGAATACGATGCTGAGCCGTTTGGAAGAGGGCGGCAAGATCATTATCATTATGACACGATGGGCAACAGGAGACCTTGCAGGCAGGGCCCTGGAGCATTTTGCAGAGGAGAAGAAGAAGGTGCGGCACCTGAGCATGAAGGCCCTGCAGGATGACGGTACGATGCTCTGCGAAGAGATCCTTTCCCGCGAGTCTTACAACATGAAGGTACGTGCCATGGGTGCTGATATTGCCAGCGCCAACTATCAGCAGATCCCGATTGATATCAAGGGCAAGCTTTACAGTAGCTTCAAGACATATGAGCATCTACCTCTGGACACTTCTGGAGAACCGCTGTTCACTGGCATTTACGCATATTGCGATTCAGCAGATGAGGGCGCGGATTATCTGTGCAACATCATATGGGGTGCGTACAACAAAGAAGCGTATGTGCTTGATATCATCTACACCAAAGAGCCTATGGAGATTACAGAGCCGGCAGTTGCTAAGGCTCTTTTTGCGTTACAGGTCAATCGCGCACGGATTGAAAGTAATAACGGGGGGCGTTCATTCGCTCGGAGTGTCAAACGGATTCTGGAGAAGGAACTGAGAAGTAACCGGACAGACGTGAGCTGGTTCCATCAGAGTAAAAATAAAGTGGCCCGTATTGTATCGAATGCAACATGGGTCATGCAGCATGTATACTTCCCTGTGAACTGGCGGGACCGCTGGCCGGAGTATCACAAGGCTATGAACAATTATCAGCGCGAGGGTAAGAACACCCATGATGATGCGCCAGATGCTACGACAGGCATCGCAGAAACGATGTATATGTTAGGAGGCTGAGAAAGTGGGGTGGTTTCAGAATATGGTCATGAAAATGCTGCGTATTAACCCAGCGCCAGAGAATCGAATCGTCACAATCACCGAGCCGCTATCATATCGGACGAATGTATTGCGTAACCGCCTATGGTTCCGTGGCGATGCTTCTGAGTTAGATCAATTCTACAAGCAGACAGGGACGGACGCGGTAGGCAAAGCGCGTTTCTGGGCAGCGATACCCAGTCAAAACATGGCGATTCGGAAAATCCATTCCGGAATGCCTGCCATGATTGCAGAGCGTTTGTCGGATATCGTCGTTGCTGATCTGGAAGCCGTTGAGGTAGACAAGGAAACGAAATGGGATGATATCAGCAAAGACAATGCGTTTGATGAGTTGTTGGGGCAGAACATTATAGACGCTTTGGTGGCTGGGGATGGAGCGTATAAAATCACCGTGGATACCAATGTTACCCAATACCCCATTATTGAGTTCTACAGCGGGGATCAGGTGGAGTATAGACGGAACCGTGGGAGGCTGCATGAGGTTGTGTTCTTTACGGATCACACGCTAAAGGGCAAGGATTACCGGTTGGAAGAAACCTATGGGCGTGGTTACATCCGGTATCAGCTTTATGATGCTTATGGCAAAGGCGTTCCACTTACTGTATTGCCTGAGACGGCAGCACTGGCGAACATCGAATACGATGGCAAGTTTATTATGGCCGTGCCGTTGATGTTCTTCCGCAGCTCCAAGTGGGAGGGACGAGGGAAATCCTTGTTTGATAGCAAGTCAGACAACTTTGACGCATTGGATGAAGTGGTGAGTCAATGGTGGGACGCGATCCGAGCCGGAAGAGTACAGAAGTATATTCCAGACGACTTGGTTCCGAAGAACCCTGAAACAGGGGCTCCAATGCGCGCCAACCCATTTGATAATCAGTTCATCAAGATTGGCACCTCCTTTGCTGAGGAGGGTAAAAACCAAATCACTATGTTGCAGCCGCAGATCCTGTATGAAGCATTCGTGGGGTCCTACGCCAGCGCTCTGGATATGTGCTTGCAGGGCGTTATGTCGCCATCCACGTTGGGCATTGACTTGAAGAAGACCGACAATGCAGAAGCGCAGCGGGAGAAGGAGAAAGCCACGCTATACACCCGCGGAAAGATCATTGATGCGTTGAATGAGGTGTTGCCCCGTCTGGTTGAAACTGTATTGAAGGTGCATGACACGATGCAGAGCCGGGC
>NZ_JBQQCS010000009.1:0-2724 GCF_052244825.1 Paenibacillus sp. 1A_MP2 | reverse complement strand
CTGAGACTGCTGGGGCCTATTGCTCGTTGACCGGAGCATCACGGTCCGCTCCCTTAGCTGGAGAGCAGCTATATAAATCTATGGAGGCTGATGACAAATGGATTGGTTGAAAACGTTGTTGAAGAATGCGGGATTGGATGATTCAAAGATTGACGGGATCGTAACGGATGCAGGCAAGGAGCTTCCAAAACACTTTGTTCCCAAATCGCAGTACAACGACTTATCGGATGTGAAGAAGAAGCTGGAGAAGGACGTTACGGATCGGGACGCGCAGCTCGAAACGCTCAGTAAGGATGCAGGAGCTTCGGAATCGCTCAAGGCTGAGATTGCCCGCCTTCAGGGGAAAACACCACAGCCAAGCAGCAGTATGAATCTGATTTGAATGATATTCAGATGACCAATGCAATTTCTGCCGCTCTTAACGGTAAGGTCCATAACGAGAAGGTGGTTACGGGCATGATCGACAAGGCAAAGTTGGTTATTGGCGATGACGGTAAGGTGGTAGGGCTGGATGAGCAATTGAAGGGGCTTCAAACATCGGATGCCTACTTGTTCAAACCCGATGAAGCAGGCGGCGGTAACGGTGGCGGTGCAGGTGGTTTCCGTGTAGGCAATCCAGGGCAAGGAACCGGGCAAGCCACGAACGATCAACTGGCAAGTATTTTCGGCGTTGCTGAAACGAAGTAATAAACCAATTTACTAATTTAAGGGAGAGATGAACACATGCCGTTCAACTATGTAGAAAGCTTTTTGACCACATTGCAGCAGAAGTATACGAAAGAGTTGGCTTCGGATGGTTTGACTACGCAGAATGCCATCTGGGTGAATAACAAAACAATCAAGGTGCCAAGTTTGGATGTAGCCGGGTATAAGAATCACAACCGTAACGGGGGTTGGAACCGACAAGCCGTCAGCAATAATTTTGAGACGATGGCCTTGACCTTTGACCGTGATGTGGAGTTCTTCGTCGATGCCATGGACGTAGATGAAACGAATCAAATCGTTTCTGCTGCTAATCTGACAGCGACATTCGAGAAGGAACAAGCCATTCCTGAGCTTGATAAATATCGTTTCTCCAAGATGTATGCGGATTATGTGGCAATGGGATACACGCCAGATACAACCGTTTTGGATGCAGCCAATGCGTTGGAAGTGTTCGATGAAATGATGATGAACATGGACGAAGCAGAGGTACCGCAAGAAGGCCGGATCATGTACGTAACGCCAAACTATTTGAAACTGCTTAAATCTGCCGAGAAGCTTCGCCAGATTGTTACGGTGGGTCAGAACAGCGGTGTGATTGACCGGGCAGTACGCAGTTTGGATGAGGTCGTGTTGAAATCCGTACCTTCCAGCCGTATGAAGACAGTATATGACTTTACAAACGGTGCTGTGGCGGGTGTAGGGGCAAAACAGATTAACTTGATCCTTGTTCATCCAGACTGTGTGTTGGCACCGATCAAACACAGTGCAATCTTTCTGTGGGAGCCAGGCAGCCATACACAAGGTGACGGGTATCTGTACCAAAACCGCCGTTACACGGATCTGTTCTTGATCGAGCGTAAAGCGGCCGCGATCCAAATGAACGTTCAAGCCTAAATATAACAGCGAATAGAGAGGGGAAAATCACATGTTGTTTGCAGTAAAGGGAAATACGCAGTTGAAGATTGACGATGCTGAGCGGGTAACCTATCTTAAACTCGGCTTCGATATCGCTGAACAGTCGGGAAATACGCTTGAAGTGGTAGAGAACTCTTCAAGCAAGAAGGTGTCTTGGAAGGAATACGAAGCGCTGGTAAGAGAGAACGAAGAGTTGAGGAATCAGATTGCGGCATCCGGTTCTGGTACACCGGAAGCGCTGAAGGGGCTGCAAACCCAGTTGGATGACGCGAACAAGGAAATCAAATCACTTAAAAAGCAGATTGCAGCCACGACTACACCTGATGACAAGTAGGTGATGGCATGTCATATGTAACGGAAGAAGAGTATGAACTTTATGGGGACGGTGTGATTCCGGCTGAGGACTTGAATAAGGCTCTCAGTCGGGCATCCGACCAAATAGACAGCCTGACCTATAATCGCATCGTACAACGCAAACTGGACAGCCTGACAGCCTTTCAGCGGGGGAATGTGGTCAAGGCAGTATGCCAACAAGCGGATTTCCAGTTCCAATATGGGGATTACTTGGACTTCCCGCTCTCTGGATACTCAGCGGGCAGCGTCAGCGTGTCATTTAAGGCCGTTGAAGGCGCTGGTGGGGTTAAGACTACCGAAGGTGTTACAAACCTGCTGAGAGCCACAGGGTTGATGAATAGGGGGCTATGTTGATGCGGGGTAAGTTTCCATTTCCACATTGGATTTTAAAAACGCCTGTTCAAGTGTTTCACACCAAACTGTCAGAAGACGGGGAGCCTGTCGAGGATCTAATCTTTGACGGGCTTGCTTGTTATGACGAGAAGATGCGTCAGAAGCTGGATAAGGAGCGCCGATTGGTTACGTTGTCCGGCAAGGTGATTCTTCGTGGTGATATATTGCCTGGAGAACTGATTGAGGGCTTTGTCCGGGTTGGCGGTACTGATCGGATCATATTCAGCGCATCACGGCCACAGCATCCAGATGGCAGCGTCTTTTCTACGGAATTGGAGTTGAGCTGATGGTTAAAGTGAAAGTGACGATGGATCCCCAGGCTATGCGGGAGCTTGCAAATGCTCCATTGAAAGCACT
>NZ_JBQQCS010000008.1:0-1586 GCF_052244825.1 Paenibacillus sp. 1A_MP2 | reverse complement strand
GATGACTAGCGCAGGCCAGGTAGATTTAGACCTAGGGCTCAATTATGGGCCGTTTCGAAGTCAGCTTAACGGAATCGCTGGTACAGCTACAAACCTTGTTGGTGGAGCATTCACAAAGCTGGGCGGGATTGTTGCTGGAGCGTTCGCAGTTCATAGCTTAAAAGAGTTTGGTAAGGAAGCCATTAACCTGGCATCGGATCTGGCCGAAGTACAGAACGTGGTTAACGTCACGTTCGGATCAATGACAAACCAGATTAACAACTGGTCATCGAACCTGATCGAATCATTCGGTTTGTCCGAACTGTCCGGTAAACGGTACGCATCCACCATGGGTGCCATGCTCAAATCATCCGGTATTTCCGGTGAAGCCATGAAACAGATGTCCGTTAGGTTGACGGAATTATCTGCTGACATGGCTTCTTTTTATAACATCACAAATGACGAAGCGTATTACAAAGTGTTCTCCGGTATGGTCGGTGAGACAGAACCACTCAAGCAATTGGGTGTGAACATGTCCGTGGTCAATATGGAAGCCTACGCGATGTCTCAGGGCATTACAAAGTCCTGGTTAGCCATGACCCAATCTGAACAGGCCATGCTCCGGTATGGTTATTTGCTACAGGTAACGGCCGATGCTCAGGGTGACTTTGCCCGTAACGGCCAATCATGGGCGAACCAAGTCCGCATGATGTCCGAACAGTGGAACATCTTCAAGGGCACAATGGGTGCAGGATTCATCAACATCTTGACACCGATCTTAAAAGGGCTCAACTGGATCATAGCCAAATTACAGGTTGCAGCAGCCTATTTCAAGGCATTCACGGAACTGGTCTTTGGTGACGCTGTGAACGCTGGTGGTGCCGGAATGACAGTGGCTACCGATGCCATGGGCGGCATGGGTGATGCAGCAGCGGCCGCAGCTCCTGCTGTAGAAGATACAGGGAAAGCGGCTGAGAAGGCAGGCAAGAAGGCCAAGAAGGCCGGAAAAGACATGAAGGGCAGTTTGGCCGGATTCGATCAGCTCAATACACTTGCTCAATCCGCGGCGTCCGCTCTGGATGATGCGGGTTCTAAAGCTGCTGGAGCTGGCAAAGGAATAGGCGGCCTGGGTGCGATGGCTGGATTTGGTGACCTGGACTTGGGCACACCATCAATCGAGATCGATCCAATCAAACAACAGGTTGCTGCATTCTTGGAAGATGTAAAATCGCGGTTCTCTAAAGCTTGGGCTTATATCTCTTCAGGCTGGGGCGAAATGCGGCCGGCACTACAACCGTTTGTTGATATGATGGTGCCTATTCGTCAATCGGTATCCAATATGGGCAAGACGTTTTTGGATCTGAAAGACAAGGTACTTGTTCCGGTGGCGAAGTACATTTTGGGTGACTTCATTCCGGCCATCGTCACAGGCTTTGTTAAATCGTTTGCTCCTGTCATTGCGAAGCAGATCGTATGGACATTTGATTTCCTTGACCGGACATTCCGGAATTCTACGGATCAATCCATTAAGCTGTGGGAAAACGTTTGGTTACCGAGTCTGGATAAGGTGAAGAACGCCTTTGTTACCAATATGCCGTTAATCGCTG
>NZ_JBQQCS010000007.1:0-4406 GCF_052244825.1 Paenibacillus sp. 1A_MP2 | reverse complement strand
CGGACTCCTGCAGCTGCTCCTGGACTCCGGTGGACGCTCCCTGGGCGTCGCCGGCGCGCCGATCGCTTCAGCCTGGCTAACTCGCTACCGTTGTTCTTGGAGACAGCGTTTCTGTCTTTTATGAGGGGAATTCATTTTGAATGAAAAATGCATCAAAAAAACGAATAATAATTCGTATATTTTTGTTTACAACAAGAAATTTTTGGATTATTATTGAAATAGGTTAACTTATTTCAAAAAAGTGGGTGTTATCATTGATTGAGGATTTAGTAAACGTGTTCGTGTATGGTACATTAATGAGAGGTGAGAGAAATCATCGAGTAGTAAAAGGTCATATGTTATCGACTGAACCCGGAACTTTAACGGGAATTCTATATAACATCTCAGAGCACTATCCAGCGTTAATCCTTGATGAACAAGGGTTTGATGTAGAGGGTGAATGGATGACAGTGCATGAATCAGCATTGAAAGAGATGGACAGATTGGAGGGGTACAACGGGCCAGGAAAACATAATTTTTATGAAAGAGTTTGGGTTAAAGATCTACATAAGGAGATCGAAGGATGGGTTTATGTGTGGGAGAGCTCAAGTAAAAACATCGAGAATTATTCGATGATTACTACGGGAATTGGAAAAACCGTGAATTTCATTAAGTTTACGTAATTTACAATTAATTTTCATTTTTAATGTTAGATTGTTAGGTAAGGAGCTGTTGCCATAATGAATGAAATGGTATTGACAGTAACTGCTCTTGAAAGTATAAAAATCGAAATCGATAGAATAAAGACAAAGTATCTGCCTCAAGCTGAAGAAAAAGTCCTCATAGCTATTGAAAAGGATATGGATATCGAGGATTTAGTTGCTGAAAGAGATTTTTACAAGAGTCGTATACCATATTTAAACGATATTGTTGACAATGCGAAAATACTTGCTACACAAGATCCATATTTAGTGAAACTTTCAATTGGAGAACTTGAGAGAAAACCATCGGGTGAATGGTATTTAGGCGAAAATAAAATTAATTCAGAACAAGCAATAAAAATACTTGTAGATGAAGTTAATACGATTAGTCAGAAGTATTCTTAATAGCTAGCGTTTCTGCAGAGCCTAAAGAAAAAAACAAAAACTAATAAAGAGGAGAATTAATCATGAAAAAAAGGATGCTAGCTTTATCTTTAGCTTTATTGTCGTCCATTACTTTTAGTCAAACCTTTAATAGTGTGGCTTCGGCAGCAACTCAGTCTAATCCTATTGCAGTCCTGGTCAACTATAATAAGGTGACTTTTCCTAGTAATCAGAATCCTTATATAAAAGAGGGCGTCACAATGGTTCCTGTTCGTGGAGTTTTTGAACAGATGTCCGCAAATGTTAGCTGGGAACGCAATGCTTCAGGTAAGATCGTAGTCACGGCAAAACATTTCGAAGATACAGTAAAGCTGACTGTTGGCAGTAAAACTGCTCAGAGAAATGGCGTAAATGTGCAATTAGATAAGTCAGTAGAGAATGTCAACGGGAGAATTACAGTACCTTTACGATTTTTGTCAGAATCCTTTGGTGCTCAAGTCAAATGGGTGCCACGTTCCAAAAGTGGTAATTCATTTGATCATATATTGATTAATGGCCAATTTAATTATCCTGATAAGGTTGTTAATGAGGAAATGACTTACTCATCCGGAGGGTATGGAACTCCAGTAACGGTCAAAAGTTTTCCCATCATTATTGAGCACCCTGACAAAACGATCAAAATTAACAACATAACAAGTTCATTGTACATTTGGAATAAGCCAGGTACCAGCCAACTGTTTGGTCGAGCTACAGCAAATAACGATCCAGATTTTAACTCACTCAAAATGCTTAGCAAAGGTATTGTCAGACTTGATGTGGAAATTACGGCAAAAAACGATGGTGTAAAAATCGATGAAACAACAATGGGGAAAAATATGTTTTTTGTGAGCTCCAAAATGAAGAATGGCCAGCTGATCGAGACGGCAGCACCTTATCAGTTGAAAGGTACGCCTTTAACTCCTGATCTCTTTGATGGTTTTCTAGCTACGAAGACCTTGAAAAAAGGAGAGAAGCTAAAAGGAACTTTGCCAATGGAGATTTCTTCTCCAACAACCAAACAAGATTTCATTGTAAATATAAATACACATGATACTCTTTCATATTCTTTGAAAATTCCTTCTACAATCGCGGAGGCTAAGTAAAGTTTATGAAAACCTTAAAAAAACCAATTGCTTTTCTACTTGCAGCTACTTTAAGTATTAGTAGTATTGGATTAAGTCATGTGCGAGCTGCTGAATCTTACACCAAAACTGCTCAGGCAACAGTTGAACTTTCTTCAGATGGGAATCTAACTTCTTCTGGTTCAGCATCCGAGACCCTGGAGCATGAAATTGTTAGTATAGACTCAGTAAAAAATGATAATGGAACAGTTAGAACAAAACTTTCAGGTAAAATTATTTCTGCTACCTGGAGTGGCGGAGAAAAATCAAATGAAGAGGTTTGGTTGCCTGCTACGAGCAGCATGTACTATGGCAGTAACTCTAAAGAAGCGACATGGACCAAACAATTGCCTCATAAAATAGTGCGCAACGTCCAGGCTATTGTAACCCCATCAGGGAGTGCTAAGGTCAACGGAAACATAATCACATTCTCGGGCAAAGGTGCTGTAAATAGTAACACTAACTGGAATAATCAAAGTGTGACGGCTTCAGCTAAGGATGGAAAAACTGATCAGCAAACTGCTGGATATGGAGTAACTGCTGATCTGTATGAGCTTGTGGATCTCGGTTATGCAGGTGATGTTAAAGATCACAAGCACAATTATAATAACGTCCATGCATATGCTAGTGTAACTGCTAGTGATCCGTCTCCAGGCAAGAGTACTGCAGGTACGGCCTATACAAACGTTCAATACCAGAATTTTTATTACTTGTACTACTCTGATGCTGTATATGAATATTTAGCACCTTCTGGAACTTATAACTACGCTGCTACAGTGACATATACGTATAAATATGAGGTTGATGCTGGGTTGCCTATCGTGACGGTAACTAATGATGCTCCAACACCACTTTATAGGGGTACCAAAGTAACCTTTACAGGGACTGCTACTGACACGAAAGGAAAAATCGTTTCTCAGCAGTGGTCCGGGATAGGTACAGGGAACAAAAATACTACTACGTATACTCCAACTAAATTAGGAAAGTACACGGCAACTTTTACTGCAGTTAATGATGCAGGGAGAAAGGCTAGTGCTAGTAGTACAATTACTGTAATCAATAAACCTCCTGTAGCCTCTATAGGATCTGCAAAAACGACAATGTACCGCAATGAAACTTTAGATCTTACTGGTTATGCAAAGGATGATGATGGTACTATTGTCAGTACAACTTGGAGTGGAGCTATAAGCGGTACTGGGTATAAGAAAACCTTTACACCTAAAAAGCTTGGGACCTATAAAATTACATTTAAAGTTAAAGATAATGATGGTGCTACAGCAGAAGACTCTATCACTATTAAGGTAATCAACAGAGCGCCTAGCGTCACAATTATATCGCCAAAAGGTACAAGTGGAGATCCTGCAATGTTGAGTTCATCAGGAGGTTCATTTAATTGGTCTTTCAGTGATCCTGACGATGACCCTCAAACAAGTTATCGTGTGGAGATTTACGATTACGAAGGTAAAAAAGTAGATTCCGGTCAAGTTTTATCTGGTAGTAAATCATATAATTTACCTTATCAATTAGACCCAGATAGGCTATATTATTGGACAGTCACAGTCACTGATCCTTGGAGTACAGTAACGTCTGATAGATCATATTTTAGAGTTGATTATAGTGAGAATTTTACAGTAACCTCAGTTACTCCTTCAGGTAAAATGGAAACAGTATCTACAGATCCTAAAGTTGATGCTTTTATTGTCGGGAAATATGGACCTGCGTCATTCACTGTAAATGTTAATGTGAGAAAGACAGCAGGTGATGAATCAGGAGAGTATTTGTACTTAACTTTGAACCGCAGTGGGTATGGCCTGAATTGGAGCGAGCGTAAGAGAGTTTACGTAGACAGATCAGGTACAACAGTGTCATTTACAGTACCCAATATAACTCATGAGGATATCCGAGCTTGGCAAAAGAGCAAAGGGAACAAAGTAACACTCTATGAGCCATTTAAGTTAACCGCAACATTAGAAGCAACGCGTTATGAAACAAATACAGGTGATAATACATTGTCTAACTCGTTGAGAACAGCAGAATATGGCCGTAGCCAGCTTACCAAATAGTCTTATATATATTTTGAATAAAAACACCCATCAGTTTTAAAAGATGGGTGTTTTTTTATTATAACGATCGGTGGGACATTACAACTAGGAACAGTTGCAAAGCGATCCGGATGAAGCAA
>NZ_JBQQCS010000006.1:0-13759 GCF_052244825.1 Paenibacillus sp. 1A_MP2 | reverse complement strand
GAAAAGGTAGCGATTTAGTCAAAACCTTACCTATACCTATTCAGCCTGAAGGACGGGATCCGGATCACGCCGACCTTCTCTTACGTGAGTAAGGAAGGCGGCACACCGGTTCCGGTGGATCTGTACTATAAGACCAATGAGCAGCCGTTCGTCCGGATCGGTTCTCCGGAAGACAAAGTGGAACGGTACGTGATCCTGCAGGAACGACTCCGGAACGTGAGCCTGGGCGATATGAAGAACTCCGGATACTGGAAGTACGATCAGCACTTAACGGCAGCTGAGAAGCTGGGTGTCGATCGGGAACAGTTCATGCGAAATTACGTACTTAAGTTCACCAAGCTCAAAACGCCTGTCGGTGGGTACGATCTGCTGATCCTTCCGGAACAGCTCAAGACCTTGATCGGGCCGAAGGAGATCCCGACGAACGCGTCTGTGACTACGGAACGTGCGAATGCATCGGTACAGCAATGGTTTGGTGAATACAGTATCCCAGCCGATGTGTATACGGTGGCCAAAGGAACGAACCTGGCCGAGTATGGCCGTGTGAATGGTGGCCTGACTGACAAATCATCGATTTTCCTGCGAGACGGGTACATTGTCGTCAACTTCGACATTGAGTCGATCCAGAACGGTAACCTGCAGGAGCCGCACTTGCAGTACATTCATGCGCCGCTGATGAATCAATGGAGAATGGAAGGGTATCGGCCAAACATCCTGGATTCGTATCTAAATGTTTATCATGTCAAGGATGGAGACGTAGTCTTCTACAATGCAGATAAGTCCAGTAGAGACGATTTCAGCGCCCAGGCGCCGCATTAAGGCAAAACAAAAGGGAACCGGCAGTATGCCGGTTCCCTAAATTTTTCAAAACGCCTATCTATCAATCTAGCAGTTATGGTATAGTAGTGAAAAATAATTACAAGCCACCGTTTCAAGCGGCTAAACCGGACGGGAATCCGGAGTAGCTGTCTCAACCGATCGCCATCGGATAGAAACAGGACACTTAACAACAATGACTTGAATTACGGACATTGTATCATGCTTGGCCTTAGGTGGGCAACATGAGAATAGTCGTGATCTCAATATAATTTTGGAAAAGTAGCCTTGATCTCCGTTCGCGGGAGGATCAAGGCTTTTTTGGTTTCTTGGATCCATCGTAACTGGCTTATACCGGTGCGTGATCATACATAAAAAACGCATATCTGAGCTGTAAGCTTTCGAACTTTTTTGAAAAAAGAAGGTCGAAGGCCTGATTTCTTATTGCCAAAAATCAATATTGGGCGCTCAATGCCACCCAAAACGACGTTAAAAGCTTATGGGGTAAGTCGTCCCCATCCCCTCGAAGAGAGCAGCAGGAAAACGTACTGCAGGCGTGTCTGAGGGTGACAAGTGCCGTTAGATGGTGAGACAGCGTATATTACGTAGATGCCCCTGCATCTTTCCTAGATGGGGAGTTGTGACTCCAACGACCCCAAGACCCGTCCGTGTGGGCTATTGCCCAGGCTGGCCGTCAAAGTTAGTACAGACTATACGCGATAAAGCACGACCTAGGCGCGTTTGATGACGGTTTTACAGTACCTTGTAAAGGGGGCTGTGCCCAGATGCACCATTGGGCACGGAATGCAGGGGTGGGCGTGGGGAGATATGTTTTACATTCCGTTCTCACGTAGTGAGGACGAGCTCGCATTAGCGAGGTTTCCTTTCATCAGTTTCACGCTAAATACGTATAAAGGGGCTCGTTAAGCGACGATTCAGGTTGTTCACGCAGCCGTGCATCGAACCGAGGCTTGTGGTAAACGTGATTTTCGTTTTCCACACGGCGAGGTGAGATGTACGGAACGGAGCGAAGCGACGCGGCACTTAGATAGCACGAAATAACTAGATACAACAAGGGATTTTGCGGATTTTCGCGAATTTAAATAGCGAGGTGATAACAGTGGACGTAAAACCCTTAAATTTTGTTTATAGCACGGTTCAGCTGGCTACAACGTTGAAAATTGGTCGCTCTACGGTCAATAAGTATGCGAGAAGTCTAGAAAGTGCTGGCTACGTATTTATGAAGGACGAAAAAGAGCATCGAGCCTTTACAGATCACGATATTATTGCATTTAAAGCGCTTATTGATCTTCTAACTCGCGGAGCTGAGTACGATAGCGCAGTAGAAGCTACGGTATCAAGCTATTCGCGTACTAACAATAGCGATTCTGTAGCACTAGTCGCTACGTCAGATAGCAAGCCAGAGATCGCTATGCTTAACGCTAAGGTAGATGATTTGATATCAGCGGTGGCCATGCTTTCAGGGAAAATTGATCAGATTGTGGATGAGCGAGTCCGAATAGAGGTTGCGGCGGCGTCGGAAGGGATTAACACGCAGGTAACCCAGGTGTTGGACGAGATCCGGAAAGCCCAGGATCGGACAGATCAGAAACTCGATGATATTGCCTCCAGAGTAGAAACACATGGAAAACGGAAAAAATTCCTGGACTGTTTTAGGCTAAAGATATCAGAGGCGTCAAAATGCACACGGGCTAATTGAATAGCTAGTGTGCATTTGATATGAAGAGGTTTTTTATTTACTTCTGCCGCAGGACTTGACGTCATTTTAGGCTATGTTTTTAAGGAAATAATAGAATTGCGAAACAAAAAACACGCAACTCCGCTACTAAATTTGGTCAAAAATTTTTTTTGATAAATCTTCAAATCTTCCAGTCCTTTTCCTTTGCGGAATCCCGGCCTAATTGGTATACTCGGAATTACGTTCTATTGACGTTCTATTGTTTTAGGCTGTTTACAACATGCAATATATTGAGTTACATTGGTTACAAGTAAGTCGCGCCCCTCTTGGAAGGGAGGGGATAAATTGGAGAATACGATCATTCTGATTGCTGCTATTCTGGCACTGATAACAGCCTGTGTAGATTTTGCAGGTGTCTACCTGGAAAGCAAAAATCAAGACAAGCCTTTACGGGTGAGATTTTTTTCTTTAAAGAAGAAAAAACATTAACAACAGTCGGCTAACTGTGTTGATGTTTTCTCATCCATTTAACTTAAGTTTCTTCATCCATAAAATCATACTCAAGAGTGATGCGGCTTACTGGGCCACGGTTTTGTGAGAACCGTGGTTCTTTTTTTTGACTATAGTCAAAAAGTTAAATTAAGTATAGCACTTACTAAAACCAAAAAAAACACCCAATTTATGTAGCGCTTTTAATTGAAGATAATTGTAAAAATAATAGAAATCGTTTTAATTCCTTTGCACCCTCAATATTTTGTGATTTTTTTAGCTCAATAATCCGCATTTTTTTCTTCAAAATAAAAACTAAATTTCCGTGATAAAGTTGTGGCGTCAGAAGGACTTAACACACAAGAAACTCAGGTATTTGACAAGATCCGGAAAGCTCAGGAGCGGATGAATCAGAAGCTTGATGAAATCTCTCCCAGAGTTGAAAAGCATATTGTTTACTGAATCCAGTAAACAATATGCTTTTTTTGATTTTCTAGATTCTTTCTTCAAGACTTCTATGAAACTAGAGCATACGATAACCCTGTTTTATTAGGCTGGAGTCCCTGTTTGACAATTTTAAAAAAAGGGGTTAAGATGGGTGTATACACCCCATCAGTGCATCGTGTTTTTTTAAAAAAAACCTCGGTCCTGTTGACTTTTTTTATTTTTTGCAGTACAATCAGGTGTATACACCTGATTGTATTCGAAAGATTTGAAAAAAAGGAGCTTTTATGGGGCGTTTAAATCGATATCAAATTATGGAGTTATACCAAGAAGATATTATTTCAGCGCTTAAACGACTTGGCAAAAAAGTACTTAATTTTGCGGAGATAAACGGTATCCTCTTTACTCATGAGAGAGAATGGAGACTACCTAAAACTACCACTCCTGGAGAGTTTCTTTTCTTTCTTGTGGTTAAGAAAAGAATCCTAAAAGAAATTGAGATAGCTGAGACTACTCGCTACATCTTTAGAAACCAAAAAGTATCTCCTACTGAACTTGCTCTATCCCTTTATCCTAGAGTTTATCTGAGCCACTATTCAGCAGTTTATTTTCATGATTTAACTAATGAGAATGTTAAATCAATTTATATTAATAAAGAACAATCTCCAAAAAGGTTTACGAGTAATACACCTGCTGGAGAGTTAGCACAAAAGAATATTGATGCTGCTTTCTCTAAACCAATGAGAAAAACAAACAATTTCTTTGAGTATGAGGGCCAACGAATTTATTTAATAAATGGACGTAATACAAATAATCTAGGTGTCAAAGTAATAGATGAGGTAACTGTTACTGACGTGGAACGAACATTGATTGATATTGCTGTTCGTCCAGATTATTGTGGTGGGGTGTATGAAGTATTAAGTGTTTATGAACGTGCTAAGGGCAAGATTTCCGCAAATAAAATGAGGATGTATCTTAAAAATTTAAATTACACCTACCCTTATCACCAGACAATTGGATTTTATATGGACTGTGCAGGTTTTAGTGATACCGCTTTGAAAATTATGAAATCTTTCCCAATGACTAACGATTTTTATTTAACATATAACGTTTCTGAACTAGAATATTCCGAACGTTGGCGTCTTTACTATCCCAAAAACTTTACTAACTTAAAAAACCTTTGAGCACAAAGTGCCCAAAGGTTTTTTTATCTGGCTTCTTCAAGAGAGAGAAGATCATGCTGTTTTATAATTGCTAGTACATAGTCAAAATAAAAATCAAAACCTCGATAGTTTTCTTTTACCTGGATAGTCTCTCTAAGTTTAGGCTCATCTCGTCTATGAAACTCTCGGGTTTCTGACATGTTTGAAAGAAAGCTAATGGGAACGCGCTTAGCCTTGAAACATTCTTCAAGATGAGTCAACGTTTCAGGGTCTTCAAAGTTTACTTCGACTGCAGGGCTTTCTAAAATTGTGTAAATATCATAAAAATCCCTTGGTCTAGGCTTAGATCCTACCTCCTTACCTATCCGGG
This sequence comes from Paenibacillus sp. 1A_MP2, assembly GCF_052244825.1. Classification (NCBI taxonomy): domain Bacteria; kingdom Bacillati; phylum Bacillota; class Bacilli; order Caryophanales; family Paenibacillaceae; genus Paenibacillus; species Paenibacillus sp. 1A_MP2. The sequence goes on along the minus strand of NZ_JBQQCS010000006.1, from coordinate 8,778 downwards.
TCCAGTAATCATCCATTTGTTGACAGATTGCACGCAATTTCTCTAGGACTATCAATGTAGGTGTATAAATAGGCACTAAATATCCTTCGAATCCTTCAATGTTATCAATCATCTTTGTACTTCCTGTATATTCGAATCTTCCGAGGTCAATAGTGATATTCTTTTTGGTACCCGTCACAGCGATCGCCTTATTAGATAACCAGTTCAAGTTATCCTTATGTGCTTCGTACTTTTCTGGTTCAATAATCTTAAAATTCACCTCATAACCAGCCCAAAAATCTTGATTTTCAGCCATTTGTTGTTTAGGCTTGGCTTTTATCTTAACCTCAAAAACTTGGTAGCCGTATTCAATAAATGTTCTTGTAAGAACGTCTTCGAGTTTTTGCCTGACTTGCTCTAGATCAGTTAAACCAATGTCTTCAAAATCTTGAGACATGGAGAAATCGAGATCCATAGATGCACGTGAGCTGAAACCATATCCAATATCTAAAGCGTTGCCGCCTTTTAAGACCAGGGTTTCCAGGAGATCATCATCTGAAAATAAAGCAATAAGAGTGATGGTTCTAAGTTTCTTTGTATCTTCGCTGCTCAAGATCAAAAATGGACACCTCGTTTTTTGTATTGTCACACTTCTCATATAATCTCATAAAGGTTATCCGTTTGGAATAGATAGCCAAATATATAAGGATATTTTTTAATTTCGACGATTCGCCTCTAAAGGTGCCTTTTCTGCGAAATGATGTATTCGCCGCGTCCGTAAAGGTACAGGTTTACAAACTACAAAATGAACATGATAAATTCGTCTTTAAAGGTGGTATAATCCAATTAGCAAACGTTTGTAATTGGATTATAATCTTTATAAACAACATTTCGGAGGTTTTTTATGCGGATTCAATTTAGAGAGTATGGATATGCTCGAGTTTCAACTAAGGATCAGAATGAGGATCGCCAGATTGCTGCTCTACGTGAGCAGGGAATTGAAGAAGCCTACATCTTCGTTGATAAGGCTAGTGGAAAGAACTTTGATCGCCCTGAATATCAACTTTTAAAGCGTGTGCTGAGAGAAGGGGATACCCTGTTTGTAAAGTCTATTAATCGGTTTGGCCGCAACAAACAGGAAATATTGAAAGAGTGGCAATGGCTGATCGATGCAAAAGTTCATGTTGTCGTGATCGACATTCCGATCCTGGATACACGTAAGTATGAAGAATTGGAAGGGATCGGCCAACTCATTATGGATCTCGTGCTTCAGATATTGAGTTGGCTTGCTGAAGAAGAACGAAGAGGCATTAAACAGGCACAGGCTGAAGGCATTGCTGAAGCAAAGAAGAATGGAAAGCACTTAGGAAGACCACAAATTAACTTGAATACACTCAATTCAGAACAAAGGAGTACCCTGGATGCCGAGTATCCCAAGTGGAAGAAAAGGGATCTCTCCGCTGTAGAATTCATGAAAAAGCTTGATATGAAGAAGAACACTTTTTACAAGATTATAAAGGCGTATGAGGGACTAGAAAAATAAAACTGCATGCAAAAAGGACCCCATAAAGGGGTCCTTGGTTTTAGGATCATATTGCAGGGCGGCGTATCCTGATCTCTGGTAACTTGCCTTTCGACAAGCGCGTGGGGAACCTTTCCCACCTCTAATGATCCTTAACTTATAGTATTATGCGAAAATTGAAATTGTATAACAGGTAAGTTATATACGTAGTTCAGACACTTATTAGTTTACACTTTGGTAAACGATTTGTCCAGAACTCTGAACGATTATTTAATTAGTTATAAGGGACTAATCGTCCACTCTTGAGCCTTTTTTGGACTTTATAGGCTCCATTGTCAAGTTCAAAGAAGGTAGATAAGAATATGTACCCTGATGGGTCTAACTTGATTGCTAAAAGCAAATGAGGCCCAATGACCTTGACTAACTCTACACTATTTTCCTCTTTGGGATTCTGTCCAACATAGTCCGGATGTGCAATCATGCTAGGGATTAAGTGACCATATTGTTCAATAATACCTGGATGATTTCGTTGCACGTGCTTTATAGCACCGGGTACATTTGTACGAGATCCGAAGGGAGATCCACTCCAGTAAGGCTTTTAATTTTGACGATATCAAGTTTGCCGACAACCTGGATATCGTGTGAATTTAGATTAAGAGAGTATGATTGCACATCTGCATTCCTTTCGTTGTCTGATGTAATAGAATTAAAGGTTATTTCCATATTTCAACCGCCTTTATAGTAAATTCTGTGTGTACATCAGTATAGTCATAATAGGCGGAATTATTTACTCGAATTTGTCGAACTATACATAAGTTTAAGTTTAAGTGTTGAATTAAGGCAACTGATAGATTCTTGATAAACATTTGAGCTATGTATATAATGAGTGACATTACGGAATACTAATTACTTTTCTTTGCGGACTTGATCGGCAAAGAGGGACGTGGAAGTTCAGGACTTCCAAAAATAATAGCTTTGGACTCATGAAGTCTTTGGTCAAACATTGGGATTATAGGCACCTTTTTTTATTTTCTTTGCCCTAGTATGGGTAAATGAGTGAGGTAATAAATAGTTTTGTAACGGAAGCCGGTTAGAGTTGGCATTTTAGTTTGTGCTGCTCATAATGAGGTTTTTTTTGTTGCGCTTAGGAGCTGATACGACAGGCATTTTGCCTGATGTATCAGCTTTTTTATATAGAAATGAAACTAATGGAGGCGAAATGAAATGGATTCAATGGAGTTAGTAAAAGAAATCAGAATGCAGTTACATGAGATGAAGAAGGAGATTGAAGAAATGAGGAAGATGCGATCAGAGCTCCAGGAAGATTCAGAGAACTTTAAACGCTATTCTATTTTGCTGGAAGGAATGGTTCGAAGGGAAAGTGAGATGAAGTTGATCGTTTCATCTCATGTTAAGAAGAACATTAGAAAAACGATCCAGGAACATCGGGAAGGGCAAGTGAATAATTGTCCTGTTCTTAAGTTGGTGAAGTAAGGAAGTGCCGGCATTTGTGCCGGCTTTGTAGATTGAAGATTATAGCGCAAGGTCAGTAATTCTTAACCCCAAAGTTGCTTGCAACTGCTGGACTGACTGCAAAAGTTAAGAACGGAATCACGTTTCGCCGGACGTGGTTTTTGTACTCAATCGGCACGAAGGTGATTCGATCCGGAGGATCGGCCGCGGAGCGGCAAGCTGTATGCTGGATCGCCGGGAGTCGATGCGAAGCATCGCCCTGAAAGGGAATGACTCCACTAAAATTACTCATAGTACGAACTACATATGTAGCATACGAACGAGCGTAGCAAGAATGCTGGGGCGCTTTCTCTCTGCCATCTGCTTTGAAAGATGGCAGAGAGAAAGCGCCTGGGCAATCTGTATACTCGCTTAGAGCCACAAGGGTTTAAGTCGTTTTACGCATCCTCGCGTAGCGAGAATGCGACGAGAACGGGACACTTGTGCACCTGGGTGAAGTCTGTCTGCAGGAGAAAAGATGCTGACGCGCATTCGCGCGTGAACCTGTTCAGACGCTCAGGATTTTTAATCCTTCGGTCTTCACAGGTCTGAAGGAAAGGGAGGGGTTAGAGGTGGGCAAGTCAACGGTTGAAGTACAGATCGAGAAGATTTTCAAACACACCAGACAAGGTAGCTACGCGACCAGGGATCGGTATAAGGACAGTTGTTTAATGTTCGCGAGATTCTGTCTGGATCGCTTTAAGATGCAGAATATCCGGAATATTCATGATAAGCACATTGCGGCTTTTATTCAGGAGCGTTTGAGCCAAGTGGAGCCTAGGACGATTAAGGGTGATCTTTCAGCTTTACGATACATGCATGATCAGATCCAGCGACCAAGGTATGAGTTGTCTGATAATGCCAAACTGCAGGAGGATTACGGGTTAACGATCGGGACCACACACCAGGTCAATGGGGATCGTGCCTGGACAACATCGGAGTATGACGGCATGATGCAGATCGCAAAGGATCTTGGTAACAGCAATGTGGCCGATTGTATGCAACTGAGTCGGACAATGGGTCTTAGAATCACCGAAGCAGCAGCCGTAAGTCGTGCTCAGGCCGAATATGCGCTTCGTACAGGCATTTATCAGGTCAAAGGGGAAGCAAAGAACGGGAAACACCGTGAAGTGCCTCTAAGCGCCGCTGGAAGGCTTGTACTGGAACGTCGGATGTCTGTAACGAGCCGGGAGAACGGTTGTTTATCCGTCCGGGTGAGAAGACGCATCAGGTTGTTAACCGGATGCAGAAGTTTATGGTGCATCATCGGGATAAGGTACTGACGGAAACCGGGATGCAGCAGCGGACGGATCGGAGGGACGGGAGTGCGAGGAGCCTGACGTTCCACGGCTTGAGATACGGGTATATACAGGATCGTATGGAGCAAGAGATCGCAAAAGGCTACAGCCGTGACAATGCGGCATTAATCGTAAGCCGTGAGGTTGGCCATGAACGAATTGATGTAATTCGGATTTACGAAGGAAAAAGCTAAGTCCCTGAGAAGACTTAGCTTTTGGAAGATTCGTATTTTTCGATGATGTACTTCATGCCTTCTTCGAGGAGATCGTTAACGTTCACCTTTTGATTACCTTCCAGCGAAAGCTGAAGGGCGAGCATTTGAATCTGACCGTACAAAGTAGCATCAAGCGTTGTATTTATGGACTTTCGAGCCATGTTAAATTCACCTCGTTCACCAGTATAACAGAAAATTGTTTGACAAAGTTATATAGTCGATCATATCATATAGCTATAAATACGTATAGCTGACTATATAAAAAATGGAGGTTAATGCTATGAAATTAACAGTATTGGTTGAGCAAAATTACGGACAACACGATTTTACAGGGTACGTACCGGAGCTGCGCTTGAGCGCGACCGGTGATACAGAGGAAGAGATGATGTCTAACCTGAAGGATCTCGTTGAGCTTCAGGTCACATCCACTGTGCCATCGATGTACCGTTGTGATGTGCAAACCATCACGTTTGATAAGGAGGTGAACCATCAAACAGACCTGACCTTACTAGGGAAGCAAACGTGCGGTCTACTCGTTAAAGAAATTGAGCTCTTAATGCGACAGTTCAACGAGTCGATAAAGAACTTGAATGTTGTAGACACTGGAAATTTTGTAAGTGTGTACTTTGTACTGGCAGAACAAGGTTTTGTCTATCAGTACGATAAAAGAAAAGGTACATACGATGAATCATTTATGTCCTTAACGGAAATGCAGCATTTTAAAAATTTAGGCTTACTAGACTAAGAGGAGTGGGGAACATGAAAAAGGTATTACTGAGCATTATGGCAGGGGTTTTAGCGTTTGGGATTACAGGAGCTGCGGTTTCAGCAGCTCCTGCGAAACAAGTGGAGGTTTTACTGAATACGGTGAAAATGAAGTTTCCGGATGCGAAGCCATTCCAAGATGGCCAAGGTAGTGTGATGGTTCCGATCCGGTTCGTGTCAGAAGCCTTGGGCGCAAAGGTGACGTACTCCAAGGTTGGCAAAGTGTCCAAGGTTGGGATCGTCAGCAAAGACCATAAGGTGGACATGACGATTGGCCAAACGACAGCCCTGGTCAATGGCCAGAAGAAAGACTATGGTACGCAAATTATCCTGAAGCAGAACAGGACATTCGTTCCGTTGCGTCTGGTCAGTGAGGGACTTGGTCAGAAGGTAGAATGGGACAAAATTGGCCGCTGGGTTTGGATCGGTAACAAAGATTTCCGGAATACGGATGATAAGCAGTTTAAACTTACAAAGCTTAGTGATTTCAAAGCATATACAGCTAAAAGTGAACTTGATTTCAAAAATATGAAGGGAGAGAAGTATTCGGGCGTTAAGATTATCAAAGAAAGTGATCTTCCTATCCAGTTGGGGAACGGACAAGTGATTTATGACATTAACATGACCAAAAACGAAATAATTGGGAACGTTGTTCAGATTCGAAGTAGTCAAAGAGGAAACTCTATTACCTTTTTAGTTAAAGATAGTTACGGCAGAGGACGTGGAGTTGTCGATACACTCTTTAGTAATAACGAAGACAAAACAGGGATGAACTATTATCCGCTTATTAGCACGTCTGACAAGTTTCAGGGAGGAAAGTATCTTGAAAACTATGAGGGATGGAAAAGTTTTAAAGTCAATCAAGCTGACTATATCCTTTTGAGAGATGGCGAGCTAGATAATTACGCTGTGGCTATCGTCAATCCATTCAAGTAAGGGGCTATGATCTGAATGAAAAGGACTATTAGCTCTATACTTAGTGTGGTACTCCTATTGTCTTCGATACTCGTTTTGTTTACGTACGATTCTGGGAAGGCCGAAGCAGCCGTTTATGACGTAGGTGCAAGTCGATTGGAACGTGACAAAAATAATCCGAATCTTTACTACTTCGTTGGAATGGTATACTACGAGGTTTGGAAGAACAGCGCTGGTCAATGGACGGATAAAGGACATAAGCCAGGGGATACGGTTAGTGTTGTAGACGGTGGAACTTACCAGTTTACATTTGCTTCTGGTCGAAAGGTTAAAAACATCACAGTTAAGCCTTTTGATTTTAATTGGACGTTGGCTAAGGATGTATTCGAAACATCTCGTGGTGGGGATCTTGACGAATACCCACAGCAGTATTATCAAGATGCTACTTCCAGAGAGAACTATGACAATTATGGTAATACAGCGGTTTTGGGCAAAGGAACAAATTCTGCTCGTAAGGAAGTAATCGTTCGAAATGGTGTATTGCGTCCAATTTATAAAGAAATAAATAGAAGATATGAAGAAGAAACGAAGAACAATAAGGTTTTTGCACCAAACGTTGAAGGTTATCGCTACTTTTTTCCGACTCTGTTCACGATCGAGCTTGAGCCGGAAGAAGGCAAGGCCACTATTCAGCACTGGACAACAACTGGCCAACGGCTGAATGGTATTGAACATTTCCGAGACCGGGAAGAAAAGTTAGAAAAGAACCAGCCGTACAGCTTCACGCATACAGAACCCGGAGAAAATTATACGTATGAGGGCTTTAAGAAAAGTACGGTTTCAGCACCTTCGGGTGGATCGCCAAGCCAGGGAGATCCCGGAGGATTCACATATAACGGTACTTTTCCCGTGTACTACTTGAATTTTTACTACAAACCTAAAAACGAAGATCGGCCTAATGTCTGTACTAGGCCAGAAAAGCAAACTGGAAGCGCAATAGAAGCTAAATACATGGACCCGGTAGTTACAGGTATGATCAATGCCGATACACGCGGAAATGAGCTTTTCGACGTCTTGAAAGGCATTCCAACATCAGAGAGCCTATATGGAAATGTGTTTAGCCGGGATTATTTGTTCCAGAACCGCTTCGTACAGATGACGGGCACGTGCACGTACACGGTCAAAGTGGAACAAACATGGACATTGAACTGGTCCGAGCCTGTTCCTGGGACAGATGCTGAAGGAAATCCAACAACGAATTATATTGACCGTACAGATACCGAAGTCGTACCAAGCGAATACACAGTGGTTCGGCCATATGCATACTGGACGATAGATGAACTGAGCGTGTACAACATCCGCCAGGCAACGCTGGAACAATATGCTTTCAGTGGTGAACAAATCACGATTTATCCGTCTGGATATGAACCACCAGAGTTCCAAGCCGAAAACATCGGGAATTTCTACCCTGCACAGGAGCCAGGCATCCAACAGGGACCGTCACGAAGTAAAAATGGTGGTTCCAGCAGACCTTCTCCGGATCGGGAAAATTTGCAGGACGTCGCTGAGGTCGCTGTGCCTGACGTACAGGTCGCAAACGACTCGCTGGTGTTTAAGGGTCAGACCATCATGAACAGCCAGCGTACGGCCAAGACAGGGCCGCAGCCGGGGCAAATTCCTGCACCGGTTCAGATCGACAAGGACGTGCTTTATAGCCCTAATAATTACATCCCTTCAGATAAGGTCAACAAAAAGAATGCGACCAGTAAAGGCACCATTGAATATGTGATGACCGCTGGCAGCATCAACACCGAAGAGGAAGAATTGGAGTACGAGATCCACGGCATAAATACGGTGACCGTGCATACGCCGGTGGTAAACTATTCGGCCGTCTCAGACGATCAGCAGCATAACCAGAAAACCAAGCCGGATATGAGCCGATCAGCGTTGATCCTGGATCGGCCGTTCACGGTTCGGATACCAACGTCAGGTCAACACCTGGACGTGGCGCAGTATCCGGGATACGGCAACCGGGATTACGCCAAGTATTTCCGGACCAAACAAGTTCGTTTCCCGTTCGATGTTTACACCGAAGGCAGAGGACGGTTGATTCCCAAAGATACCTGGATTGACGTATCAGTGGACCAACTGGACACGACATTTGATTTGCCGGTATGGGTTGATGAAGGTAATTACCAGGTGTATTTCCGGAATATCGCGGAAAACGCACCTATAGGGTACGAATACCAGCAGGATGCGAACTTGGATTTGGTTAATCATGCGGCGGTGGACCAGGTTTCAGTCCAGGTCATTGGCCGTCTGTATGATTTCCATATCACCGACATCGTGGACTATAACTGGGAACGTGTCTTCCGGACTTATGCCGGCAGCCGCGATCCGAGTGGCGCAAGCTACTGGGTTGGCCAAGCAGACATTGATGGCAATCCTCGAGACATTGGCAGCAAGCTGACGTTGCCGATCCGTCCAGGGAGTAACTACCTAACGGGGATGCAGAACGTGGCCGTAAAGCAAGGCTATCACTTCAAGTTTGATTTCAAAACGAAGGGCAACA
>NZ_JBQQCS010000005.1:0-361033 GCF_052244825.1 Paenibacillus sp. 1A_MP2 | reverse complement strand
ATCCCTCATGATATCGAGCAAGTCATTAAGCAACTTGATGAAAATGGAACGCATCCAAACCAGATCCCTTTTGAGGTAGGTAGTAGATCAATGGTTTACAAGATTGATGATTACTGTTTAAAGGTGTACACCCCAAAAGGAAGATTAGATGGAGAAAATGAATTTAAAGTAATAACAGCCTTACAAAATGGCGTTGCCCCAGATTTGTACGCATATTCATCCGGAGTTTTTATTTTAACACAATGGATTGATGGTTTAAATTTGACTCAGTATAAAAATACACATGGACACTTTCCCCTAACTTGATTTACGATTATTTTATAACAGTATTGACCCTTCTTAAGGCTGGCTTTAAAAATTGGGATTTCAAGTTGCACGAAAGTCTTGTCTGGCTTGTATCCGGAGAAGTTAAACATCTTGATATGGGAATCTGTAATCCCATATCAGATAGCGCTTTTGAACATATGGAGAAAAACCTTAAAAATAGAATTCAAGCTGTTTACGATAATGATCTGAGTAGTATCGAAAAAACACTATACAAATCAGGAATGACGAATCTAGAAGTAGAACAAGCCGTTATCACATTCCAATCTACTACTCCTAAATTAGTCTAATGGATATCAGGAAGGCAATTATGCCTTCCCGATCAAAGTTACACCATGCTATCTTTCTTCTATTATAGACTGTATCCATCTATCGCTTTTAAGTTGAATAAACGGATCATAAATTACTTTATAAGGGAGTCCCTCAGCTCCATCTTCGTCTTCTCGAATCCCTCTAATGAAATTCAACATATCATACATTAATCTCATCGTGAACACTGTTAGGGAGCCGGTACGGGTTCTAAGCTCCCTCGAGATAAATGATTCAATCAACTCATAGGTATTCATCACAATCTCTTTTAGATCGAGAAAGTCTTTCCATATCAATAGGGCACTTTTATCTGTTTCCGCATGCGTGTACATTAAAACATAATGGATGACGTCACCGGTGAATAGTGTTTCAATTTTCACATCGATTGCTAAAGAGTCCTTACATAGATAGCATTTCATCCCCTTTGCTTCTGCTTGTTCTAAAATTAAGCCTTTAAACTCATTAATGTATCCATTCAATTTTAGGTTTACCTCAGCGTTGCTGCCTGTAAATTTATTCATCATGCTGTCCACTCCTTATCAATAAAATAAAAAAAAGCACCACCTCAGACCCTAAAGGGCATGAAGCGGTGCTTCCGCTTATAAAACCATCGTTTAAGATGGATATTCGATTGAAAAAATAATAGCATGATCGGATTCTCCTGTCAAAATATCGTGAAAATTAAGTAGGTCACTCACAATCGAGTAAGTATTGGGTGTGACACTCCTGACTTGGAGAACTACCCGATATTTCCTTTCCTTGTTTAGTTAATTCTATAGCCTTTTCTCTTGCTTCATCCTCTGTATCAAGTTCAAGGAAGTTATAATAACAACCACCTAAACTACAAATATTCAAAGGGAGCTGCCACTTTCCGCTCTCATCATCTTTAAAAAAATCAAACTTACTTTCCACACTGATTCCCTCCTAGATAAGTCGACCCTTTTGGCGTGACTTTAGTATTTATGAAACTTTCACATTTATCTTTAAGGTATCGATCGTGACTGATTCTTGAGAAAATGGATGTACACGATTTTTAGATTCAAGCCTGATCAAGTCTTCAGCGTTAGAGCGCGCTTGAGACAGTGTTGTTCCTTTAACACCAAGTCTCAATGCAGGAATGTATGCTGTCACATCGTTTTCTTCTTCCAGTACTTCAAACATAACAAGTAAATCGACACCTGTACTTCCCTTTATAGTTTCAATGACTGCTGTATCCTCTGGCAACCGCTCCTGACGACCCTCCAGTTCCAGCTCAATTAGTTCAATCGCATTCGTTCGAGCTTCCTCCAATGTATCTCCATGTACACCAAGACGTAGCGATGGTACGTACGCGGTTACGTTTTTCTCAGCTTTTTCCTCTTCAAACATAACTAACAGTTCTACAACATCTTTCATGTGTTGATCCCCCTTAAATTTCATCAAAGTACAGCTACCAAGATGGGCAACTTATTGAAAGAATCGAAGTAAATGGAAATCCTCGCTTCTTTTATAAATACCCCACTAATACATACTAAGTTAACTCAAGATCTGAGTACTCAAAAATTAAAATTCTAAATTTTAGGCATAAAAAAACATGGAAACACAAAAAGACACCTATTTTGGGTGTCTATAGTCTCCATGGCGAAATAAGCCCTATTTAAATATACTGATACATGGATATTTCCGACCAGTATGTCTCCAACTCTGTCGAGCAATAACGACAAAGTAAATCAAAGTGTTTCGTAATAATATATTTGTACCATACACTACTTATTTCGTCAAATAATATAGGCAAATAGGTCGAAGGAATAATTACCTAGTTTGCCCAGTGTGATATGTAGCTTTATAGATTGTTAAAGCGATTCACTTTAAGTAATTAAAGCTTTCAACCAAATTCAACGCTAACTGAATTTGCCTTTAATTTTTTCGGTATTTTAGGTAAACATTATTTCCAGTTAATGATCAGTGTTAGGTGAAGATTCGATTCGCTGGATTGAGCGACAACGTTATTCTAAATCCGGGGGTATCGGTTCAGGAGATACTTTACACGAAGTAAGAATGCAGTGGAATAAGAAAACACAAAAGTATACTAATCCATTAGGCTATCAGGTTGATTTTGGTACTAAAAGATCTTAGTTAGTGATGAGTATAGAGAAGTAAGGAAACTTATCGATTTTGAGACAAATTGTTGTGAGTCCCCATAAAAATTTCATCGAAGAAAGCCAAACGAATTTGGGTTGCAATGTGTTCAAACTTTTAGTTGACTACTTGAACCAGTATTTCCATAAGTCCTCCCTTCCCCTGTCGGATCGGCAGCCTGTAAGGCTGATCGACTCCAAAAATTCCTACAGATACTCTCTGTTTGATGTAGTAGACCTAGCCTAATAAAATTTCAGTTATTAGACATACACCCAATAGAATAACTTACATAAACTGGACTACAATCCAAGGAGGTTAACTATGTTTACTGACCAAACGAACGGAAACTCTTCTTCAAACCTTTGTAAGCTATGCATTTATAAGTATCTTATTACTGGATCTTTCTTCTGCAAAGTTATACCGCTCAATGAAGAATGTCCCCCAATGTTTGAATATGAACTGTTAGGAAGCATAATAATAAGCTGTCCCGCGTCGCAATCAGATAACTCTTCATCTTTAGTTCCCCACTTTCGCCTGTAACTTTAAATGTACCATCAGATATTAGAGATCGTGATACCATATTAAAAGGTTATAATTATGCCCAGCGAAAGCATTATGCTGATCAGGTAGCGAACGGAGAGCAACCAGATGACCCACTAGACATCCCTCCTTTGCGTCCTGTACCACCAGCCAGTCTTTTGGCCTGTGAAGGAAAGTGGGTCAATCTTCTTATTGGAAACATTTTCACTCTATCCCCTGTAGTCTTCAGATTCGATGAACTTTTACAGGATGCACTAGGTAGATATTACCTTGTAGGTTGGTTGGAGTTACCTGACGGAACTTTCCGACAGTTCCCTAATACTAACCCTTACCCTGCATCAAACATTCAAGTTATCTGGTGTTGATTGATTTGGGAGGAGCAGTTATTATAATCCTCCCCATTTACATTAAGTCCAACTGATCGATTCCACCCCAGCCTCCAGATCATCTTTGCTCGGTGTGGTATAGATCATAGTCATGGCAATATTAGGATCTCCGTTTTCTTTGAAGTGCCCCATCAACATGGCCACTTTTTGGAGATCCTTTATTTCCGAAAGCAGTTCATGACCAAATGTGTGCCGTAGGCTTTGGCAACTCAGGTTCTTAATCCCGGTACGCTCCGATATTTTTCAACAATGTGTTGGACTCTGCGAACAGACATCTTTGGATACCTCTCAGGGCTTTTATCCTCCTGATCAGCAAGGTAACTTTCCAATGCATACCAAGCATCAGCCAGCATTTAATGGCAGCTCCCGATCTCTGAAACCTTTACCACGCACGTAGACACTTCCCGAGCGCTGATTGATTACCAGTTCGTCACGCAGCAAGTCTCAGAGCTCATGAACACGCAGCCCAACATGCAAAATACAGTAAAGATTGCATTATCTCTATTGCTCTTACTCCTCCGCACTTCTCGCAAGATGGAATTCTGTTCATTCCTGGAGTGCCATTTTGGTTTGCGTCTCGCAGCCCGTGGTTTTCGTATCGGTTCAACCGGGTTAGTCGGTATTTCCCCTTGTTGATGAAAATACCTGAAGATCGCATTGAGCTGTACAAACGACAGTTGCATGGTTGACTCCATTGCCGGCTCCCCACCTCTTCCACCGGATTCTTGCAAATAACGTTTGTAATTTGCGATGTCTCGTTGAATCGCTGCACCTGGATCGTTCAGATCCGGATCGACCTTTTTTAACCATTTTGAAAATTTGCTCCAGCTTGCTTTGTAGTTTGCAATCGTCTTGGGATCTAGTCCTTTCTCATCTAGGTGCTGTAAAAATGAATCGAACATTTGAGTCATTTGTAGTTCCCTCTTTTTCCACTTATAGAAGACGACGAACTGAAAACTTTCCCTCCTGGACCATCTTATTGAGATCCAGGAGGGAAAGTTTTTTTTGCATTATTTTTTGAGGTCACAAACCAAATCTCCTCACGATATTCCATTTATGTACAGCGAGAGATTCAGGAAATGATTCTTATTTTCTCATATGCACCTCTGGAAGCTGGTTTAACGATCGCCAAGACTTCTTTCGCTGTCTTGGCTTCATAGGAGCAGTACAGGAGTTCTCCACCCTTTTTCATCACTTCAAATTTGCATCTGCTAATAAACACACGTATCACCACTTTTGTTATGAAATACACATTCCTGCAAGTGTGACATTACACCAAGCTGGAGCTGCAGAAATAACGAATTTTGAGTTGATCCAAATACCCCGGAGATCGAGGATGTCGGACCAGGAGAAAAACTTGCAATTCTGCTCTTGAATCTGAACACAGAAATATATGACTTATACCCAATTAGGAAGGAGGGAGATTCAGATGGAACTTATGCAATCTTATATTGAGCTGATCATAAGTGTGATCGAACTGTATATTGTTTTGAAACACATGCAAAGCAAAACAAATATACGTAACGTTGAGGGATCTCTATTTTAATTGAGATCATGAATCACAAAAAAAACAGCCGGTTATAAATTCGACCGGCTGTACTTTATTATTGACGCCATCCGTAAATGTCTCTTTCTGGCATGGTAGAAGGCTGAGACAGTTGGTTCATGGCTCCCTGTGCGAACCAATTCATCCATCTATCAAGAAATTCATGTTCATTGCCGATTTCTATCTTCATAAATGGCCAAGCAACTTGATACTCCGCCATCGTTCGACTAAGCGCTTTCCCGGAATCTTCTCCGGGTACTAGGGAAAATGGATTTCGACGACTTCTCTTAGGAATTGTAGGCGTAATCATATAAGCAGTTTCATACCAATGAAATACCCCTTCTTCTTCAGCATCACAATACCAGAGTGAATGCTGTCTTCCCTCGTATCCGTAACTGTTCGGTGGAATTTGAACTTCAATTGAAGTATGTGCCAGTACCTGAAGGATTGGCTTGTAGTGCCCCCAATTACTGTTATTGGTCTCTTCAACAGGTTGAACTGTTAGCGTAGCTGATCCTAATTTGGCAGACAAACCATATGAGCCCTCCCGTTCAAAATAAGGGACAATCTGTCCTATCGTTGCTCTCCCCCTCCGCCTGCTTTGTATCCGTTCTATATTCGCATTCGGAGCATTATCTAAGATTGATTGTTCAAGTTGGTTGAGGGTCATAGAGAAAAATTGACTTGCGGATTCTACAATCTCTCTCCTCCTCTCTTTTCATCCTCTACTGCTGACCGTTGTGCCATTTCACTGGCTTGTTCATGAGACTGGGCCAGGTTAGCTGACTGCAACAGTGAAGCACCTCCAGATGAAGGGCGAAGAATTGGACCAAGACGAGATATGAAGTCTTTGGCTAAAGGTCTTGCTTGTGGAGCTTTCAACAGACATTGAGCTACCAAGGCAGTTAAAAGCGGCGGACAATCGGTCAACTGTGGAGGCTTCTGTGTGAGATGTTCTTGTCTAGGATCAATACCAGGAAACGGTCGTTCGCCAGTAATCAATTCAAAAGCAATAACTCCCATTGAATACATATCCGAGGCTGAAGTAGCACGGTGATGCTGCCATCTCTCCGGTGCGTTATAGGCACCCGTCCACGAGTACTTATGAGTGTCAACTGCAGTGGAAGCCTCTGCATATCTTGATATTCCAAAATCAGAAATACACCATTGTCCATTTAGAAGTAAGATATTCTCTGGTTTAAGATCTCTGTGAACCACCTTTACCTGAATATCAGATAATGCTGTGGCAATATCCGATAGGATACTTACAGCTTCAGAGACAGGTAACTTTCCCTTCTCTCTGAGGTAATCACGTAACGACTTTTCTGCGAGTGGCATCACAAGAACCCATTGATTTTCAAATTCTCCGGATTCAATTATGGGAACGATGTTACGAACACCACTAAGGTCTTCAAACAAAAGCTCACGATCTGAGCCAGGCGCCTTTGGGATTAGTTTAATCGCGGCTTTAACGTAACCATTCTTACTTTCAGCTTCAAAAACTCTTCCAAAGCCACCACTTCCGAGTTGCGAGCCAAGTGTCCATATTTGCTTCAGTTCAATTTCCATCGTATTTGACACCCCTGATTAATATTGTGAACAGTCTCGATACTGATAGCTCACTATTAACAGAATACCAAAAGATTAATAGTCTTGTCTTTCTAAGACAAAAAAAGATAAAGTGTAACCTGCAGAACTCTTTTTTAGATACAGCAATTATTCAAAGGTCTCTTTATGTTTCAACCCTATTTCTCCATCCAACATCGTTCCTACTTTCTTCTTACATAGCCTAAAAACCATTATGAATCCTGATTATGAAGACTGCCAAAATCATTTTAGCAACCGTGGTATTGATGTCATGCATTTTAGGATAGTAGCGAAAACCCTACAAGTAGTGAGGAAAACACACCAACACAAACGACTAATAGTACATTAAGCAAACTGAAAACAAGTACATCGAATATCGGGATCATGTCAATGGTCACCACAGCTTGACTATAATTACTCAAGATCTAATTTTGATGAAATCCAATTACTAGCTATCTTGAAAACTTTTTAGATATACTTTAATAGCCTCTATTCAAATAGGACATTTAGTGACAGCAAAAGAACCCCTATATCTCTCATGATGAGAAATATAGGGTTCTTCATCTAACCTTCCTGCACGTACTGTGGCCGACAACTGCCAGTCCTAGCATTGAAGTTTACATAATGTACAATGATTGTATTTGTACTCAACAACTCATTTATAATCGTTGAGATATGGAATGCTGCCATCTCATTTGCGATCATACGTTGAGGTTGATAAGGCTCCAGACCACAATTATGTGAAGGCGCAATAAGATCCGTTGCATCGATCGGGTAAATTCCATTAAGTGGTTCAAGGATTTCTGTTCCATTTTTCTTGAGACCCACTACCACTTGCCCGGAATATCCGCTTTCCATATTATCTGTTATTTCTTCTTCTCCCCACTCACTCTTTGGTTTATCACCTGATGGTAAGAAGACCCCTTCGATACCTGCGTCAATGTAAATCAGGTCATCAGACTGCATAAAGTACTCATGCATTATATTGCGCGTAAAGTCATTATCAACCGCCCCGATTAACACCTTCTGAATGTGTTGACCGGTCTTGTGACGAAAATCAGTTAACGAAAATAACTGATCTAGTTGTTCAACCGATTCCACATATTTATCAACATAAGAACCGATTTTCAGTCCATATGTTCTACCATAGCGTTGGGCAAGAACACTTGCCTTTTTTCCGCCTATATCCTGGTTGGCGAAAGGTTGTCGTAGCAAATTCTTTTCCTCTACCATATCCGGATCAGCAATCATGAGAAATGAATCTACGGATGCAAATGCACTTAACATTTTTGTAATTCGTTGAACTGCATAGCCACCGGTACCTCCGGCCCCAACAATTACAATGTAGTAGTACATACTCTGGATCCGTGATTGACGAACCGTTGAATCTTCATTCTTAGCGTGATAATCAAGTAGATTAATCATGGTTAGCCACCTCCACCTGTTCAAGCAAGACGCGATCATGCCAAGCTGCAGGGTACTGTACTTTTGTAATGAGGTTCCATGAATCTTCTTGATTATCATACTCTCCCTCTAGCAGTACTGAAGGAAGCAAGGAAATAAATTTCCCTGCCATGCCAGCTCGTGTTTGAATATCAAACCGAATGAGACCTTCAGCTTGTTTTAAGTTTCCAATCACACCATATAGATGGGTGCCGAGTTCATCTTCGTTATCCACAGAACTGAAATATGCTTTCATTGTATTATGAGAATGTAACTCACAAACTTTAACAATCCAATATGGCATACTCGTATAATGCTGATCGATTGAAGTCTTCGACACACTTTGATTAGGAACATCCAATAGATAAACACCATGCTTGGTATCCCAGTAGAATACACCCATCACTTCTACATCATTATCAGAATAATCCATAAAAAATGATATTAGCTGGTGTACCAATGATTCAGGGATCTTCGGCAACTTGGATTTAAAGCCGGTGCGACAGGAATCAAGGTCTTGGGCCCTGGGCTGCTGAGCAAAAAATACATCAGCATTGCTCCATCCTTCTAACTCTTCTTTGTTGCATTTGGAGATAAAAACCCCGATCCCATTCTCACGAATCTCATAGTAACCGTCTTTGGCAGCCAGGTAACAGATTGAATACTTATCTTTATGCTCGACGAGTTGGCTCGCAGAGTAGAAGTATGCTCTCGATTCGTTGAAGTAAACGGGCAAAGCCCCCTCTTCCCTCCTGTAATGGCCGGTATTATTATATTCTTCTTCTCGTCAAAACTCATGAATGTTCTTTGTTTTGACATCTCAGGAAAGTCTTTTTCTAACTGCTTGCGAACATCCTCTAAACTGAGTAAACCTATTTTTTCACTATCAAAATATTTGGTTAAAAGCTTGGACGTACCGGCATAGCAGATATATGTTGTGTTAGTAAAGACGGGCTCTTTATCTTTGCTGTCTGCATTTTTGGACGAATCTTTTTTTACTCCAAGTTCTGCAGTATCGGCTGATGACTCACTTATAGGTGTTTCATCCGTTAGAGCATTAATTTCATCCTGAGTTAAGCCCTCACATGTGTCTACACCAGACCCATCATTTGATTTATCAGATTTACTTCTGGATTGAATACGTTTAGTGATGTCGATCGTATTACCCACTGATTTTAGTGTTTCTTCCTTATCAACTTTCGTTGGCTCTACGAAACCTCCCCCAAAATATGAAAAGAGATCAGAACCACCAAATAATTCGTTAGACATATCTATTACCTCCAGCTTTTTGCTAATTTATTTGAGTTGTATTTGGCCTAAAATAGAGCAGTCAGTCCACTGATCCAATCAGCGAGTGTCATTCCAGTCGTTTTTAGATAATTATCTGGAAACTCTTTGCCTTTGACTTTCTCTAATAGCTCTCTATAGGTAAGCCCACTACCATTTGCATGACCATAGTAACAGTCAGAGTTCTGTGAATTGAAAAAGATTTCTGGCACTGTCGATAATTGAGAAATGCGTGTGATCTGAGGTAACTGAGATGAACCTAAACATACTTCATAGGTTCTATCTACGTTTGTGTAGGGATAAAAATATACTTCCGAGTCTTCATTGGTTAAGCCCTTTTCTAAAGCACCCACAAATACTTTAGATATCTCAAACCTATCTGTTCTTGACCTAAGTTCATAACCAAAAATTAAATTTGGAAAAGGCACATCCTCGATAACCGCATCATGGTAAAACACAGTTCTGCGATGTGATGGAACTTCGAAGAAACAATAGATTTTAAATGTACTCTCCAGGTATGAGATACAACCCCGTGGTAGGATAGGTGTCTTAAAGACACTTAGGTTTTGAGCATGCAATAATGCTTCAGCTAAATCCTCATTCGTATAAAAACCTTCTCCTACCTTAATACCGTTCTGAAATTCAGCTACCAGGGGTAGGCTATGATCACGCAACCTGATTACATATTCATTACCTTCTTCACTAATACTTAGCGAATGCTCAACAGTACCCGCTATATTATCCGTTTGAATTGAACTCATGCTACCTCATCCTTTTCATCATTTTTTATGACGTCCCTTAACAAAGAACTCATCTTATTTAGAGTAAGATTCTCTGCAACCTCGGTGGAAAAATCCACCCCACACATTTTCATAAGTTGTATGAATACGAATGAAGTAGGTGCCCAAATTGAGATACCTATTGGTATTGGCCGACTAAGAGACAACATTTTTATCATGAAAATATTTTGGATTTTTTGCATGAGCATCTTCTTCTTATGCGCTATGAACCCAAGTACGATAGTTCTCAGTTCAATAATTCTGCCTAAGAAATTCGAATATATCCCATAGTTTCCTGTTATCTTGATGTAGATGTTCTTTCCCTTTACAACTCCGCTCATCCCCATTTCAAAATTTGGACATTCATAATGCAAAAGAATATCTACCTTTTTTAACAGTTCATTTGCCTCGTCATTAATGGATAGAAGCATCATTTCTTCAATTTCCGGAAACACGATGCTATACTCCCAAGTCTCTCCTTGGAGATTGTCCGAGTAGGATTGGTTGCAGCTTTCAAACAACATTCTCTTGATCGCTTCATGGAAGATATCGGCCTGATCACCCCATCCGTAACAATAATAATTAATCGGATTGTTATGGACATCTATCCCAGCATCATGCAACATCTTCACCATTGTGATTGCATCATACGTTGCTTGCATCTGACCTACTTGTTCATCACAAAAATAAGCCCGGTTCATACCCTCACCTAACTTTCTCTAATTTGATATCTTTAGAAAAACTCGTTATCTTCCGTCTCCTGGTTTACTGGTCTCATTCTTCTTAACCGGTACATTGACTCATTGTTATGTAGGTACACATGAATAGCATTCCCTTCATTGGGACGTACTGAATATTCATCAGCTATTTCGTCTGCTACATACGTTAAGGCCTCGTTAAGAGCTTGCTGGGCCTCCTGCAGAGAAAATGAATTCCAATCAACCTCATTACTCTCAACATTGCACATAGCCGCATCAATTACTTTGAACAGTCCATTGGAGTATGAACTATGCTGTTGTTGAGTAGTTAAGTTTTCTTTGAACTTTGACAGGTTTACAAATGTCATTTAGTTATCCTCCAGTAGATGCAAAAAAGCCGCAGAAAACAAAAAAAGCACACCTAAATAGGCATGCTATTGTTCTCCACGGCTTCATTGCCAAAATTTAAACCGGTTTTCACCGGGAACCACTCTTTGTCTTTTCAAAAAGACAAAGAAAATTAATCTCAAATCATAATAATTTGATTATAACACAATTACAATAAAAGTGCTAAGTATTATCCCCTACTAACTATCCAATAGATTGACACAATAAAAATAAAAAGTCCCAAGAAGCTGGATGGATGGTTGCAGACCAATCAAACTTCTCTTTCCCGTTTGACCCATTCGTTAATCCGGATGCTACTATAGCAACGCCAGTAATTAACCCAACCCATGCAAGGGATAATAGAATACCTTCAACCATGTGAAACTCTCCTTTATTAAAGTAATCATTAGATTATCTACGTAGCTCCGTTCAAAGCTTAACTATTAAGTTTCTTTCATATTCAAAAAGAAGTTGCTAAATTATAAAGCAACCTCCTTCTTCTAATTTAAGCTATTTAATTATGTACTGATGATTAGCCAGCTGCAGCACTTAATAAATTCCTTCTAATCTCTAATTTATATATTTCTTTTTTTACTTTCTTTTTCTTCTTATTCAGTGATTGTATTTGGTCGTATACCATCTGCATGACTGGTTGAGATATATCATCTCGGAGTTTAATTAATCGGACAATCATCTCTTTATCTGAACCGCTTTTCCTTTCATTATCAATGAGCGTCCCGACCATGGTGCAGCAAGTATGTAATTGTTCCATGCATTGAAACGTGTCTATCATGTTATCCTGGTATTTCTCAATAATACCGTTGCTTGTGGCCCTAATTGATTTTTCCAATTGCTCATAGTAATTAAGCAAATGAATCACTCGCTTTCAGTTTCATATTAATTAATATACTAATATACTAACACTAATTTATGGAGAATCATATGATTATTTCAAATCAATTCGGTGGTGGGGATGGTGGATGGGCTGGAGGAAGAGAAGCATCTCAATTTTCTTCATTACTGTCAATATCCTTTACACTTGCCCTCAATAAGAAACTAATTGGAAGGGGCTTCATAAAAGCGAAGCCCCCTCAAAGTTACTAAATACCTGATGTTAATGTACTAACAACCTTGGCTTTGTAAGTTCCCGCCATCAGACCAGTAGACTGTCCTGGAACGAACTTACTTCCAGATCCAGAGGACACAATTTTCACACGATCCGGAACACCTAACGTGAAGTTAAGTGGAATTTCGTTATATCCCATACCTTCAAACGGTCTCGCTGTGGCCAACATTTCTGGTCCACTACCAGAGAAGACATGTTTTCCAATGTTTGACAGCTCCGCTGCCGGTCCGTTTAAGGTTTTGGTATTTAATACCTCAACAGACAACGCATTGGCCGGAATGCTAACAACAAGGTCTTGTGAGTTTGTTGAGTTATCCTGCATTGGTTCTGAAATGAAATCAGTCACATCCATACTGTATTGATAACCTTTTCCGTTGCCTCGGCTGTCTTCAATCAAAGCCCGGCTTACCGAATTGATAGATTGATGCGGCTTCGTGCTGTCGATGATGATCGTAGAGAGATCCGCTCCCTCGAATTTTGCGCTAAGTCCACCGCTATTTACCGTGAAATCAACATCTTCTTGTCCCACCGGCGTGCCGGTACCTGGATTCGGTGTTGGTGTTGTGCCACCGTTACCCGGATTACCTGCATTTGGATCAGTCACAACGATTGTGAACGGTCCTCCAACGTATACAACATCACCAGAAGCATCTTCCCAAATCTCTACATCAAATGTGTAAGTTCCAGGCGGATAAGTTACAGGACCAGTATACTCAGTCCAAACCCCATTCACATTATCTTTGTAGTAAGTTTTCAAAGTAGGTGCAATTACACCAATGTCAATCTTAAAGTCTCCATTGTCAAACTCAACCTTAGGATCAACCTTAGTAGTTACATAGTCTACAACTTCACTTTCTTTTCCGTCAGTTGCAACTACTTTTACTCTCACAGTGTGAACACCGTTCAGAACAGAGATTGTTCCTGTGGTTGCTGTCCATGTTCCGCCATCCACTGAGTATTGAGCTTCTCCTACCGCACTATCAAACTGGACATCCAGGTTTAACCCATACTTACTGTTCAGTCCTGTTTGAGTTACAATAGGTTTAGCTATAATCACCGGAGTAGGATCATCTGCTGATACAGTGAAGGACTTATTAATCAGTTCCTCATCTTTGGTGTTTATTAATCTCACATCAATAGTGTGAGGTCCTGGGTCAAGCAAGAGATTGTTCACTACATTGTGGAGCTGCCAAGCCGCTCCATCAACCCGAACTTGAGTTCTAACAGCTCCCGTTGCTTGTGCGCTTACTTTAAATTCATTTGCAGAAACCTTACTTACATTTGGCTCCCCTGCAGATATAACAATAGGATTACTTACGATTTGCAGCACACCCTCATCGCTAATTTTACCCTTGCTGTCCGCAGATCTTGCTAGAATTCTTACAGCGCCAGTATCCGTTATAACAAACTCATCCGTGTAAGGCGTCCACGCTCCACCATTAATTCGGTATTCTTTGACATTCAAATCGGTGCTAGTCCCATAATTAACGTTGACCGTGAACTGGTCGAATTTGTCTTGCGACGTTGTTGTTAAGATCGGAGTTTCTGGCTTAACTATTGGAGCAACATAATCTTTAGGAGCTACTCCTGTAGCTATTGGACTTCCAGTTGACTCGGAAGTACTCCACATCCGATATAATCCGAAATCTTCACCCAGCCCTATCACTGTAAGTGCGTTAGGAGAGTCTCTGTAAGGTATCAAATCGATGTATTTTCTTTTGTGAACAAAAATAGCCCCTTGCGTAGTCCAACCAAGCAAAGTCCCGTCTTTTTTCAAGTAGTAATTACCCTGGTTGGTGGTGTAGAATTTTTTAAGATCAGTTAATTCGTTTGCAGGACCTACTATCTTTATAGGAGTGAGGAAGGGTCCTCCAGTAAGTCCGGAATTGTTACCCTGATTAGTCCCTAGATAAAACAAATTCCCGCCTTTAACAAAGTAAATGTGCCCACTGCCCGTTGCTGAAAAATAATCTACTCCTGTGGCTACCTGTTCTGGAGTAGATTTAAAAGTAGCGCTTCCGTCACTTATAAATTTGTAGGCATCAGAATATTGTTCTATTGGAGATCCCCAAATAGTAAGCACTTTGCTCTCTGACAAATGTATTAGAATGTAACGGTTTTCAGAGTACCTGCTATTGTGTGGGTTCGTAACTTGATTGGAGATCTTAATTATATTTCTAGCGTCTATTCCCTCTGGCACAGGATAGAAAGTGGCCGTCTCAGTCTCGTAAGTATTTGCAACTTCAGCATTATATTTTGTCAAGTCTCTTAAGGTATATTGCTTGCCTTTTACAACAAAGACACGCATAACTTGCTCACTAGAATTGTCCTCTCCATTTATACGGAACATATCAAACTCGTCCGCCGTACTAAATGCAGGGAAAATAGAAGTCACATCTATAGGTATTGCCTTAGCTAAGGAATCCTTCCCGAAAGCCGTACCTATCAAATAAACCTTTCCGTCTCCCACTAAAAGTATTGCGCTTTTTCGTGTGATAGTTGATAGAGATATCATCTTTTTGATACCTTTAAGATCTTCGGTAGAGTCAGCAGGGTCTACCACTTTAGTGGCCACAGTTTTATCTTGGCTATAACCTATACCAAGTTGTCCGTTAGTTCCTCTACCCCAGGCTTCTACAGTTTCATCCAATTTGAGTGCAAAGAAACTGTCAAAACTTGTACCAGTGTAGTAGTTATACCCTTGAAAGTCTTTTACTCCAGAAGCCATCTTCTTGGGAGTGCCGATATCTTCCTGATAGTATAAATCGTTATTTGGAGTTATATACAGATGTTTAGGTTTAGAGATACTGAAAGGTTCGCTGTATCTTCTAACCTTTAGATAGTCTCCTTGTAGAGGTTGACTTGAGTTGGATCCACTCACACCTACTCTACGGCCTCCTTCAAGTTCTAGTGAACTGAAACTTTTGCCCGCGGTAGATTGTCCATTACCTTCGTCATAATTCTCCATACCAATAATTCTACTATACTCGGCTGCTTGAGCATTCGGTCCAAAGTCAGTAAAGGAGTAAGTCCCTACCAACAATGCTACAACCACAGTCACAATCAGACTTCGTTTCCATCCAACACGGATGGTGTTTTTCTTTCTATCTTTCTTCTCTGTGTTATCCACTTTTCACCCTCCTTATATTCCCGATGTAGCCGTAGTCGTAATTGTAGATCGGTACGTTCCTGCAATAACACCGATTTCTTTTCCATCTCCCGTTTTTATAATCTGCGGCAGTGAAAGAGAGTAATGAAGCTCAAAGTCATAAGCTCCTTGTCCCGTGCTGACGCCGGCCGAGAATATCGGTGTAGACTGATGCGACAACACTTGATCTTTGGCTAAATGGCCGCCATTAGTGAAGTTGAGTGGTACTCCTGAAATCGTATTTTTCAATGATGCCGTCACTTTTACCGCATCAATAGGGATATAAAAATCCTCTCCATCGATTGTTGTTACAAAATCAGTGGCAGCCTGGCTTACTGTCCAACCATTACCATTGCCCCGATCGTCAATAACTCGCGATGTCACAATTGCTTGAGACTTCTGTTGCTGACGAACGGCAAGAGTAATATCCGTAAAATTCATTTTTGATTGCGTGACCAATAAATTACCACCAGTCACCTGTACTTCTTTTTCCATGTCCTCTGCTGATGCAACAGTTGGCAGAGCAAGAGCTAAAGCTAAAATTGCGGCAAACCATAATCGTTTCATTCATTCACATCCCTTTTTTATTTTTGAACAGACACCTTCGAACAATGTAACGATCACATGTAAACCACCTCCCTTCTTGAAACAAGAAACGCTAACCCTGTGGTGTTTGGAGGGTTTGTCGTCTAACTTGTTGCAGATCCTGCTCGTCCTTTTTCTTTCTTTTCAATAGGAACAGCAACAAGAAGAACGTTCCGAAAATTAGAATAAGCACCAGGGCTCCAGCGATAATGGCCCAGGGATGATTTTTCAGCCAATCTATAAATCCACGCCCTTGCAGCAGACCTGCATTACTCAGACTTTCCTGTGCAAGTTTTGCATCTGCTTCAGTAATCGTGAAATTAAAAGTTCTGGATACCTTCTTCCCGTTGAAGTTGGTTTCGAAGTACGCACCATACTCACCTGGCCACAGGATCTGATCTTTAACGTGATAGACCATGTCCGCTGTCTTACCTGCGTAGATAGATTTTTCTTCAGCGGCTGCATCGTAGGATTGACTAAATATCCCTTTGCCGTTAACATCGCGGATCATGATAAGTCCACTTGGCCTTTGCAAGATGGTACCCGTGTTGGACAACTTGACGGTAAGCTGCGAATAACCATTGCTTATGTAACTGTGCTTGAAATCATCAATGCTCATGTCTTGCACAGCAGCCTGCTTGTCCTTCTCCAGCACGATCTGGACACCAATGCGTGGAATCCTTTCTATTAGCAATACTGCTTTGTCTTGGACTTGGGATGGACTCGCTTCTTCATCAGGTATTTGTTCAGCTACGATACCGCCTACATATTCCCCTGGATCCAGATCCTTGGGCACTTTCACGGTGTAAACGTATTTCAGCTTTTCAAGTGGTTTTAATCGGACTTTCTGGGCTTGTGATGGCGATGTCCATGAGCCCACGGAAGTATTCTTCTCTCCCTTCAGCACGTAGCTCTTACCACCGTTAACCATAGGTGCTGCATCTGCAGGATAGATCCATAGATCGATCGGTGTCTTAATGAGATTCTTCAGGTAAAACGTATACTGTTTCGTTTCCCCTCCGTTAACTACGTCCCGGTAATACCCACTGGATTGTTCAATTTCTTTCACCGGCGAGAGTAAAAAATCATCATCCGATGCAGCATTCACCTGTGTTTGAAGCGTGAAAGTCCAAAAAAAGGCGAAAAAAAATAAAGGTAAGCTGATTTTCATAAAAAATTTCATTTCAGTCTCCTTCCTTTAAAGGAACGGGGCAGTGATACAGCCCCGTAAATATTAGTGTGGTGCTTGTGCGCTAAAGTCATCTCGGCTGGATTTATCAGCGTTGTAGAACACGACATCTCCATCCTTGACGTTGTATCTCTTCAAAAATGAGTCCAAAATCGAATTCTGGTACCCTTCCACTTTCCACTGGTTCATCAATGGTGCATGGATGTACTGCAAATGCGGCTCATTGACCTTCCCTGCTTGGATAGACTCGATGTCAAAATTCACTATGATGTAGCCATCTTTTAAGAAGATTGGCGACTTATCAGTGAGTCCTCCGTTTGTCCGGCCATACTCCGCAAGATTAGTTCCAGATGGGACAACATATGGAGCTGCTGGTATACTGTACTCCCCATACCACTGCTGTATCGATGCATTTGCACGTTCCGGAGTAACGGAAGCATTACTCGGTATGTCCTTGGATCCGATCAGGGTCTTGAGTTGTTCTGGAAGAATGAGCTTATCGTACCCACCGACAGGCGTTTTTAACTTGGTATATTTGAGTACGTAGTTCCTCATAAACTCTTCTCGATCGACTCCAATTTTCTCGGCTGCCGTCAAGTGCTGATCGTATTTCCAGTACCCTGAATTCTTCATGCCTCCCAGTGGAACATTCCGTAGTCGTTCATTTAAAACGACATACCGCTGGACTGTGTCCTCTGCAGATCCAATCTTCACAAACGGTTTTTCATTGGTTTTGTAATACAAGTCAACTGGTATTGGTGTACCACCGGCCTTACTGACGTATGTGAAGGTCGGTGTTATACGAATTCCATCTTGTTTATTGAACATATTCCCCTTCGTTTTGAAGTCAAACTTGAAGTGGTATCCAGTTTTTATTGAGACATTGCCCATACCCGTTAATGGGTTACTACCGGGACGGATCGGCAAGGTGAACTGCGCCAGGTTACCGCGGGGATCTCCATCAATCCCATTCTGTCCTACCCAGTAGCTCGCACCGCTCGGATCTTTGCTGCCGGCGAATGTCCGGAATACTCTCTCCCAGTTGTAGTCTGCGATGTCCGTGATATGAAAATCATATAACCTTCCAATTACTTCCACAGAAACCTCGTCTACTGCAGCGTGATTGGCCAGATCCAAGTTTGCATCCGACTGCCAGTTATATCCCTCCGGTGCATTTTCAGCGATATTCCGGAAATACACTTGGTAGTTACCTTCATCTACCCATACAGGCAGATAGAACTCAGTATCAAGTTGATTCACCGGTATGTCGATCCAAGTGTTAGCCGGGATAAATTGATTTCGGCTGCCAGTATAGACATCGAACATGAATCGCACTTGTTTAGTCCGGAAATATTTGGCATAATCCCGATTTCCGTATCCAGGATACTGACTAACATCCAGGTGTTGTCCAGACGTTGGGATCCGGACGGTAAACGGTCTCTCCAGAATCAATGCTGATCGGCTCATATTAGGCTTCGTTTTCTGGTTGTGCGGCTGATCATCCGACACGGCAGAGTAGTTCACAACCGGCGTATGGACCGTTACGGTGTTAATGCTGTGGATATCGTATTCAAGTTCCTCCTCTTCGGCATCGATGCTACCTTCGGCCAGGATGTAATTGATTTTTCCTTTGCTGGTTGTATCCTTCTTGTTGACTTTTTCAGTAGGTATATAGTTGTACGGGCTGTACAGCACGTCTTTCCCGATATGCACTGGAGCTGGGATTTGACCAGGCTGCGGACCCTCCTTCGCTGTGCGCTGCTTGTTCATGATAGTTTGGCCCTTGAATATCAGCGAATCGTTCTCGACTTGCACATCCGGAACAGCAGCTTCGGCTACTGCCTGTAGATTTTCTTCATCCATAGACGGTCTGCTTGTTCCCCCGGCTTCGTTCGAGATGGTCCAGGAACGATACCCGGATCTGGAGCAGGGTAAATATCACCGGTGGTGTCGGCCGTAAAGTCTGGTGGCGTATAGCCTTCAGGCGTGATCACGATTTGTTCACCGCTAAAAGCGTAGTTCTCAAGCGTAGCTTCCATGATGTTATATACTCCCAGTTCAGCAATTGTCCAGTATGAGTATGGACGAATGACAGTGTACTCCGGTCTCCGCTCATCTGGTTCAGATCTCGGAATATCATAGACCGTAGATGTTTGACCATTAGGCGAAGTAACCGTTCTGGGATCCATCCATGTTAAGGTCCATTTTTGCAAGACGGTAACCTTGTATTCGCATGTGCCGGTCATTTGCACAAATTTGTTCTGGAACAAATAATCTCGACTGAAGACATTTCCGTACAAGCTTTCCGATGTCGGAATACCCTTCAGCACATCGAACATCTCACTTCCGCGCTGATCGGCTTTAATCATGGCTGTGACGACCGGATCCATGTACTTGCCATCTATGGTGCGCCCTGGAGCCGGTTGGGTACAAGTTGGTCCTCCAGGTGGTGGTGGATCTCCTTTAAGCTTGTAGTAGAAGTACACGTAATAGTTCGGATATTGGCCATTGTATACAAACTGTCCTGGATCTCCGGACTTTCGAGATAAGCTCGAAGGATCTCCTTGTGTACTTTTCTTGTGACCCTCATACGTGTACTTCTCACTAGGAGCGGTATGGGTGAAGTTGTATGACTTATCCTTCTCCAGCTTCACTTCCTTGTTGGCAAATCCGTCTACACCATCAAGGCTTTGGCCAGTTGTGGTCCAGTATTTTACCACAGCTTTGCCTTCTTCCGGTTCCAGCTCAATAGTGAACAGGGTTGGGAAGAAATAGCGATAGCCTTCGACATTTGGGTGGAAGACTTTTTTGTTCTCTATTTCTTCCTCAAGTCTTCGATCGACTGCTTGTGCCCTGGCTAATAATACTCCATCTTTAACGATAACTTCTTTCCGTGCAGAGTTCGTACCTTTTCCTAATACCGGTGTATTATCATAGTTATCATAGTTTCTGCTTGATGTTGCATCATTATAATATTGCTGGGGCTTTTCAGCTAATTCTCCACCACGCGAAGTATTGAAAATTTTGTCTGCTGTAGGGCCCCCGTCAAAATTAAAAGGTTTAACTGTGATATTTTTGACTCTTCGACCAGAGGCAAATGTAAACTGGTAGGTTCCACCATCTACAACGCTAACTTTATCTCCCGGTTTATGCCCTTTATCAGTCCATTTACCTCCACTGTCTTTCCAAACTTCGTAATACACCATTCCAACAAAATAGTAAAGGTTTGGATTGTTTTCGTCTTGCGTATATCGACTTGCACCCACAGGGTAAATTGCTGCTTCAGCTTCACCAGATTGAAAAGTAAAAAGTACAAGCACAGAGGACAAAATGATTATTAAACTGAGTATGGAACTGATGGTCCTTTTCATTCAGATCATAGCTCCTTTACTTAAACGGATTAATGATGGCCACAGCGTATTCGTCCAGCTCACCATCTCTTAAAAGAATATAGTCTGCCTGTGTCATTTTGAAATTTTTCCATCCTTCGTAGCTATCAAGATATTCACCGTTTCTAAATTTATCCAACCGACTTAGTACGGGATAAAAATTCATGCCTGTCTTATCGTCATTATTGATAAATGCAGCATCTACTACTCCACGACCACGACCATAACTGTTCTTCACTAAAAATGTAATTGAGTTCCCTCTCTGGCTGCTACGGATTTGAACTCCATCGCCTAGTATTGAATCTTTTGTCTTGTTAATCTCATATACAATTTGTCCGTCACCTAACTTGATAGGAAGATCACTTTCCTTAATAATCTTAATATTCTTGTATTTCTCAAGCTTAATATTTTTGAAGAATTCTTCACTTTGTGTATATGCTTTAAAATCACTTAACTTGGTTAACTTAAACACTTTATCATCTGTACTCCGGAACTCTTTGTTACCGATCCAGACCCAACGACCAATCTTATCCCACTCTACCTTCTGGCCAAGTCCTTCACTCACCAAACGCAACGGAACGAATGTCCGGTTCTGCTTCAAGATAATCTGGGTACCGTAGTCTTTCTTCTGACCGTTAACCAGGGCTGTAGTCTGCCCGATCGTCATATCCACCTTATGGTCTTTGCTTACGACCCCCACCTTGGACACTTTTCCTTCCTTGGAGTACGTCACCTTGGCACCCAACGCTTCAGATACAAAGCGAATCGGAACCATGACACTACCTTGGCCATCTTGGAATGGCTTAGCATCAGGAAACTTCATTTTCACGGTATTCAACAGTACCTCTACTTGCTTTGGAGTGCTTGCCGCATGAATTGTTGAACCCCCTGCTGTTGCAGTAATTGCCATTGCACCTATCAAAGTAGCAAGTAAGATTTTTTTCATTTTAAAATTTCTCCCTTCAATTTGGACTCTTTACAATTTATCGGCATATTAATAAATCTCTCTTAGCCGACATTAAATATTAAGAGCACTCGATGTTAATCAATATATTAACTAATATATTACTATTATATCATGGTGTTAAATTTTCTCCTAAATACTTTTCGGCTAAATTGAACATATTTAATTCTTAGGGGCTCGACTCTGTGCCGGTTCTGAATCATACTCTTTAATGCGGCCACTTAGGAGAATGATTATCCTTTCTCCATCCTTCCCTTAAGGATGAACCGACACAAGATCCAACACCCATATCTTTATCTCTTATTCAGCGAGTCAGTAGGCATGTATCCTGCAGCTGCTGCATCCTTCTCAGATGTAAAGGTTTCTAGAACACGTAGGTTTAATGGATAGTTACTACGATAGTAGAATTTAAGACCTGTACTTTCGTCTACTGCCCCATAGACTACGTTCTTTTTCAAAATCCGACCGCTCCCAAATGCATAGTTATTATAGAATTGGTGTCCCACCGGTAGTCCCTGAATAAATGCCATGATTCCAACGTCATTAATGCTGTTCACCCATTCCTCATTAGGGATCAGTGGGAGTTTAAATTGATAATAACTACCCAGTCGAGTTGCAAAAGTATTATGCTTGTTTATGAAGTAAGCCACATCTTTCTGCACCGACTTTACGATTGTATTACGACGTACTTCATCAAACAGTTTTGCGTTATTCAGTAACGGAACATCAGTGAGTCCTTCCAACTCTTCACGATATCCTTCGACCCAGGTCTGAGTTGAAGCTTGATATACTTTTACATAACTGTCTAACGTGAAATTGATACTGTTCCCAGCTTGATCCGAATATGCATAAGGTTTTTCAGGCTTCCATGCGTGCTTAAAGACTTTTTGACCTGAAGTATCCATATATTCAGTGAATGCATAGAGATGAAACCCGTTATAATCGGTAACTGCTATAACCGGTACAAACGATTCGAGGACAGCCTGGGAGATCTGGTCAGATCCTGATCCAAAATTGAGGTACATTGTTTTCCAAAAAGTTTCTATAGCTGCATCTTTATTGGCATTAAAGAACTTAGTAGACTGATAAGAAGCCTCTTTATCTTGATTTTCATTTTGGTTTAGTGCGTATGCAGCATCTTGAACAGCTGTATGTAGTGCTGCTGAATATTGTTTTTCTAAACGGTTTACAGTTTTCTGATCCGATACCCTTATGTCCATGATTAGATAAAACGGCACAACGATGAGAATAAATATAATTGCCAGGTTAGTTGTCTTCATTGATTACCATCCCGCCGTATGGAACAAAAATCTTGGTGTTATCGCCTGTATTACTAGCAAGCAACATATCTTTCATATGTGTTGCTGGTGTTCTGTTTTTGTTTTTAATGGATACCGTGAAAAAATCACCGACCTCTAAGAGATATCTTCTATTTTCACTTTGCAAAGACTCTGTTGTATTTGGAAACAAAACTTTCATAATATCATCGGTGTAGAAATTACTGAAATCCGTGACATATTTCCCCTCAAACGTATTCGGGTTTGCTGGATCTCGATACACTGGAATGTAAAGTTTATGTTCATGTACCATTTCGACTTCGAACAAGTTACCCGTTGTAGCAAGCTCCTCATTAAATTCTTTATACATGTTTGGTGTGACGTATCCCTTTGTTCGTACCGCATCCACAAATCGGGTGACGGTATTGTGTGCAACAATCTGAGCCAAGTCATCTTGACGTTCCATACTTTGATACAAGGGATATATGAACAAAAGTATGATTCCTATAATCGAGGCAAATAATTTTGATAATTGAGACCCCAACGTGCCCTCCTCCTTATGTAAAAATGATGATAGTAATTACTCCCTCTGAATTGCGGACATATTTTGCTTTGTACGATTTATTCAGGTTAACCATGGATACATCTGTGTTATCAATGTCAATGGACGGAGTGAAGGTAATTCCTTCTACCTGAATATCTGCTTTAATGCTCTGAATACGTTGTACGCTTTGCAAGACTTCGGCGCCAGTGTATGTCTCTTCTTCAATCGATCCAGTAGTAGTAAATAACCTATAGTCCATTGTCGATACTTCTTGAATGGATCCCTGATATCTCTGCTGTTGTTCTAGACCTAGAGCAGCCGATCCTAAAGCAATAGCGAAGATCATTATCCATGCTGCGTAATAAATAAAATCTTGTGTATTCTGATTCAACTTTATCGTTCCTTTCTCTGAGAATTTCCCTTCCCTATGAGAGAGAAGGGAAACACTTGAGAAATTAATCAGGGAGCTTGTTGAAATTCGATACCTACAACAACAGAGTTAGCATCTCGAACGACTTTAGGTTCGAACATTCCCGATAAATTAATGTAAGCAGGGGATTTAGGGTCTTCTGCTTTAGCAAAGTCATTCGTTTTTGTTGCAGTGACTGTTCCGTCACTTGTAAAAGGGTTACCGTAGAAGGAAACATCGCCTTTACCCGTAATTACTTTTATTCCAAATTGAGGCTTTCTCGCGTACTGACGGATTGCGTTAACGACCTGGCTACCTGTTTTTGAACCACTGGTGTATTGAGTGTATTTGGAGTTACTCATTACATTAAAAATACCATTGATTTCATCACCAGCTTCTTTAGTTTTTTCTTGTGCTGTATCTGTAAAATAAACAATAATAGCTATTAGCGTTACTGTTAGAAATATTCCTGCAGCTACCTTCAGCCAATCTGGTACGTTATTCATTTTTTATTAACTCCTTTTAGTTGATAGATTGTGTTTGATCAAACAGTAAAATAGTAAATGCGATGACCCTATTGAATTCACCAATCATTTAGAAACCGATTCCTGACATGCTCTTATACGACATATAGATCATCGGAAAAACCAGATACGCTGTAATTAAAAGACTGGTGGGCATAAATCCAATCAACTTCCCCATCACTGCTTTTTGTAGAATAATCCGAGTAATCTTTTCCTCTTTATCCTTGGCATGGTATTCTTGCTGCATATTAAGATCATTGAAAGATTCTCCAACGGACACTCTCTCGCTTGCACGGATCAACCTTCTCACAACCCGGTCAAATGATGCAAAAGGTGCTTCTTCACGTAACTCTTGTAATGCTTGTTCTGCACCACTTTCAAAATTTAGTACAGCTTTACGTAAGGGTGTCTTGAAAATGACACTAAAGCGTTCCAGCCATTCTAAGACCGTATCCACTGACATCTGATCAAACTGCATAAGGATCGAGATTAACGTGTGGAACTGGTCCACCTCATTTTGCATCTCCATGGCACGCATTCGTCTCTTAAACTGGAGAACCCACATCGGTATGTAATAGACGATAAATGCTACCCCGAAGGCTATAAATAGTTCCCACCATTTGAAGTATTCATTCTGAATAGTGTTCATTTTGGTTAAAATTCGAGCCATGGTTTGCTCCATCATTGCCGGATCCATGTTGATGCTGGTCTGAGCTTCAATGGTCTGAACCAAACTATCTCTTGATTGATCTTTCACCTCCTTAAAATCATTCATTACTGCGTTGTCAAACGATGTTAATTGATTCGCATGCTGTAGTTCATCACCTGTTAACGAACCCAACAGGTTTGCTTGTGCTACTGTGGGAGTCGTTAGAATTTGATGAGCTGCATTGTAGTGCAGGAATACGCATAGAATGACAACGGCAATAAAACTTGCCAAACTCACCGTCAACCGTTGTATATAAAACCACTCTTTAGTTAGTGGCGAGTTTGATTCTTTTAGAAGCATAGATAGTTTATAATGCGCCCTTGTATGCCGCTGAGGAACTAATCGATCTATAATCCATTTAGCCCACGGCCAAGAGTAAACTTTCTTTTCCCACTGTGTCTTAGGAGAAGAACCCCCGCCCTTATCCTCGTCAAGTTCTCCAACCTTACGAACGAACATATAGCTGATTACAGAAGCAGCAAATATGAGAATTAATATGATGTATCCCAATCTGCTACTGTAAAACTGTTCTGTGACTGGAAAAGAATTCTCCGCCCACTTTCGAACAGGAAAAGATAGAAGAAGTGGCGATAAGGCAATCATTGTCAGACCCTGTAGTTGGTAATTCAGCATTCTTCGACGCAGCATGTCATCTCTAATTTGTTTAACAATCTTAGTGATCGTGCCCAAATACATTGATCCATCAGAAGTTATTTTGTCGCCGTATTCCATAATCATGTGAGATGCACCAGCAAAAATTTTGAGATAGCGGTTGGGGGCAACCGTGTAGTACTCACTTAGTTGGGCTTGAGGATCTTCTGAAGAAATCACATCATGAATCTTTTCTATTTGCAGTTTAATGGCATGTGGAGATATTTGAGCTGCGTTATACAGGGCATCATCCACTCGCTGTGTTTCTTGATACTCATGACGCGTTTCTTCCAAAAAATCTGCAAACTGATTCAATAATCGACTCTCCACTCGACTCACAAAAATAGTAATAAGCAGTCCGTTTGCCACTATGGCTACGGCTATCGCAATCATGATGGCGATAAAGCTCCAACTGACAAAGGCAACCAACGTTATACCAACAAAGATTAAGCCTAGAATCAAAAAGGTAATCCGCATGGTTTCTTTACGTATGGTGAACTCGTCATAGGTATTGATTAAAGACAGCCTTCTACGAATACTTATGAGTTGGTTCCGTAGAATAGGCATCGCTGAGAATCTATCATACGACTTTTGATAAAAAACCATCATTTTGGCGTTTGTTCGCTTTTGAACACGACTAGCGTTAAAGATATCTACTCTTTTTTTCTGATCTTTCCTCGATTTAAAAAAGTAGTAAATCAACGGGATACTCGTAAGTGCCATAAGTGAGAGGAGAACGATTAAGCTGGTAGACATTGGTCTTGTCCTCCCCAATGTTTATTTAAAAACATATCAAATGCGATACAATCTTCCTCAAGCATTGCTTCTTTCATCTGCTTGATTCGTTCCGAAGAAATTGGATTGATAGCTACATATCCTCCATCTCTATATTCAATAACATTAGCTTCTTTCCAAATTGGTCCGTACTGTCTTCGTAAGCTTTCTTTCTTCATCTCCTCGTAATCTTCTGTACGATCGAAAAATGTTTCGTCGTACTGAACCAGATTAATCTCCGTGAAACGCTCAAGATAACGTTTCCCCGTATGATCACGAGTTGCATGTACGTCCCATTTGATTGCTTCCGCGACTTGTTGCTCCGCTAATCGTTCATCTTGAAGTATGTCCATGGATAGGAGCGCATCTCGGAACCATTTAATTAGCTGCTTAGCCGATACTGCGTGATGGGAAAATATCGTAAACAAACTGCCTGACTGCGTCATTTGAATCATCCAGGAAGCAACGGACTGACTTGCTACCTCTCCCAAAATGCTTACATCCGTATCCAATTTCTTCTTTAGATCCAAGGCTTTCTGTCCTGGAACGGTTGGTATTTCTTTGAGTGCCATGGAATTTCTACCTGGGTAGAGTTGTCGCAAGTTAAGTTCGAAAATAAGTTCCAGCGTTCGCAAATTCAGAAAGGCATAAATAAATCCGATACTAGTCATCATCAATGATGTTTTACCTGCACCCGGATTCCCAGTGAATCCGGTTGTTTGCCCACCTTTCATTAAAAACTTGAGCATATCTCTTGGTAGCTCGGCATTTTTATGAGAGTCTGGAATCAAAAATTCCATAGATAGATTGGGGATATCAAATTTCCGTACCCAAAATGCCCAATTCTCAGCAAATGGTGGACGGACAACGACAACACGCGATCCATCTGCCATATCGTTCACTACATAGCCTGTTGTTTCTGTTAAGGGACCAGGACTATTATGCTTGTAAATGTTTTGTGCAACACGCTTAGTTTCCAATTCTGATTCGAATTCCAAAAATGATAGGTGAATCGTTTTACCTTTGTGAAAAATCGAGACAGAGTTATTACCGCGTTTGGTATATCTCATCCTGCCCAACAACTCAATTTCATGCTCCACTGTTTTCATTTTTTCTGGTGCCCCGGATACACCTCCAGATACTCCATCGATGGTCATATCCCGGATTTCATCGATTACGCCAAACCCTTTGTATAACTGATATACTCGCTGAACAACGATACTGAGTTTATCCTTGTAATCCAGGTTGCGGATCTCTTTTCGATAGATTTCTCGTATTTCATCATCTGTAATGATGTAAGATGGGGTTTTCCCATCTTCAATGACATATTTGAGTTGACCTAAATCATACTTTTCGATCATGTATGTCAGTGCTTTATAGCCGTGCTCTTTCTTGAAGTGGTGCATTAGGATGTCGAAACGATCCTGTGAGGTTAATTTTTCTGGTTGCGTAAACGGCAGCACCAGATCGATATTGGTCTCATTAATTCCATAATCACGTTCAAGAATGTTATCGATCTGCTGCTTCACATAAATTTTGTCGCTAATTTCTCCCGAAACCGTGTTACGCAATGATTTGCGAAATTGATTGACGATGGCTTGTCGCCTTTCAAACTCTTCACCTGACAGACCCATATCCATAAGGTTTGTGTTAATGAATTCATTAATCATGACTTTCGTGAAGTCGACCAAAACAGGAATGGAGTACTGTTCTGCTCTCGCTTGGGCCAAGTCATCATTTTTCCGAATTGGTTTTTTCCAAAGCAAGTATAGGAAAAGTATGATAAAACCCAGGACAGTAGTGGCTATAATCAAAAAATTAATAATGCCCGATGATGCCATCTACTTATGCTCCTTTCCCAGAAATTTGTTTGATGCTTGTGTTGACTCCCGCTGCATTCAAAATGTGGATCGCAAGCTTCCTTGCCTCTTCGATAAAGAAACGATTCGGATGGAACGTAGCCAGCTGCTGATTCCTCCGGAAGAACCCCTGAAGGTCACCATCGTTGGAGTGGTCTTTGAAGCTGGTATTGTACGGCAGTGAGAACACTGGTCCTTTGTAACGAAACTTATTACAGATATTTCTGATTTTAAATTTGGAGTCCTCATCATACTGACTGATGAGCAGGATAAATGGCTTCTTCTTGATTGCTTCAGGCATGCTTTCACGTTGTAAGAAGAATCGTTCTAATACATTGATGTTTTGAGATAAACAAACCACATTCAAGTCAGATTGATTTAATGCATCTTGGATTACCGGGCTGTTACCGCCGCTATGTAGATCGAGAAGCACCAGATCGTAATATTCAGTGGCTTTTTTGTAGATCAAATTAATGACTTCACTTGCATCATCAAATTGAATGCGATCACTTTTATTTGTACCCTTGAGAATATCAAGTCGGTCAGGCACTAAAATAAGTGAGTTATTCTTTACTGCATCACGGTCAATCTTGCCGGCTCGGACTGCCCGTTCAAGAGCATCAAGCCCTCCACTCGTCTGGAACCCCTGTGGGTTTTGAGACTGGACTGTTTTTTGAAATATGCGCTGAAGCGTATTATCTGCCCATTGCGGCTGTGAGACTAATGTGCGCACTTGGTATTCCATTCCGATTAAAGCAGCAATTGCAGCCGTGCTGCTTGTCACACCTAAACCATGCTGAATTCCCCAAAACGATATAATTGTCATGTTTTATTTTCCCCTCTCAGCTTTCTTCCAGAGCGATTTTATTTCTTTATCTGACTGCCCCGAGATCTGTCCCAAAACGCCCTGTATCGCCAACTTCAGATCACTTGATAGCCGTTTAATGTGCATCATTGATAATTGCTGATTCATGTGTTTACTTTCTATATCCCTTTCATCTGGATAAAAGACAAAGGTCTCTTTCCAATCAATGGGGTGCTTCTCAAATAGCTCATTGATCACTAGTTCCGTATATTTTGTTGTCTCTTGAACTAACTTGAACATTGGGACGAGGTCCGATTGGCTTTTCCCTTGAAAGAAAGCATCCATAAGTTCCGCGTTTCGTTGCATGACTGCATTATCATGTGACGTGACCAGGAAGTACTGATCTGCATTTGGCCAGCGTTGAAGTTCTTCCTTATAACTGATGTCTATAAGGGCGAAGTCATAGGCTTCTTCCATTTTTAATTGCTCATATTTTTCAAGTGTCATATTTTCGATCACATCGAATCGATCATGTTGTTGGGTCCCTGTTTGTTCAGGAATCTTAGGATACGCGTAACGATAATCAGCATTGGATGTTACATCCACAACCGCGACTCGGTGATGTATAGAGAGTAACTTTGCGATATAGAAAAGAATGTCTGATTTTTCAAAAGCGCCGATAAATACGACTTGCTTCATCATGGTGTCTCAGCTCCTACACTATTTTGATCATTGAAGATCATTTCGGTATCTACTTGGGGAGTTGATTCCGCTTCAGTTATCAAATCGTTTGTTGATTGTTGCTGTGTTGTTGGCTGTGCGCTTTTGGCTTGGTTTTCAGCTATCTGTTGAGTGTTCAACTTATTTTTATACTCTTGTTTCTGCTCCGGAGTCATTGCATTCATTGCCTCTTCCAATTTGATTCTATTTCTCCGCTCCAGCTCTGTTGTAGCTTTTTGGACGATGTTCGGGTCCGAATCGATAAGATCCAGTACTGCTTTATTGGCCGGATAAGTGGTTATGGCTTTCTCTTGAATGCCAGGTTCTACATATGACAACGCGTAAATAGTTGCATCCTGAATGTACGCATCGACAATTGCACCAGAGATATTAAGAATCTCTTTCTCATTCATGTGATACCAAACGGTCCCGTCAATCAAATCTTCTACGCGCTTCTTACTTAAGATGATGTAATCCTGCCCCGACGGGAACTTTATACGAACATCGACGTAATCACTTTTCTGAAGTTTTGAGGGAAGTTCCATCAACCTAAACTCTTGACTACGAAGGTCTCTAGAAGTGATTTCATCTTCGTAAATTACAGTGGAGGTAACGGGTGTGTTAGTGGGCAACTCCACTTTTGCAACCTTACCTCGAATTAATTCTTTAGAAAGCACCATTTCCTCTGATACAGCATTGCGTGGCATCAGACGTGTTTCCAAATCACTCTCCTGTATGGGTTCACCAGATGAAATGTTCCTGGTGACGACTTCTACCTTAATCATGTCTTCTTTCAGTACCTGTTGGGTTTGTGCAAGTTCTTGTTCTACTGATAAGCGCTTTTCAGTGTACTTGTTAGTCAAGTGGTTGACATATAGAACACCAAAGATACTGCAAAGCAGTAATACAGAAAGTGCACCAATCCCTCCTGCTAAAAGTAATTGTTTTTGCCGAAACCGGATTTTTGACATTGTAAATCTCCTTTGATGTTAATATATAATAATATCAATATACTAATATACTAATATTGTTCCACCCATATTTCGTTGTAATGAACGACTCTGTTCTTTCCGAGTGATTTAGCTTTATACATTGCCTCATTTGCATTCTTGAGACATTCTTCCGCAGACCATTCTTCTGTCCAGTCACAAACACCTATGCTCGCAGTTACTGCATGTACACTTTGATCTGACTGGTATATAACTTCATTTTCAACTCTTATCCGGATATCTTCAGCTTTTTTCAGTAACGAGCCAGAGTATGAATCTGTTAGAATAGCAACTACTTCCTCTCCACCATACCTACCTACAAACCCAATCCCATCAAATTCTTCCTTTACTATTTTTGCAACTGATTTTAAGACTTCATCACCAGCAGCGTGTCCAACGGCTTTATTTATTGATTTAAAGTCATCCAGGTCCAAGAACATTATACTGAAATCCACTTGTGCATCAATCGTTGACCGTATAACTTGTTTTATTTTTTTGTTGTTCAGAAGACCTGTTAATGAATCAGTAATGGCTTTGACGTAAGTTCCTTCTATGATACGAGATTGATAGTCTATCGTTACCAATAAAAGAAGCATACAAAGTGCAATTCTGACAACTGTCACTACATTACTTAGCGCATCCAGGTTACCACCGAGCCCCTGGTACAGAAAGATCAAACTAACAATATTTATTAAGATCAATAATATAAAGTATTTTATCTCGTTTCGTATTTCTTTAAATGTTTTGACAGCGATAAAAACAGAAAACAATAGCGAAGCTGCATAAGCATAGGGGGTTAAACCCAATACAATTGATGCTCCTATTACTAAAAAGGTCGTCCTTGTTTCCCTTAGTTTGCTTTCCCCACTAAATCGCCTAATCATGAAATAGAATGTATACGCGTATAACAGTTGAGAGAATACTCTCATGAAGAATAAATCCCATACATACAAAATTAGCAGTACAATAATCTGAGAACTAAGAAGTATTCTCTCAAATCTCTTGTAATGATTGTTCTTCACTGGTATTCGATATAACACATACATTAAAATAACCGTAAGTATCAACTCAAAAAATAAAGCATTAAGCTCTATAATCTCCTCCTCCTTATTCCATGATGTTCAGCATTTTTTTACGCAGTAAAGATAATTTATGTTGCTGATTGACCTTCAAGATATTTTCCATTACTCCATCTATTTCTGATGTTGTATCAAATGCATCAGGAAAATAAGGTATACGATAGATTTTACGCCGATCCATTTTTTTGCTTATATCTTTAATTGATTCTTTCTCAGCTAGAGGTAGACATAATCTCCACTTACTTTGGTCTAAGTGAATCTGGCTTTGAAAGAAAGTATGGATTTTGTTTTGCTTCCACTCACTACTCCCCCTACTACTATCTGTAAGTTTGCTCTTAAGAATTCATTAAATGAAGAAGTTGTATCATAGCAACCCAGATCCAGAATGATGTATGAATAGTTCCCTGAGAGCAGAGAGATCATATCAATACAACTTTCGTTCTTATAATAATGGACTCCATTAATAAAGAAACTCACTGTATTCAATAGATCTGCATCTAAACCTTCATAGGCAGCTTCTATCTCCTTGTACTCATTAGATTCATTCGCTTCCACTAATGCTACTGAAAACTTCTGCTTGGCTAAATAGTTAGCTATCATAAGTGCTGTGTGTGTGCACCCAACACCCTTCTCCACACCGGTTACTGCAATTACTGCTGTACCAATGTAACGATCTCTAACTTTAACCTTATTCCTAGACTGGTTAAATACAGCATCAAAGTTTAATCCTTCTACATCTAATGTATTAGATTGTTTGTTTCTCTTATTCAGAAACGTTTTAAACTCATTACCTTTATTGGCTAATACCTTAAGTAACTTGTCTGATGCTTTTCTCGTATTCCCCACTTCATCAATTGAGACATTACACGGTTCGTCCATAGGGTGCTGTAATCCAGACGATTCTTCAGATTCTTCGGTTGTGGACTCTCTTGAAGTCTCATCCACTTCGCTGCGTTTAATCATTACCGAGTCAATAGTCACCTTTTCGGTAACTTCAGTCTCGGTATGAGTATTCACTTCAGAAACCGGTCCAAGCTCTCCTTTGATTCTCATTTCTATTACACCGACATCTAACGAATTGTAAGATATACAGATCAATCCGATATCAGTTAATCTCCTCACAAAATCATCCGCATCTCTGAAATAGAGAAAAACCATTTTTACATACGGATAGTTTGTTTTAACATTGTGCAGAAGCTTTTCGAATGATTCAGTATTCTTAACAACGTTCTCTGTAAGTATAAGTATCTCCGATTCTACTGATTCCCATTGAGAAATAAAGAAATCCAAAGAATCTATTGCTTTTACAACCCTACCGAAATCTTCTAACTCTTCCTTAATCCATTCACATTCATCTGGATCAGACGATGCAATAAAAATTCTTTTCATGCTATCACCTATTTTCAGCATTATTGCAGATCGTAGTAAACCTTTTCTCCATTACTGAAGAAAAAGAAACTTTTTGTTAGAACCATATCTTTGTCAAACAAATCTTCATCGGTTACAAACCAAACAGTAGATAATCCTTCTTGTTCAAATATTTTACTAACCAAGTTGGCTTTGTCAGTTGTAGATACATGAACGATCATAATACTGCTACCTTCACTATTTTTTAAATACTGTTTATAGAACATGGCTTGATAACGAATTGTTTTGAGCCATTTTTCTTCCTCACGATGACATAATAGAATGAAGGACATTTCTTTGCCTACAGGATTAATCAAAGTAAATTTAGCGGTAGGAACTTGTTGTTCTTCTTGTAGCTTAAGGATTGGATGAAATTCAAAATGTACCAATTTAAAATGCTCTCTCAACTGAAGATACAACTCATTGGTGGCTATGTACTTCATTCGAAAAAGCATGGTCGTGGGTTTGGGATTTCTTGGATCACGATGGCCCAAAAAGGCACCGAATCTAAATTTCAATATATCCGCCCCACTTGCACCAATTTCGTAGAAACTTGGTCTTCCTACAGATCCTTTCGAATAACTTGACCATTCGATCTTTCTCAATAGACCATATTTCATCATTTTTCGTATACGATTACGAACTGTCTCCTCACGCTCAACATCAGGGAAGAAGATTTTAAAAATTTGAGATAGCGTAACCCATCGATGTACGGATACAAAGTT
Organism: Paenibacillus sp. 1A_MP2; assembly: GCF_052244825.1. Classification (NCBI taxonomy): domain Bacteria; kingdom Bacillati; phylum Bacillota; class Bacilli; order Caryophanales; family Paenibacillaceae; genus Paenibacillus; species Paenibacillus sp. 1A_MP2. The sequence goes on along the minus strand of NZ_JBQQCS010000005.1, from coordinate 326,756 downwards.
CACAATTTCTATATCCCGGTCTGTAATCCAGCCATGCTCAATTTTTTTCAAGATGTAGTGATAGTTATGTTTTGTTAATTCACCTAATTGAGTAATATGAGCATACGGATCATCGAGTAGAGGATAAATATGAACCACTTGTGGTGGAGAATTAGTTAAAGGAGATACCAGATGTTCCAATCAAGTTCCCCCCTTAAAGTATTTCGTGTGGAAAGTGGACAATTTTTGTACGCATTCGTCTGTCTTCGGCTTTAATGTTTTTAATCATGACTGAAACTGTTTTGCCGACTAACTGCCCATGAGATGGAACGCGATTAGGGAACCACGCAATTGATTCAACACCAGGAGCAAGTTTAACAAATATACCCACATTCTCTACTACACTCGTGATTGTCGCACGATGAAAATCTCCAACTTTAAAGTTTTCTCTAACTCTCTCCCATGGGTCCTCCAATAATTCTTTTCTTGTTACTCTTACTTGCTTTTTTTCTCTGTCAATATGCTTAATTTTTACAGTCAATTGACTACCTAACGGGATCAGATTTTTTCCCGATACTGTCCAGTCGTATTCATAGTCTTGTATTGGTAAGACACAGCTTACCCCTTTTATCATTACATAAAGACGTTCGTCCTCAAAACCAGTAACCGTAGCAGGACAAATATGATCTATATCTGCGGTCTCCCAAAATTCTTCTTGGAGCTCTTCAAGAGCTTGAACACGAGATAATAAAACAATTCCTGTTTCTTTATTAAAGACTTCTAATTTCGGATCAAGACCTTGTTTTGCAACATCCAGAACCATGTAATCAATTTTGTGATCTATAAAGCCGACTAATGATCTATATTTAACTGTGTCAAATTGTTCTGCATGAATCAAGCCTTTCAGGCCGTTATTCAGCTTAACGATTGCACACTGCATATTTTTTCCGAAAGGTGCATGATTTTCAACAGCATGAACGACACCTTGATGAATTTGTTTTCTTCTTAGTGATACTTCATATTCTCTCATTGGATCCGGATTCATCGAATTTCCCTCAAGTAAATTATTCATATTAGCTCTCTCCTTTTAACTTTAAGTACAAACCATATTTATTTTCTCCTGTTTTAACCAAACCGACTAAAAGTAGTTCACCATAGGTTTTGCAAGTGACCATAATTTTTTTTGTTTTGAAGCACAGATCAATTTGCTCATATTCCATACTAGAATTCCAATCAACAAAGTAATAACCGTTACTGTTAGGTTCTTTTGCACGCAGATCAGTTTCTACAGTTATTACAGATTTGGTTTTGGTATCTGATGGAAGGTTGAAATCTAATTCGTTGGTGACTTTATGTATTAGATCATTCTCCTTGGACCACTGTGTGAGCAAATCGGGCCTTTTGGACTGTATATGATTCACGATAACAATTAAAGGCACAATCTCATAAGAGAATAAACAATTATTGTAGAATGATTCCAAGTTCCTCGTACCACACATTGGATGGGTCAATATGAAGTCCAATTCCTCAATGAGTGTGTCATGTCCCAAACTAGTTCTCCCTTCCTAATTATTTGATTAGTTAATATGTTAATTAATATACTGATATATTACTATATTGAATCAAAAAAAGAAGAACTTATTTTATTCTTCTCAGTCCTTCTTTCATTTTTATTCTATTTTTCTGTCTATACTGCTGCTTTAATTCAACAAATTCAATCTTTAAGATCTCCAAAAAGGTGTTTCCGAAATCGGTCACTACGTGTCGTCAACTCGTAATAATTCCCCTCGATTTCAATTGAAGTTGAATCGTCAATGACCGTTCCAGACTTTAATTCGTCAACGACATAGGCCAGTATTTCTATTCCTTCATTTTCTGTACCACTAATTTCAACCTCCGGTAGCCCAAATAATTCAAATAGTCCTTTAGTTTTATGTTTAACGATCTCTTGTGAGAATGGGTCTCTATATGTAGTTATCTTCACTTCACTCTGTTTACTCATAGTTATAATTGCATTGTTTTGTTCATCTAAGGTGAATTTCACTTCATTGTTGTTAAACATAAAAATTTTTTGAATGTCAAACTCAAGTGAAAAAATGCTATCTAATATCATATAAAAAAGTGTTTCATAGTCTCTAATAACTTCATACATTATCAAATTCGGGTAGCCATAATGCTCCAGTCCAAACGTTCTCACAGCAATGATTTCATCAGATAGATCTGTAACAACAATTGGTTTTATGGAAGGATCAAAAAAATGGTGCATAACCTTTCCCCCTTTTATTCCTTTCTTTTAGTATAATATGGTTCCCCTAAATATCCAAGATAATTATTATAGGATTATAATTTAATCAATATTTAATTATAATCTGATTAGAATTCAAATAAATCACTTGCTGTATATGTGAATCATTAATTGAGTAGTTACCATATATATCTTTATTCGTGTGAGAATTCTATTATAATGAACTTAATGTGGGAAAATAATACATAACACGAAAATCAATAAAGGAGCTTTTTTTAATGGATCTTCCTATCGGAAAATATCTCGAGTATTTAAGATTGTCCTGTGGTTATTCTCTTCGAGAAGCTGCAAAGAGAACAAGTTTGAGTCATGGCTATATTCGTGATGTAGAATTAGGAGACAACAATACAATCGGAAATGCAATAATCCCTAGGCCTCAAACACTTCAAAAATTTGCAAGTGCTTATACCGCCTCATTCAATGAACTAATGCAAATAGCTGGTCATGTCTCAACCTCAGAGAAACTAGCTACATTTGAATTTATTGAACTTAATTTTGAGAATGTTTTATATCTAGAGGTAGGAACTGACAATAGAATTATTTATCACCAAGAAAAGTCACGTGTACTCACTGAAAGACTTAGTCTTCATGATTTCATAAAATTCGAGGAACAATTAGAAAATAATGAGTTTCTGAGGGTTCAGAGTGGATTATATGCAAACCTAAAAAAAATAAAAGTATTCGATAAAAAATCATTAAAACTATATTTTAATGAGCAGAAAGACGGACATTTTGTATCAATTAGTTGGATACGTGCTTCAAAACTCAATAAAACAATTTTAAATGCAATAAATAAAAATAATGAGAATGTAAAAAAAATGAAGAGTGAGCCCCCCCTTCATCCGAATAATACGAAATATTTTAACTGAGTAACTGCCTTTACCTGGAGAATTCTAAACGAACTGAAATAACTAAAACCATTATTATACATGTAAAAGCAACGACAAGAGTACCCAGGATTGAATTATTGATGAAATTTGTTCTCACCATAATATCAAAAACGAATAATGTTAAAGAAGAGTATGTTAACATTTCTATATTCTTATGATATATATATTCACTCCTTAAATAGGTGAACGTTATGCGATATCTTATAATTACAATAGTCAAAGCGAAAATAATTATTGAGGTTATACTGCCAGTTGCTCCTATATTCATGTCTGGTAAAGCCATTTGTATTACTGCGGAAAACATAAAACGTATTTGTTTTAAAAAAATGGCTACAATTAAAGCATAGACTAGTTTTATCTTAAAGATAATCACATAGACAGTGGTTATCGAAATTACAAGAAGCAATTCTGCATATCCTTTCTTAAAACCTAATTCATTAATAAGAACTAAAATAAGAGTCAAAGCTATAGATCCAATAATATATTTGAATAATTTCACTTTACCTATGTCAAAAAATCTGATGCCTAATAGTAATAAAGTCGCGCATTCAAAAGCATAATTAATATAAGTGAGTAGAAATTGTATGTGCATAGTCTCCTCCTTGTTTATCTCACCCAAACATTAAAAAGTATATTTTATCCTTTTCTTCACAACTTAGTACTTTTCAATTTTAGTGATATATATGTATCCGATTAGTTATATATATATTGTTTAATTAGAATATGTGTTAATATATGAGTTATAATATTTATGAATAGAAAGGGTTGTTATTATGGCCGGCTCAGAAAACAATTATGATTTAAATTCTCCACTTCATGTTTATCTTAAAGATATGATTTCGAAACTCCCTAATGCTACTAAGCTTATAATTGAAACCCTATCAAAACAAGACTATAATAAAGAAGATCTTTCATTAAATGCTCGCGTTCGTAGAGGTGAATTGAACGCAGCCCTGGTCTGGGTTGAGTCACTAGGCTTAGTTTCTTATAGCTCAAGTGGACGTCAGAAACTTTATAGTTTAACTCCATTAGGTAAAGTTTGCTTTAGTGAGTATAACGACTTATTCTTAACCCTTAACGAAGAAAAATGGGAGTAGCGAATTGGAGTTTTACTCCGATTCACTACTCCCTTTGTTCAAACGTTTATCCTCAGCAGTTTGTCTAATTCTTTCAGCTAATCTTAAAGTTGTCTCATCTATTGAAGCTGGAGCAAATCTCACCTTAGTTTGCGGGAGTATTTGTTCTAGCTCTTTTTGCTTTTCTTCTATTTGAACTGGTTCTTCTGCAGGACTGTCCCAAAATGTATTCCTCACCACTAATGGTTTCTCATTCTCCTCTAAGATATGCTCTTCCTTTGTTATCTCAATATGTTCTGTCTGCTGCATAATTCCTTTTTTTGCCGCTGCCTTTTCTTTAATTTTGGCCAATTTATCATTTTTTGCATCGTGATCAGTTTCTTGTGTTACAACCACCACTTCATTGGAATCAGGTTCACTAACATCTTTGTGCTCTTCCTCTACAACTAAACTTTCAGTAGTTGAAAGTTTACTAAATAATACTTTTGGTAACGGTAATAGTATCCCTATAACCGGATCCAAGCGTTCATTATTGTGAACTCCTCTAAATAATACCTCGCCAGCTTCTCCGGTTTCAGTGTTAAAACCCTTCAGAGATTTAATCGTTGTTGGTTCAACGATGTATCTTTTTCTTCTTTAATTTGGGTTTTGAAACCACTTGTGGACATTTCATCTGTCCCACTACTTTGTCCGATTACATATTTCTCACCTATCATATCTGCTACGTAGTCTGCATCTTCATTCTCTAATCCAGCTAAGATAAACTTCTGCACAGCGTTTTGCTTGACCATGGCACCTAATCGTTTACTAACATCTGTGAGCTGTTCATTTCCCTGATGTATTACATCAACAAAAACTTCAAATTCACGAGCCATTTCCATAAAGGTGCTGAACTCTTCATCCGCAAACATTTCAATTTCATCCACTCTTAATTGATGAGCTCTAATTTCTCCTTTTAGATTTCTTCTAAATGTGCTTGCTCGTAATAAGTTCAAGAATAACCGTCCTACTGTGTAAGTCAGTGTTTGAAGAGTACCATACGCTCCATTGACTAGGATGACTTCGCCACGCTCTAATGCCTCATCTAGGTTGAAGGTTGATGGCCCACAAAAAATACGTTGAATATACTTATTGCTCGTAAGTTCAGTTAAGTAGTCATATAAGTTGGAATACGTTTGCTGCGCGTGTTCCTGCATTTTCTGACTACCTGCCATATTACGAGTATATTCTCTTAATAACGGTACCTGGCTTTCAAGACCTAGTCGGCTAATCTCTGATAGTACTTCAACTCTAAAATCATCATTCATAGGCTGTACAAGCCGATCTAATTCATTATATGTACAATCATTCCCATAAACGAATTTTAAAGCTTTCATACAGACACGTAGTAATTGTGTTGTTCTACTCTTAAAGTATTGAACTGCATCAGCACCTAGATATCCATGATAGGCAGATACGTTTGCTTCAATCATTGGTTCTATGTCGGACCCCTCTGGAACGTACATAGGGTTCAGACAACTTGTGAATTCATATTCAGCATCTAATCTGTGATAAGGTCTACCAATTCTATCCATAAAATTTGCTAAATTATTTATAAGTGAACCTTTAGGTTCTATGATCGTGGTTCCTATGTAATCGTTAAGCAAGTCTTGAACGATCAGGGTTGTTGCAAGTAGGGTTTTACCAGACCCGGTACCACCTAAGGTCTGACCATGTTGAGCCCTATCCTTTCGAGTTAAAGTGACTAACTGACTTTGCCTCTCTTTAGTCGGCTGAGTATAAAACAATTCTAAAGTACATTCTTCAGAATAATATCGGAGATGCGATAAACATCCCTTAGCATTCAGGTCAATTCCATCAAATTCATACAGTTCTTCTTTAGTAACTTTATCTTTTCTTAGAATCATATTTAACAATGAACCTTCTTGTTTAACCGGTACTTTCCGTACTTCCACTTCTTCCACCAATGAAGTTAATTTAGTGAATATTGTCCCATTAATCTTAATTTTCAGCATAAAGTACAGCGTAAATATGGTTACGGTGATCACTGTAATGAAGGCAACTAATATTCCTATTCCACTAGGTAGAAACTTAATTAGTATATGACCTAATGCGAGAGCACTTAAGGTATTAAGAAATGTTTGAATAATTGGCTTAGCATAAGCGTTTCTGAACATTAAAGGACTTGAATATATTATGTGCCCAAGAAAACACGACAACAACAAAGGGATCGCTCTATAAAAAACTGGAGACGAACCGTACCAGAGATCCTGGTACTTAGCTACCAGCCAAAAGAAACATAACAGTAACATTGCTAGAAATAGTACTGCTTGCGCGTTCCATAGTGAATTTTTATTTGCCGGATCCATTGAAAATCTACGGACTGATATGTATATGTTTTTAAAAACAAAGCCAATCATATGACCAATTACAGATAAGATACCTCCGAAGACCAAACCAATGTATTTCAAACTGACTCCCCCACTCACTCATATATTGATTAATATATTACTATATTAGAGTGGAGGTGTCATGATTATTTTGACTGGTATCATGTTTGCTAATTCAAGCACAAAAAAGCAGTCTCCCTTTTGAACTGCACCCCAATTGTTAGACACTATCTAGCAATTGGAGGTGCAGTTTTTTTTGTCGAAATTTAATTTAGACTTGAAGATAGAAGCTATTCATCAACACTTATCAGGAAATGAAGGGATTAAAAGCATTGCGAAATCCTTAGGAATTAATCATGAAGTTCTGCGTATGTGGATCAAGCAATACGAATATCACGGTATAAAAGCTTTTGAAAAAACCTATACAGCTTACTCCCTTCCATATAAACTAGACGTACTCAACTATATGAACGAAAATGGGACGTCTCCAAATGAAGCAGCTGTCATTTTCAATATCTCTTCTCCAGGGGTTATTCGAAGATGGCGTAGTCAGTTCAATGAAAATGGAATCGACGCCCTAAAACCAAAGATAAAGGGGCGTCATCGTATGACTGATAAGAATAAAAAAGGGCTTAAAAAGAAAGAGCCTGCCGAGGGATCACTTGAAGCTCTACAAGCTGAATTAGAACGTTTGCGAATGGAAAACGCCTACTTAAAAAAGTTGAATGCCTTAGTTCAAAACAAGGAAAAATCACCAAACAAGACAAAGCACAAGTAGTCTATGAATTAAGGCTTGAATTCCCGGTGGTTGCATTGCTAGCGTTCGCTGAAGTCCCACGTAGTACCTTCTCGGCTTGAAATCTGTGGTACGCATGAAAAAATATCGTTCCTATAAAGGAACCGTAGGTAAAATTGCACCTAACGTACTCGATCGTAATTTTCAAGCGAAAAAACCAAATGAGAAATGGGTCACCGATATTACGGAATTCAAGTTGTTTGGAGAAAAGCTTTATTTATCACCTGTTATGGACTTGTTTAACAGTGAAATTATCACTTACACAGTAGGGTCTCGCCCTACGTATTCATTAGTCTCCGAAATGCTAAATAAAGCCTTTAAACGCTTATCCAGCGAAGATGAGCTCCTCCTGCATTCGGATCAAGGCTGGCACTACCAGATGAAGCAGTATCGACAGGCTTTAAAGAAACAAGCGATTACCCAGAGCATGTCACGCAAAGGGAATTGTTACGATAACGCAGTAATGGAGAACTTCTTTGGCATTATGAAGTCAGAGTTTCTTTATCTTCATGAGTTTGAAAGTGTAGATCACTTCAAGCAAGAACTAGAACGATACATGGATTACTACAATCACAAACGCATCAAGTCAAAATTAAAAGGCATGAGCCCGGTACAATACCGAGCTCATGCCAAACAAGTTGCATAAAAATATTTGTCTAACTTTAAGGGGTCACTTCATTTTGAGACTGCTTTTCATTAGTTTGAAGAAAATAGTCGTTTAAAAAAACCTTTCTTTTGTTGACCAGCCGTAGATAACCACATTCTAATTTCGAAACTAAGTTCCGGATGATCACTGGCCACATTACGAATTTTAGCTCTGACTGTCTCTCTTTCAGATTCATTTCTAGCAGCGTCGTATTCCCCAAATAGATTATTGACCTTTTGCTTGAGGTCAAGGATCTGTAATTCTTTTTCATCTTGTTTAAATCTTATAATTTTTTCCTCTGCAGCTGTTTTATATAGTTTGATTGTATAAGCATGATTAGGATACTTGCTTTCTAAAGCATTGTATTCAATCCAAATAAGTTCTTTATCAGCTATTGAAGTATTAGGTGATACTATTCTTTCGTATATATCTACAGCTGCTTCTTTCGCTTCCTGGTCTTTATTTGCGTCAGCTAACAAGTATTTTTCAGAAGATGTCCTCACCTTTTTCTCAATGTCCTCAAAAAATTCATTTGATTTAATCATTTCCTCGAACTGTTCAAATCTTTCTAGTTTTTTGTAGATTTGAAGTAATAGTTCGTTATTATTGTTTTCACCTTGTTGAGTTGATGACGTTCTAGCGACAGTACCAGTAATGATCTCTTTCAGTTGTGGCAGAGTGTACTCGGAGCCTTCTCCTGTAAGTCCATGGATCATCTTCATTTTAAAAACAGAAATATAGTTGTGTTTGTATGTTTTACTGTTTCCTTCGCCCATTTGAGTTGGATTCACATACTCTAGCAACTCTCGTCTTTTATTTTTTATTACGTAGTTATGTGTCTCACATAACTCTGCAACTTGGTTCGAGGTGTATAATGCTTCTCTATCCATAGAAAGAATCTTGTCCGTGAACAAACGTTCTAACCAACCTCTTTTTTTATAAATCTCATACAGTAGTGATTTGTCATCAAAGGCTTCTATAAGTAATTCTCTCATTTCATCTCTTTTTGCTTCTTCAATTTCTTCTTTTGTAAGTACCTCATCGATATCCTTCATTATTACCACCCGCTTCAATCAAATTGAAACTCTATTTCACTAATTATAACTGAATAAGCGATGTTTATACAGCCTTACACACTTATTTTTAATTCGAATTAATCCTGACTATTACGAATTAATACGAATTAATCTGTATTAATCCAGATTAAACAATGAGAGTATAAGCCTGAATACAACCACTTATCTGTGCTGAAATCAAAGAAATCCGGATTTAAACGTATTAGTACGAGTAAATCCGGATATATTCGCACTAATACGAATGATCACTCGACTGAATAAAGCTGAATAACCATCATTTATTCAGGAACCCACTTGATTGAATACTCATAGAGGTGTTATTAGATTATAATTATATTGATATATTATTATAATCTAATAACAATTAATGTATTACTCCATTATCAAATGTTACATTCACTTCAAAATTAGCAGAATCAGATTTTTGACTAAGAGATTATTGAGAAGAGGGCTAGTGAATTAAGAACTCATATCGTCACTCAATGTCAGAACAAAAACACCTTGATTAGGATCACAAAGCACTTAGAACTAAAGATTGCAAAACTTGAATCAGCATGAAAGAAACCAATAGACTTTTGTACGATATAAGGCAACATATAACGCATACCCAAGTCGATTCTGCGATACGGTACACTTATCTTATGAAAGATTACATAATGGTTAGATGAGGTGCTTTTAGACAACTCCAATTTAGCACCCGGATCTCGTCTGGGTCGGAGGGAGCAGCCGCGTACCAGTTGCCAGGGCTTCAGCTTATGGGCGCTCATGGTGCATGCCTGGCGCTCGATACTTCTGGAGACGAACAAAAGAACGGCAGTAGGCCGTCCTGAGGTGTGAGCTGCACCTATGGCGCTATGAAGCTACGCGGATCTCGTCCGGATTCATTCGTCGTTCCCACCATCACACCATACCCATGTACCCGGAACAGGGCACTCGACAGCTACGATGCGATCGTAAAGGCTCCCGTTATAATTTCCACTTGGGTTATTTTGCTGATTCATAACGCCGCAATCTACAGGAAACTTTCCTGCATCCCATCTTCCAATGGTGCTATTATTACTGTCAATAAACTCGTAAATCAATCTCGCTGTAACTGGAGTTGCACCTAACGATGTTACTTTAAAATAGCTTTCGCATGTTCCATCGTCCCGAATGGTAATGTGATGCCCATCTATCCGAGCTAAATCCAGCTGATTATCAAGATCGTGAAGGATATGTGGATCGGGAAATAGGTGTGAAGTTTTGCTTGTCATTGTTTCTTTCGATAAAGTCCCACGCTGCAAAACTGTATCAATTTTTGTATTAAGCAACTGTGCTGTTTTTGTAGCTTGTTTCATAAAAAAGCCTCCTGTTATTTATTTTGTTAACAATAGGTATGGTTTGGTTGTAATTTGAAAAATATACAAACTAAAGCGTATGACTCTAATACCTAGGCCTCAGTTTACGGGGGCTCTTGATGCGTGCCTAGCGATCATTGATACTTCCGGAGACGAACAAAAGGACGGCCGTGCCATCCTGGTTATGATCTACGCCCGTGGGTGCTATGGAGCTGCAAGGATCTCACACGGATCGAAGGGAGAAGCCGCATGCCGAGCACATACAACTTAATATTCAATATATGGTCTAAAGATACACCGGCTCTTCTTCCTTATGGACGATGCAATCATCAATGTTGTTGACCTTCCTTGAGTACCCTTTACCGTACTTAGTACATGTTCCGTCCATAGGGGAGTATTGTCATATGAAGGGGAGGGTATGCACCAAAAAGTTTTCACAGCTATTATTAAAACCCTTCACGTGAATGGAGATTCTGTAGTAGTGTGAACTCTCACTTTACTCTCAATAAAAACTGAAGAACTAACTGCTTGTTTGTTCATTTATCAATCAGGCACTAAAAATGAAATTAATAAAAAAGGCGACCTGGCTCCAGCATAATAGTCTGGAACAGATCACCTTGAGACAGTTGTATTCATTAAATAATGCTGCCAATTAAGTTTATTGATATGAGCTGATAGTACTCGCATCGAATGTTTTTTTAGCTCTTCTTCCGGGGAAGAAGGATTCGCCGGCTTACTTGTTGATTGAGTATCCGTAACGTATTCTGATTTCACAATGCTAACGTTAGAATCTGAAGCAAGACTACTGCCAAGATCAGATTTATTCTCAGGCTCTCCATCGATTACACCTGCATGGAGAGGAGCAGAAAGAGGGGGGATCTGTTCACTAGTAGTACTATTTGTCTCCTTCTTCACAATTACTTCAGTTGGTTTCTCTTGGTGTGATATTACAGCTGAAGTCGGTACACTCATGGTTGTTGGTCTAACGTTATCTGAAGGAAGCAACGTCTTTATAGTTTCAATGTCTCGTATCCTGGGAATATAAAGTTGTAGGTTTCTTATGCCATTCTCAGCGATTTCCTTTTGGATTAGATACCTCATTGAATCAGCATAGACTGACTGTGCATTTATCCAATCTAGCACAAGTTGCTCTTCGTCTTCTTTTAACTTTAGCACCGCCGCTTTCCCTCTCTGTGCATCAGTTTTTCTCACAAGTAATTACCTCCTTCCCAATCAGAAATTTTGTATTTAGTTATTCCTTTGTGCTAGCAGTTTGCTTTACCGCTGATTTCTTATTTTCTTCTACTTTCTTCATTGAAACATACTCAGGAGAAGATAAGAATTTCATTTTTAGAGCCTCATAAATTGGGCTTTTCACAAAATAATCAAGCCCTTCACCATTCAAAGTAACAGCATATTCCGCAGGAACATAGAAAAGCTGTATTCTAGTGTTGTCGCAAATAGCCTTCAACTTATTATAGATCATCGGTTTCATTAGAATGCTCCCACCACCATACGCTACTACAATATCAATGTCGTTTGCTCCAATCTTTAGAATTTGATCGTTTGAGTGGTGTAAAATTTGATTAGCTTGATTATCACAGTGAGGATTAAACGCCTGTAAAGCTTCATTTAAAAACTTATGTTTTTTATTTGAACGTTGGCTCTTAAGAATTTCACTATATTGTTGACGTGTAATTGAATTGAAAGCATAAGGTGCCAAAGTAAGTAGATCCGGAATCGCAGCAGTAATGGCATGTCCAACCCCGTTATTAATGCCATCTCCAAAATCGTTGTCAACGGCATCGCCTCGTGTTAAAGGGGAATCTGCAGTACCGTCTCCCATATCGAGGTGCATTAGGTTTTTCCCTTCGAAGTAACTTCCATCTATGTCTCCGAGTTCATATATTTTTGCAAACTCATCAAACATACCAGGAAGATTGGTATCTTCAGTTTCCACTTCGTCTGCATTATACGAAGTTGTTCTCCAGTCGCCATTTGAATTCATTTGAAGAGCAAAAACAACAGCGGTTCCCTCTTGTAAAACATGTACATAATGAAATTGAATCTTAACAGTAACGCTCTTTGTAAGACCTAAATGTACAGTTACGAGATGAAAACCCAACATAAATTTTTGACGTAATTTCATGGTATTGGTAGGCGAACATTGTTTAACTGGTAATGCAGCTGCCATATCAGCTTCTACTTCAATCGCCTCGTTAAGGTTGTCATTTTCACTGTACGCTTTTTGCACGGCTCTTGCCGCAATTAGTGCCAAGGTATTTATGTATGGTACAAGTTGATCGGCTTTCGAACCGTTTCCTTTAACGTATAGACTGGTTACATTTTCCCCATTCGTTTTTAGGGCATGATTTCCAATAGTGTACATTCCTGTAGGAACAGCTGGAGAGATAATAGATACAACCAAATTATCAAATATGTTTTTTAGATTTTTCTGTACATCGATATCATCGTCTTTCCAAGGGAGTTGTCCAATTGAGGAAAAGACATTTGGTTGTCTTACCAACTTACCATCAATATAAACATCTGCTTCACTATTGCCTATATCATTCCCTACTGACATTGTGTATTTCTTCGTCATATAAAATTCCTCCTTAATAACCTCTTGTAGTTATCACATCACTTCATCAGTTTATATTCTTTTATAATCGGAGTCAACCTTATATACAATTGAATATCAATTGTATTACTACTTTATATATATACGATTATAATTGAATTATAATCATTGAACTGAATACACGGATAAATCCGTAGATATCCGGATTTATCCGCTGACCTGGAAACTGTATTAATTCGAATATATTCAGCTATACCTGAACCTGTCCATCCATATCAGGAGAAGAGCATACTAATTCATTATATAGTCTGATTTATGTCACGGTTATAGTAAGGAATTTTGTAATGCTTTATGTCGCACTTAAGAAATGTCGTACGTAATGATATTCAAATGTTTCTATGTCAATAAATTAGCTGAAGTAATAACTTAAGCAGCATAACCCTCAAAGTATTGCTGTATCAGGAATTGATAACTTGAACAAATCGCGACTAACACCGTATAATACAATCCAATCAACCCAAACCACTCATGGCTCAGATTCAAGGTTTAGAAAGGAGAGGTAATGAACACTAGCAAGAGTAAACTAAAACCAGATAGTTCAGCCGAAAGAAAAAGGAAAAAAGACTCATCCGAATATACACTCGGAGAGACTATCGATCTTCTAACCGACAGAGATTGGGAGATGCTCACTGATTTGTACATGTGTCGATGTATGCCACAGCAAACCCTGTTAAGTAACTATTTTTTAGATACACCTGAATATCATTATCCCGAATATGGTAGCGCAACAGGGCAAGAACAAAGGGAATTGGAACAAAAAAATGAAAACAGAGCTATAACTAGGCTTAGAAGGACAGTAAAACGCTTCAAAGCTCGTGGATTACTGGAGTACTCTACTTACGACCCTAATTCATCTGATAAACCTTCACACAGGAGAACTTCGAAGATCTTAGGAGTTACTTGGTATTATTTAAGCAGTCGTGGTCTTAAGATAGTCGAAATCAAAAAAGGGATCTTAGAGGAGAATCGTCTTTCTAAAAATGATCTTGATATGGAACGTGCAAAAAAGGATCATTTCTGGGAACTAGGTAAGGTATATTTAGATTTACGTTACAAGTGGATGAATCAAGACCCAGACTTAAAGCAATATCATGACTGGGATTGGTATCCGTCTTTATCCGTGTATAGCGACAATGATACGATATCAATTCGACCCGATGCTGTGTTAAGGATCGGACAGCAAGTGTTTTTCGTTGAACTGGATCGCTCCACTGAGCCAATTCAACGATCACCATTTCACACGGATCAAGTTTCTATTGAGAAAAAATTAGAACGTTACCGAGACGTGATGAAACTTACATCTAACAAAATCATCCGTGACGGCATCATCGCATTTATTGTTCCAAATGCAATCTACAACAAGCGTCTTACTAATATCGAAAATGCAGCTCAAACCGTATTCGGTATCAACAGCAGAGTTTTAACAGGAAGAAGTATCGGGGATGTCATATCTGCGTATTCAACTTTTTCAACATCTCAATAGCCTTAGTTAATCCAACCGCATTTGTCATGAAATTTGAAATGTATCTGTATGGCCTTTCCCCTAGTAGGGGAGAGGCCTTTTAGTTTTACTTTTCACAAATCCCCTCGTAATCAATATCCTTGCGTACACATGTAAAAAGCAAAGTCCATTTGATTTTTACTTCATCACGTTAATCCTCCCACACCAATAACCTGAAGCACCAACACAATGCGGAAGCTCACAATGAAATTAAGCATGAAACCCTATGCCAATTTAGTATATTAATCAATTAGTTATTATGTTAGTATATTGATTGATTAACTAATTAGAATTGAATGGGGGTGATTTGCTATTGAGCAAAAACAAGAAAATCGTATTAATCAGTATCAGCCTACTGGTCATTTTGACAGCTGCAGTGCTATTAATACGCACACCGAGCACTCACAATACACCTGTGCCAGAAGCAGTCCCGCCACCTGCGAAGGTTGAAGAATCTGCACCAACCCCACCGAAAGAATCCAATCGAGATGAATCACATGAAAAAGTGGAGAAGGTGATTGATCAAGCTACTGAGGTGGTCGTGGGTACCGTTCCTGGGATAATGGATAAACTCAAGAGTACCGGAAAGTGGTTCATGGAATTTGATACGAAACATGCACTCATACTCTTGGGGGTCGGCGTTTTTCTAGTCGGTGTTCTATCAACAGGGAACAGAAACAACAAGAGCAACAAAAATCGTTAATAGTTAGGAAGGTGCTACTCCATTGGGTTTTCTTAAAAAAAGAAGTCACATGAATCTGATGATGACGATTTAAAAGATGATTCCCCTAAAGTGAAGAAGGCTAAAGATAAGTCGATTAAACCTAGTTCACCTAAACGCACTTCGGGTAAAGCCTTCATTCGATTCGTGTTTTGGATGTTTGTTCTATTTATCATCTTTAAAGGTGTCGTTTCATTCACACAAGGTACAAGGGTAATCGAAAAGGTTACAAACATGGGTTCCAGTGAGCCCGCGATCACAGATGGGATAAAAGGATTTGCAAGTGATTTTGCTACTGAATATTTCACATGGTCAATTAACGATGTAAATGACCGTACAGAAAGGCTCAAAAAATTCATAAGTGGGATCGATGCAGATGCTGGATTAAAACCTTATGAGGTTAAGGGTACATCCCATGTACAATCCGTTGAGGTTTATGATACAAGCCAAATTAACGATGCTTCATTTGAGATTACATTGAATGTTCGCCGTGAAGTGGACCTTGATTCCGCTTCTGAATCAGTCGCAACAAAGGATAAAAAAGGAAAGGTAATCAAGCAGACTTATATGGTGGTTCCTGTATCTTCTACCCCCAAAGGTTTTGTTATTGATAACTATCCCCGCTTTGTAGCAAATCAGCAAAAGGGAGAATCCTTACCCTCTGAGCAAGGTGACTTTATCTCAGATACGGAACAGATTGAACGAGCAAACGAATTGGCTAACAGTTTCCTTACCTCGTACTTTGAAGGAAATGTGAGTCAAATCAAGTACTTCTACGACGATATCAAAAATGCACCTTCACACCTAACTGCATCTGAATTTGAGATGAACAAGGTGGAGAATGTGTCTTTGTACCAAATGAAAAGCACAGAGACTATGCCCCCCTATATACGAATCGAAGCATCAGTGCTCGTGAAGAGCGATATCGGAGAAATTTTCACAAACTTATGGATCCTAAATGTAATTGAAAAAGATAATCGTATGTATGTCATTTCAATTGGCGATCAGAACGATCAACAAGATAAACAACCTGTAGCAAGCGAAACCCTTGAAGAGGATACCACAATTGGAGCATCCCCTTCAGATCCAACTACTTCAACTGAATAGTCGAGAGGAGCACATTTCATGCGCTTAAATAAAAAACTATTATCACGTGTTTCATTAATCATTTTTTCAAGTCTGATGTTTGCTTTGCCCGTGTTTGCGAGTGATCCAGGCGTTAAAGCCAATACATGGTTACAAACCAACCTCGGTGCATTAATCCCAGGTGTTATTCTAATAAGTGCCTTGTTCTTTTTTTTCACTAGAGATTGGATGAAACTACTTAGCTTCGTTGGGATCATTCTAGTGATAGCTATGATTCTGAATTGGACTGAAATGAAGAATCTGGCCAATACTCTCTGGAAAGCTATATTCGGTTAAGCCTCGATGAGTGATAAAAAGAATCCCCAGAATTACTGTCTCGAATTACACGAAGATATGGAATCTAGATTGGGTCATATATGCGATTGAAGGGAAGAAACTTCCCATACCGGCAAATTTAAGGTTAGTAGGGATTTTTGTTGCATGCTTTATCTTCTGGTCGCTACTAGGAAAAATCCTCTTCTTTATACCAGGTGTGTATACGTATGCTTTTCTACCCGGAGTCTCTGCCTGGTTAATTGCCAAACAAAAACTTGACGGCAAAGCCCCACATAAATGGCTGCTGGGCATGATCTTCTATTGGTTACGCCCAAAGCATTTACATAGGTACCGTAAAGTTGAGCACAACAAGCGCTACGTATATACCAGTAAAATCGCATACAGAGCATACAGAAAGAAGAAGAGAGTGCCTAGGCACACTCTTTTCTTTACAAGGAGTGAAAAATCTTGGCAACACTTGGGGAAGTACAGAAAAAACCGAGCAAAGTTAAAATTGAATTTCCTATTGCTTACTTCGAGCAGAATCTAATATTCAATCACAATAAAGAAGTATGGGCTATCTATGAGCTCAACCCATATATATACGACCATCTTAGCGATCAGCAAAAGATTGACCGTCTTATCACACAAACTGCTTCACTCGGTATGTTAACCGATAAGTTTCATATCTTATGGCTTCCTAAAACGCATGACATACATCAGCACCATGAGAGACTTCGCCAAAAACGAGTATCTGGCCCCCTAAAGAAGAATTCCATCGGCATTATTCATCAGATGGAAGATTACCTCAGTTCTAACTACAACTCTGTTGAAGGGGTGAACAATGCCGATTACAAAGCATTTCTGGTTGTTTATCTCCCCAAAAGTGACGCAAAAGACCTCGTTGACCAACTTGGCTCTATGGTAACGGAGCTAAAAAAATTAGTACTTCACCCGAAACGAGCTATTGAAAACCTCTCTGGACTGAATGAACCTGAGATCTTTGAATACGAATTTCAAAGTTATCAGGTGAAAGAGAGACAGATCTTTGATCGCCTATCTCGTAGGATGAAAGTCAAAAGAGGAACAGAACAAACAACGGAGTGGTTAATTAAGCGGAACTTCTGGTGGGGTATTGCCGATCCACCTCTACGTTCTACGGAAAGTGAAAACTGGTCTCCTAAAAAGAGCAAAGGCAATAAAGCCGTTAAACCTTCATTCTTCTACGATTCAAGGCAAGTACTTACTCTCACGGAAGCTGATATTGATACATCTCATCCACGACGAGTGGGGATTACACAATTACATGAAGGTACAGATAAACAAATTTATCACGCATACTTAGCTCTCTCTGAGTTACCAGATAATCTGGACATGCCAGGAAGCGAATGGCTATATAGTGCGGCCACACTTCCTTTCCCTGTCTCGATGAGTATAAAGGTCGACGTTCTGGAAGCACGCGACGCACTCAAAAAACTGGCTCGTAAACGAATGGATATAGATAACCAGGTCAAAAACATACAAGAAGCCAACGCCAGTGTGCCTATGGACCTGCAGGAGAAACAAGAAAATGCCATGTATCTAGAGGATGAGTATAAGAAACGGAAAAATCCAACATTCATCACTCATGTAACCTATGGGCTCTATCATACCAACCTGGATCTACTCAAAAGTAATGTATCCATCCTACAGGATCACTACAGAGACTTTGGAAACATTCATGTTGAGCTTCCCAGTGGAGATCAGTGGCTCTTATTTAATGATTTTATACCAGGATCTCCTCGGTACGTGTCAGATTACATTCAGCGGATCCCCCCAGAAATGTTAGCATCCGGTATGGTGGGTGCTACGCAAGAACTGGGAGATGGAAAAGGGCTTTACATCGGTACTACAGGTCCGCTTGATCGTCCTGTCTATCTTGATCCAGCGAACGCCAGCCAAGAGAACCGCAGTCCAAGTATGTCTCTTACCGGAACACTTGGCGGTGGTAAATCCATGGCGGCAAACCTTCTGGGCTATCAAAATGCGGCTGTCCTTGGTGGGAAAACACTCATTTTTGATCCCAAAGGCGAGCGTTCTAATTGGCCAGACGATCTTCCTGAACTGGCTGGACAAATTCAAGTAGCTACATTGTCCTCTGCCAAAGAAGACATGGGTAAATTAGACCCGTTTGTCATGTTAGATGATATTGAAACCGCAAAAGAAGCAGCGGTTGAGATTCTCGCTTACTTGTCATCTACCAAAACCAATAGTGTGGAGTACAGTTATATCTCCCAAGCAGTAAATAAAGTAGCAAATGCTCCCGAGCCGTATCTAGCCAAGGCCATCCCCGCGCTTTATGAAATGGGGTTGACGCGACCGCCCGCAAAAGTACTAGCTGAGATTCTTGAAAGTTTTGAAACGTTATCTTTCGCCAAGTTGTTATTCGGTACTGGTGGAGAAGCAACGATCAAATTGGATTATGCAATTAATATATTGCAAATTCAGAACCTGAAGATGCCGTCCCCGAGAAGTCTCCGGATAACTACTCATTGGACGAAAAAATGAGCGTTGCACTCATGTTTGCGATTGCACGGTTCGCCCATAAGTTTATCTATCACAACATATCCATCTTTAAATTTGTCTTGATGGATGAAGCCTGGGCCTTGCTAGGCACACAAGCAGGTAAAGCACTCGCAGATATGATTGTTCGTACAGGTCGTTCATTGAATGGTGGTGCCGTGTTCATCACTCAAAATGCGACGGATATGGCAGGAGACTTGGCAGGTAACATCGGAATTAAATTTGCGTTCCGTGATCAGGACAATACCAAGATCAAAAATACACTTTCGTATTTTGGCTTAGAGCATACCCAGCAGAATATCGATATGATCAAGAACTTGGAAAACGGTCAATGTCTGATGCAAGATTTGTATGGTCGAATCGGCCTTGTTTATATCGATGTGGTATTCCAACATCTGTTTGATTGCTTCGATACACGGCCACCTGCAGAGTCAGATGCTGCGAATGAGGAGAACGAGGAAAACGAGTTCTCGGTTCTTCAAAATTTCCAAAACTATTATGAAGAACAATATAGCAAGGAGGGGACTCCTTGGATGATGATACAACGGATAAAGAACCAGCTTAATCAGCCCAATCAGGGTCGAAGATGGATGACGTTATGTTTAGTTATATTTATGCTTTTGGGGAGTATCCTTACCAGTCACGTAGCATATGCAGACTCTCTCGATGAGATGATTCCCAAAGATGATACGGCCAATACCAACTATAACAAGTACGGTGTTTCGCATTATTCTTTTCAAACCGTCGCTAAAGACCGCCACTTCTGGCAAGTAGGTGACAAGGCTCAAGACGGGATTGTTCGCGCTTTTGACCATGGCTTGTCCATGTTATTCCTAGCAAATGTGCAAATCGCTAGATTCTTTAACTTCATTGCCAGAGAAGCTTTTACTTTCAGTCTAATGGACCAGCTCATTGATGCCGTAGCAGACATTATTAAAAGTGTAACCGGCATTAGTGGAGGCAGCATCACTAAAGGGAGTTTTTGGGACAGTTTGGGAGGTATGCTTGCCACAATCACCGGGTGCTATATTGCGATATTGATGGTGAGAGGTCGCTTCTTGGATGGTTTCTCACAGGCATTTACGTTTGTTATGGCATTAGTCATCTCCCTCGCATTTTTTGCTAACGCGGGTCCCTTCCTGAAGTTTGCTAATAGTCTTGTAGGAGACATAGGAAATACGATTTATATCTCTCTCGCCAAGACGACTGGACTTAAAACGGATTCGAAAGAAGGCGTTACGGTCATCTCGGAGCAAGTGTGGCAGGAGCTGGTTATTCGCCCGTATACCATGTTGCAATTCGATGACAGCCAAATTGCAGAGAAGGACCCCCAAGTTCTGGACAAGGTGCTCACCACTGAATCCTTCTCGGATGAACGGGAAGACGCTCTGAAAGAAGCTGCTACAAAGTATCCAAAAGTGGAGCAAGAGCGATCAGCTTCTCAAATGATTATTGTCTTAGTAAATCTCGCGTTTTCATTGTTTATTCTGGGTTTCTTCTGTTTTTGGGCCATAGCAACGATTTTCATGAGGTTTAAAACATTGATTCACTCTTCATTCATGTCTATCACCTTGCTTGGTGCACTCTTCCCAGGGCGTGAGGCTGGATTTTCCGTAATACGAAGTCAGTTCATCAAGCTCATTGGTTTACTCATGATGACAACAATGACCATGATATTCTTTAATTTCTCGCTTGTATTCGGTCATTTGGTCTATGAGGCTGTGGCAGTGAAGGGAGGTAGGGGCTGGTTCACTGGAATGATATTTGAAGCTATAGCGGTATTCCTCGTGTTTAAATATCGTGATGAAATCACGAGCGTATTTAGCAAAGCAACAGGTGTTATTCCCGCAATGCCAAAACCTAAATCAACGATCGTGGATAGTGTGCAACGGAATATCACACGCTCCCTCTACAACGGCGCTACCAATAAAGTAAGCGGTTTGTTTAACCGGAGAGAACATGAGGGGGTTCCACGTAGCTTTAACCCTAGCTCGATTACGAAAGCAGACAATAACCTAAACGATGCAACGTCAGCAAGCATGATGCTCCGTTATCAACGGGAAAAGCAGGCTTCTGAAGAGATTGCTACTGAATACGGCGAACCTGCACAGTACACCCCGTTTGTTCAGAAGGTTAACGACAACTTACGCAATGGCACCACAAGTCCCTTCCGCGGTATGGACAAAGAATGGAAAGAAGAGAAGGGACGTCTTAAAGACATCAAGGATGATGGTGGCAATGTCAAACAGGCTATCTTAACCCAAGGTGTGCATGAAGGCATGAATGACCAGGAAGTGGCTGCTACGATTTATGGGAACGAAAATGCCATTCGTCAGGCATCTACATTCATGGTCCAACGTCCTAAACGTGCTGTAGATCAGATGGAAAGAGCGAAGACATTGAATCGTAATCGGAAGCTGCAGACAGCAGTCGATGACTTTACAATGATCCAACTCTTTGACCGGTACAAAGTGGATTATAAGCAAGCTGTAGATACAGCAAATATGACGGATCAGCCCGTTCAACATACGGATTTCGTAAAAGAAATGGATTCGCGATTTAAAGCATCGGGCTTGAAAACGAATCAGATGATCAATGACACCATGCTCGTCCGCTCTGGACGCATTTCCATTGCCTCCAAATTCGAAGGTATGGATGAATTTAAAAAATACAAAATGCAGCTGCTTAAAGCTAACGAAGCGTTCAGTAAAATCAACGCACCTAAAGATGGCATCGTAGCACCCGGACCTCAGGTACGTACTGCTGCCCCAGTTAACACAAAAGCTGTTTTATCTAAGATGCCACCTATGCCGGATAGCCGGATAACGAGCCAAACGCAAACGCTGGATCAGAAGGCAGCTGTGTTACTGAATGTTAAACCGACCGTGGATACGAAGATGAGTCCTAAGTCAGTCAACTTTAATAACAAAGCATTGAAAACTCAAATGGATGACTCCAAACAAAAACTGAAGACCGTCATGAACGCTGATGATCTCCGGTTAGAAATCAATACGGAAACCAACCAACAGGTAGCGATCAAAATGAAGGAGAAAATATCCACCGAAGTCAGCAGTGGATTGCAAGATGAACTTAAACATCTTAAAACGATGCAGCGTTCTCGCCAGGTTGCTACAGTTAGCAATGCCGCTGAGAGTCTATCGAAACAAGTACAAAACAAGGCACGTACTGCTAGGAAGCAGACGATTAGCCAGCAGAACAACTCCGGTTCTACAAGTTAATCTAGTTATTTTGAGGACGTGATCACACTGTTACCTAGTACTGGTAATACAAGTAATACTGCGGACATGCTCAAAGAGCACTTGAAGCGAAAGGTTAAGCAGAAGGTCCAGAAAAAAGTAAAGGATTTGGTAACGAAGGGGATACTTAAGTCCCCATCTTTTGGATTGTTAGCCTTTGTTTGATCGGTGTATTCGGTATGTTCTACTTGATCGCCGCAGCCGTATCATCTGCAGAAGAAGTAGCGGGGAGACTCAGATCTTTGAGGGGATCCTCCCCCAACCATTTATGTCCGTAATTTTGAACAATCCATCACCAGTGACTACGGAACGCGGAAACACCCCGTTACGGGGAGGCTCAATCCTTTCACAAAGGTATAGATATCGGTATTCCGGAAGGAACCCCAGTCACGAATTCATTTGAAGGGGTAGTCACCAAAGTAAGTTATCCCCGGAGCACTGATCCAGCCAGCACGCAGAATGCAGGGATCTACGTTACCGTTCAAAGTACGAATCCTCAAATTGGTATGAGCAGCCGATATTTGCATTTGAGTGAAGCCCTTGTTACACCAGGACAATATGTGAGTGTGGGAGACGTTATTGGTCTATCAGGAAATACGGGTAGATCCACCGGCCCCCATCTCCATTTCGAGATGATACCTGAAGGACAAGAAGCTATTGATCCTAAACCTTTTGTCATGTTGATGTCAAAACTGACCGAAACCGCAAGTATAGAAGCATTCGATGTGGCCAAGAAAATTAAGTGGACGGGCGTGGAAGCAGAAGCTGGTGCCTCATTTGAATCGAATAAGATCTTATACATTAATAATGTGTTTATGGAATCTGCAGCTCCAACATTTACTGATCAAGGGACAATCTATATACGGGAACTGGTGAATGGGGGGATCAACACGATTCAAGCCATTCTACCGGACGGAAGTGAAGTATCTGAACCTCCCCCAGAAGCCCCTCCCGTGCAGATCCCTTCAGAGATTGGTAATCTCACCAATCCGTTCTTTATTGCTTATGCCTCGGCAGCACAAGAGGAAGAACGTAGAAGTGGTGTACCTGCCAGTATTTCACTTGCTCAGGCAGCGTTAGAGTCTGGGTACGGGAAACGGTCCATCTGTAATAATATGTTCGGGATTAAGGCAAATAAGAGCTGGAAGGGTCCTACCTGTACAGCCACCACGCATGAAGAGATTGGCGGAATTAGCGTACAGATTCAAGCGAAGTTCCGCAGCTATAGTAGCCCATTAGCTTCCTTTGCGGACCACTCTGCATTCTTGCTGAAGAACAGCCGATATAAAAAAGCATTGAAGATGGAGAATCCATTCGCTTTTGCCAATGAGTTGCAACGTGCCGGCTATGCAACGGACAGCCAGTATGCGAATAAACTCAAGTCCATTATGCGTTCTCAGAACCTGGTCGCTCTCGATATGAACCGGGGAATTGATCCAGCAACAGGGCTACCTTTTGAGAATATTGGTTTTGGGGGCTTTGGTGGGGACAATGGGGCGTATACGATGGCTTGATCGACTCCATAACTATCACGTTTGGTTTAAGGCAATATTATGGAACCCCCGCGTCTGTAGGGAACTCCAGCAGCCCATATAGAGATCCGGATACAGGTAAAACGATTGTCAATTTGGAAAACTATAATCGTCTGGTAAACTTAGGATATGGGGAGATCTTAACCCTCCGAGAATCTTTATGAAGGATATTCCAAATGCCGTAACGGTTACGATTGACTCTACTGGGAAGGATGCACTCCTGGTATCCAATATAGATTATGTAAAGGGGAAGTATTGATGAATGCTCAAATTGCGGAACGCTCTGATTCTTTCTTCATGATGAATTTCGAGATCACCTTTAAAGGTGTACAAGCCTGGTTAGACATGGCCGGACACCCTATGGATGATTCTAAACTATTCCGGTTGCTCTTTTCGTCGGATTATCTGCAAGAACAAGCAGAAATACTCCGGATGATTGTTTACCGGTACGAAGATGTTTTCTTCCAGGCTAATCGTACAGCATTGAATGAGCAGGAGTCTGACATACGAGCGGATGTACATGAACCAATACATCAACTGCTGTTAAAAATGATGAATCAGAAAATCATTGCTGGAGAGGATAATGCACTCTTAGATCTGTACCTCATCCTGCAGAAGGATAAGCAGAGTAGTACGCCACAATATACATCACTGCACGGTTTCTTTGAGTAGTATGGTAAGCTGTAGCCTATGAAACCTGCATCTGTTGTAGTTGTAGTGGTAATTAGCAGCCCTTTCGCTTCCTACAAGAAGTCGGAGGGGCTTTTTAGTGTTTTGAGCAAGTAATTCAACATACATATCTAAATGGGGGACAGGTTATGCAACTTTATATTCCAATTATTACGGCTATCCTAACAGCATTAACCACAATAGGATCTCTGATTATCAAGGATATTATCTTTCAGAACAAAAGAGATTCAAAAACTCTTATGAAAGAAAGGCTAGAGAAATGCTATACCCCCGTTTATCTCCTTCTAAAAAGTAAGCATTACGAAAATGATGTAGATCTTTTTTTGAAGGAAATTGGTGGGATTATGGCGCAACACGCGCATTTATTAAGTACAAATTCCTTAATAAATTACAATGAAGTACTTACAAAAGCCAGGACTTACTTGTACTGGTTTAACAAATTCGACAATTCGCATGAAGACGATCATGGAATCTCTAAAGCGTATGAAGATAAACGTTTACAACTTGAAGAAGTTGCACAAAGAGAATATTGGGATAGCTTCGATACTTTTGATTTACTTTTTCAAGAAGAATACATGCAATATAAGCACAGATACATTAAGTAAAGAAGATATTGTGCTGTTCTAAACAGAAGGGCAAGCTGAAACTGTAGTATTTTTTATTCAATAAGCAAAACTATTATTTTTCTTCTTATGCAAACTATACTTGCGAACTAGCTGGAATCTCTTAAAGTATCAACATTCAAGACTATCTCTCCGATATATAGAGTAATAAAATTGGGAGGGATATACATCAAACATATGAAACTCAAAGCAGGACTTATACTACTCTTCCTTATAATTCTCTTAATCGGTGCGTGCTCAGGGAAAGGAAGTGGTAGTCTTCATGTTGAACTTACCGTAAAAGAAGAATTTGATAAGGAAAATCGACTCAAATTTACCGGCATCACTAGCTTACCAAATGAAACGAAACTGGTCCTATCTGTAACAGGTGAAGATGAATATTCTGCTCATGCAAAAGTTCAAGTCAATAATGGTACGATAGAAAGTGATTGGCTCTCTAATAATGGAGAAGGTTTAGTACCTGGAGTGTATAGTCTTCGGAT
Organism: Paenibacillus sp. 1A_MP2; assembly: GCF_052244825.1. Lineage (NCBI taxonomy): Bacteria > Bacillati > Bacillota > Bacilli > Caryophanales > Paenibacillaceae > Paenibacillus > Paenibacillus sp. 1A_MP2. The sequence goes on along the minus strand of NZ_JBQQCS010000005.1, from coordinate 300,851 downwards.
CACATCTCAAGCAGCTATAATACAGCCTGACTCAGTTCAAAACATTATTGGTAAGCATGGCGAAAATCTAGAGGGTGAGTTTGTTTTGTCCGAAGAGACCCTTGGAAAAATAATTGAATATACATACGCTTTTAGTACGAGTGATTCTCAGACAGCAGCAATCGAGAGCGAGACAATTTGGGATAAAGTAAACGGCTATTTAGCCACAGGACAATATACTTTAATAAAGGAATTAATTGATGAAATCCCAACACCAAGTCAGGATCTCCAGATGATGTATCACCTTTCTATGTATCATATCTATGGCCAAGCTGAAGAAGATAAAAAAGCATTAGAGTCCTTATACAGTATTCCCAAGGGTTACACGGGACGAAACGAAGATTTAATCAATTATTACAAATACTTGAATGAATTTTATGAGGATGAATCTCCATTTAGCTTTAATGATTACGTAGCACTCTACAGAAAAAACCGAATTACCTCAACTTCCTTTGCTTATTATAAAACTGAAAGCGTGCAGACAAGTAATACTCAAAACAGTGATGCTGACGCCGTCTACAAGTATATGATGCAGGAGTTTGATGTCTTAACGAATTACGGAAACAATTACGTACCTGAAATACACGACTCCATTGTAATTGAGAAAGCCAGTAAACATTTTGAGATGTCCGTGAGTGAAGTAGATGAGATTTTTATGGCTAGAGCAATGCAGTTAGCTCATTAAACAATAAAAGCAGCCGATCACTTGTGATTAGCTGCTTTATGTGAATGCTTATTCTTTTTTATCTCTTGTTTTTCCTGAAGTAACAGGTAGTTGTTAAACTTAATTGATTTAGCAATGTTATCGAAATCACCATAGATACTTTCTAAGTTCACACCTAGAAAATTTAATTCTTTCAAAATAACATTGTAATTATCAACTTTTATAGTGATATCTGGGATCACATATTGATAGTTTAAAACTCCATATTTGTATGCATTCTCAACATCATATAAGTAGGGTTGATAAACAAACAAACCTTTCTGGTTTATAATTCTATCGAATAAATCTGGGGGTTGATAGGTAAAATAAACATCGAGTTGTAAGTCTATCCTTTCTTGGTATCTAATAAAGATCTGAAGAAGATTTAGTAGTAATGCCAGATATACTCTTGCACCAATCCCTTCTTTACCATACTGAATAATCTCAAGCTCCTCAACGTAATATCTATCACCATAAGTATACTCTTCATCTTCAAGCTCATTGAGCACATATGTGTAGAGATCACTGAGTGTATTCGTCCCCTCATTTTTTATCTTATCCTTAAAATATGAAAGACTCAATTCTTGTTCGGACTCCACATCTTCAAATGAGGAAGTTTCACCATATATATTGAATTGATGTTTATCATAAAGTTCAATCAGATTAAGAATCCAGTTTACGAATTTATCTCTATTCTCTACAAACAATTTTTCTATTTTATGTAGAATCTGTTGTTGAACATTTGTATTTTCTACAAGAAGTTCTAAGAAATTCTGACTATCATTACTAACAAGTATATCTGTTATATCAATCAACCTATTTTTATTAATTAAATAGACTTCGGCAAATGTATTTTTTTCTTTTTCATTACATGCAAAAATAAAGCAACAAGTGGAGAAGTTGTAAAATCAACTATGTTCGTAGGTAATCCGTGATGCTGGCAGAAAGCTAGGAAATGTTGGCGCTCGTCAGAGGAAATCTTCCTTATTACCTTATTGAAGTATTCTTTTTTCATACCTTCTATGTCATAGAAAGTATCTGAATAAAACCCACCCTTGTAAGGTCTGAACCCACTCGCTTCAATGCCTCCGAATGCTTCATTCTGACCACGGAAGATATAATGATTAAAGTTGTTTCGACTAATTAGGTCTAAATATTCTGTGACCGTGGAAACTGTGTACTCTTTATTCATAATCATACTCCTCCTTAACAAACCATATCTGCAACATGTTATTGTTCTCATACAATTAAACCATGCATTTTAAAATACGTCTCTAGCTTTTTGTATAATTCTTTTACAGAAAATCCACTAAGTGAACAGAAACAATATCTCAGTCATGCCAAGAAGGTAGCTGAACAATAAAAATTTACCTCTTGCATAAAGAACGTGTGTTCGGTTTATAATATATACAAACATACGTTCTTTAAATGTGCGGGAGTGATACCAATGGCAACTAAACAACGAACAATCATGCTTATTGACATGCAATCCTTTTATGCTTCAGTTGAAAAAGCAAAGATGCCCCAATATAAAAACAAACCCTTAGCCGTAGCGGGAGATCCGGCAAGACGTTCTGGTATCATTCTCGCTGCATGTCCACTGGCTAAAGCAAAAGGGGTATCTACAGCTGAACCACTATGGCAGGCACTTCAAAAGTGCCCGGAATTGATTGTCGTGAGACCCCATATGCAGGAGTATATCGAGGTTTCAACTCAAATTATGTCCATTATTGAGGAGTTTACTGACCTCGTGGAACCCTACAGCATAGACGAACTATTTACTGACGTGACTGGATCACTGCATCTGTTTGGTAACGACCCCATAGACCTGGCCAAACAAATTCAAGCCAAAATACTTAATGAGACCGGCGTATATGCCAGAGCAGGTATTTCGACCAACAAAGTGATGAGTAAGCTTTGTTGTGATATGATCGCCAAAAAGATTGATGGTGGAGTATTCTTTTTAAAGAAGGAAGAGCTGCATAAACATATTGGGCATAAACCTATACGTGAAATGTGGGGAATTGGATCGAGAATGGAAAAACATCTTTGGAAGATGGGGATCCAGACAATAGAAGATCTTGCCACTACGCCATTATCCAAGCTAAGAAGCAAATGGGGGGTTAATGGAGAGGTCATATGGCGGGTTGCCAATGGTTTAGACGAAAGTCCGGTATCGATCTCAACACATAGCGTCCAAAAGGATATCGGAAATGGAATGACTCTTCCCAGAGACTATACAGAGGCCTGGGAGATTGATGTGGTCATTCAAGATATTTGTACAGAGGTCTGCAGAAGAGCGCGCAAAAAGGGACTGATGGGCAGCGTCGTTTCTGTCAGCTCATCTGGAGCAGATTTTGACCGGCCAACGGGGTTTCATAGACAGATTAAGTTACCCGACCCCACAAACATAACCGTGGATGTGTGTAGGGTTGCTAAGAAGCTATTTCATCATCACTGGGACGGACAGCCCGTTCGTCGTGTCAGCGTATCACTCTCTGATTTATCTAATGCGGACACGTACCAATTATCTTTATTCGATGATGTAGAGCAGAAACGGGCGATTGATCGAGTCATGGATGACATCAAAGATCGATTTGGAGACATTGCCATACTACGAGCAAGTTCTATTACTGCAGCTGGTCAGGCAATCGATAGATCAAACAAAATTGGAGGCCACTATAAATGAGCAAAAAACTGGTAGCTAACGGATTATGGGAATCTAATCGGATTATGTTGCCGCAGCATAAAGAGCGAATCAATGCACACCATGCAGAAAAACACTATATAGATAAACCTCTTTTACACGAAGATGAACGAGAGATCATTGGACAGAACTTACGGATGTCTCTTAATTATACGTTGGAAGCTACCCTCGAAGTGTTTAACAAAACTGGGAGTACATTTATAAAAGGGATAGTTACGTCTGTAAGTAACACTGGAAAACGAATTAAGATCGAATTAGAACAGGGTTATGATTGGATAGATTTTGACAAGCTACTCTCCGTTCGACTTAATGATGGAGGGGCTGACTTTGAAACAGACATCTGAAGAATTAGCTTTACTAAAGAGACACGTAGAAATCCCATTCTTAATGGATACGATCGAGGAGGATAAAAAAAGAATATCCGCTTCAACGTTAAAAATGAAGACTGCTTATGTGGATCATCTGGACACGATTCAGAGAAGGATCACTGTGGAAATGGTTGAGCTGAAGAAAACGCTCAAGCAAAATGATATTAAAATAATCAATCAGTACAGCTCCACGGAAAGTTTAACTGTAGCCTATTCCACTCGCGGATATGAACATAAAATGACACTATTATGGAGCAAAGTGAATGTGGATATCACATTGATTCTTACGGAGTACATGCATGTAGACATCACAGCTTCGTTAGAGGGGAGAGGGCAATCCACACTTTAAACTTAGCGCTCAACAACGTTCAACTTTAGCTGGGCTATAAGACTCCTTCCCTCCAAGAAAAGCTACAGCCTGCCTATTGTCCATCTTCCCTAATTAGGTTATAATCACGATATTACGAATAACTATTAATTTTCTCGGCTGATATAATTCAGCTGTAGATGGAGCAGTTGTCAATCAGACAACGTATAAGATTGCCTTGAGGTAAATTAGTGTGTGGCCTATTTGGTCATGCCTATTTTAACTTTCAGGGCTTTTTTTGTGTCTAAAAACAAATGACATTAAAGGGGGCTATAGAGATGGACCACATGCAAAATTATTGGTTAGATGAAATGGAACGCATATTAAAAGGTGTTAATAAACAGGATGGGTACATCACTACAATTTCCCCCATTATATCAATGATCGTCTGCACAATGAGAATTATCCTGATCGTGTATTCGATGAACTTGATATCGTCTGGGCTATCGCTCATGGACAAATTGTCGAAGGGTTTGATAGTGGAGATAAGGGACGTAATCCTGAGCCTGAACGCACCATTGTTGGACCAGCTATGTCTGGTGACTGGATTGTAGCAATCGTTCTCCTGAAGACAGATAAGCGATTTATCGTAAAGACTGTTTTTCCGGTGAATAACAATCCCAGATACACGAAGTACATACCTAATAATGAATAACGGGATGTGAGGATATGCCTACAAAAGATCGCCAGCAAGCACTCATGCTGCTAGCTTATATCATCGGGATCATCCTGGTGATCGATCATTTGTTCTTTGGCTAAAACAGACGGAAATCTTTTGGTGATTTTCTAAACTCATGATAAAATAAGGTCATAGGAGGGATGCTGAATGAGCTCTCAATGTGACCGGTGTAAAAAGGAGATTATAGAAATGACGACTTCAAATCAACGGCGTTTTGACGGGGTACTTTGATTGTTACGGATATCCCCGTACAGAAATGTGGATGCGAGGAAGAAATTCCCCTCGCGGATGGCGCGTTAATGGCAGGCTATGCACGATTGCTGACTTCACACAAGATTGTTGGCAACGTCACCGTCTCATTAATGGAGTTGGAAAAGAACTTCTCTATGGAGGACTTCTTTCCCAAAAGTGCCACTTTGTAATTAGTCAATTTTTATAGGATGAAATAGGGATGCTGCATATGCAGCATCCCTATTTTGTTCTAAAAACAGGGAGGAAATAGATATGATAAAAAAAGTTTCGATTCGCCTTTGCCAAAGCTTTATTTTTGGCGGGTTAGCCATTGTTGATGTTGCTGGCGAAGAGATCTGTATTGACTTTGATGTAGCCACAGGTGGTCCTGAATTGATTGTGCTTGTGGGTGGACGTGGAAAAGCAAATAAAGTTGAAGAGTCTGTTGCCGCTCATTTTGAAGAAGAGCTCCTAGAGCTCATTAACAAACATAACGTGCTGCAACGAATCGGCGACTATCTCATTTCCGCATAAAAAGTCAAACAGGGGAGGTTCTATAGATATGGATTCCAAGAAAAAGATAGTATGTCTTCTCGTGAATCTGGGTGGGTTTGAAAGACGAATGAGCGAAAACCTACAGATGGCAAAAGCACTTGGTTATACCGTTTATGCCCTAACTGGAGATGGACTTGTTGATATTGATGTTGTTCCGCTTGTACCAGTCAACGTGATGGAGCTATCAACCGCGGAATTGTTCATTTGGTCTTCATTGATCAACGAACAGTTACAGGACAGTGGCTTTCATCGTGAGGATATGGTTTTATTCGCTGCCGGCCGAAGCTATCGTGGAATACTCCCCGTTGGCACTACCATCGGTCAAGGCTTTCGGATTGGAGCGTGAGCCACATGAATATTCGTTTCATCGCCTTCAAATGGCATGTGGATGCCAGGATTGATGCAGTTAAACCTGTAATTGAGCAGCTCACCTTCCGCCCAAAAGGACAGAATAATTGGGTTAGGAAGATTAACGAACATACGTTGGAAATTGAACATCGTGTTCGGATGAGCGATCAGGAACGGTCCTATTTTTGGATACGGTTTTCCCATCCTTCTGGCAATACAGATAAGGCGGCACTAACCCGCGCGCTGTCAGAATGTTTTTTCGCAATGAATGGTCATTTCAAAACATATGTAAATTGGCTGCAAGTAGCCTTTGATAGGGATAAGATACACTCCGTTTTAGGTTATACAGAAAAAACATCAAACATATGGACCAAAACTGTTGATAAGCAACTCGGTTTTACCGTGTATCCCATTCAGGATTACTATCTATTTGAAGTCAAAAACCTGGATATCCGGAAAACGATTAAACATCAGCAATACGCCGTATGGATCGATGAAATTACATATAACTTAACGGGGAAAGAGCAGCCAGACGATCAAATAGGATTCGAACTGGTTGGATAGTTATTTAAACAAAAGTTTCGAGGAGGATTCTGTAATGACAACCGAACTATCTGATGCACAACATGGCAATATCTTAACTTATGTAGCGGCATTGCCTGGAGATATTGGCCAAAATATCTTGTTGTGCGTTGAAAAATGGGTGAACGGAGAGCAGGCTTTCGGGTACCCCCACCCGGTGCAGGTATGTAGTAATGTTCAAGCCATGCACAGCCGCCAGCCGATTCTAACAGATCAGCAGTGTCTGGATTTACAGATTTTAAAAATGCATTTAGGCCAAGCAGTCTAAACACCCAATCTGATGAACATATAAAAATTATTATTGGAGGATTACGAATGAAAAATGTAGCTGAATATAAAGGACAATTGATTGTGGCCATTTCTGGATTAAACGGGGTTGAACTTGCCAAGGGTAGAGTCGTTGATACGGCTGGATCCGACAGGATTTTTGTTTTACAAGAATCCGGACAAGAAGTACCTGTGACGGTTCAAGAGAACACTATGATTAAAGTTATCGGTTAAATTCACAATAGACTTTGAAGCAACACATGCAAGAAGCTGGAGGCAATAGATAATAACATACGTTGAGGAGGGAGTCCCTCTGCCGTAGTTTGGGGCAGTGCCCCTTCTCGGTATGGGCGCATAACGATGAACATGAATAACATTCAGATGATGAAATTACAGTATCAGGCTGCACGCCGTAAAAAGTTGTTGACCTACACTGTGATCGGGAAGATTCTTTCTCGTAGTTAAGTTCTGAGTTCCTGCAAGAAGCTGGAGGCAATAGATAACATTATACATTGAGGAGGGAGTCCCTCTGCCGCAGTTGGGGCAGAGCCCCTTCTACGGTATGGGCGCATAACGATGAACATGAATAACATTCAGATGATGAAATTACAGTACCAGGCTGCACGCCGTAAGAAGCTGTTAACCTACACTGTCATTGGGAAGATTCTATCCAGGAGTTAGAGGACTGGATTGATTATAGATAACTGAGACTTTTAAGAGTGAACCCCTGAATTAATAAGGGGTTCTTTCTATTTTTCTGACAATGAGGAGGTAATACGTTGAAACTGAAAGCGATAGAAATGACTGGCTTTAAAAATTATGCAGAGTACGCTTCTATATCTTTTGGCAGGATTAACCACATTGTTGGTGATCGGGATAGAGGAAAAACCGCGCTCTGTGAAGCTATCGTATGGTCAGTCTTAGGTTGTGATCTTCAAGGCCACATCAAAGGGATTAAAAAATATGTGCAAAGCTGGAACACCAAGCATACCCGAGTCCTCACTGTATGGGAGATTGAAGGGTATGACCAGCCAGTATCCATTTGTAGAGAGATAAAGGGGAAAACCGTTCATCTCTCCTTAGATGAAGTTGAAGCCACTCAGAAGGACATAGACGCTATTGTGGGCCAAACCGATACATTCCTTTGCATTTTTGTTCCTGGATATTTTGATTCTCTTACCCCGGTGCGTAAACGGAATGTACTCCTATCCCTCATGCCGAAGATTGAGTATTCAGCAGCAATGGCATGTCTATCTTTCGAGGATCAAGAGCGTCTAAAAACGATGACGGATCCTGTGGCCCTTCTCAATGAACTTAATGACGAGATGAATGAATGGAACGAATACATCAGAGATATCGAAACCAGAATCCAGAAAATACGTATTGCCAGTAATTTCAATGGTGGTGCAGATACCAATTCTGAGATTATTCGAGAACTAGAAGAAAAAACGGCAGAACTGAATGAACTTTCAGGGGTCCAAGGTCCATCTATCCCTGATTATGTTACTGAATGGGAATCCGATCTTATTCTTCTCGGGAAGCGATATAGAGAAACGCACGATGAATGGCATGCCATCTATTACGATTGGAAGCCGGAGGATGCAGAGGGAAAGAAGGAGCGCTCCCTTCTGATACATGTAAAGAAAACGGAGTGCCAAGCCCTGCTAGATGAAGGTGTTCAAATAAAAGAGAACATTTCTCGTATGTATACACAGCACGAGGAAGAGACAGAGGACTTTAAACAGCGGAAGGAGCAGGAAATGCAGTTTTTGCAATCGGATATTCAGCGTCTGCAGGTCAAACAAACAATGTTGGCCAAAACCAGTGTCGATTCCGAAAAACTGCTACATCTGCAACAGAAGTTGTTGGAAGGACAGAAAGAGCAAAGAGAGATTTCTCTTCATATTCACGCTGTTCAGCACTTTCTACTGCAATATGCGCAGCTGCAGGTAAGCACAGCCAACCTGCAGCTGACCTCGTCTGAAATTTTGCTGGAACGGCGAACTGTGAAGGGCGTAATCCGACTGCAGCACAAATTGCTCTATCAAGGAAAAGAGTTTGGTTTAACCAGCTCAGAGCAAGCGCGGGTTTCTCTTGATCTGTCTCGTTTGGAGGAAGAAGTAAACGGCCGTTCAGTTCCCGTTTTCATTGAAAACGGAGAACCTGTACAGAGTTTTGGAGAAGAACAAGGACAGATTTTTGTAACGTCCGTGATTCCCCAGGCCGAGCTTTCTTATGAAATCATAGTGGCGTGAATAGGATAGGAGACAGTGCTGATCCAGCAACTGTCCCTATTTATTTTAAAGGAGGTAATATAAATGCATATGTTCATCGTAGGTGTACTGAGTCTGTATTTTGTAGTTCTGTTTATTGTAGCGATCATCCTGGGTTCCCTCTTGGTGACAGCTAAAAATAAACTGACGGGGAGATATTTAAACCGGTATTATATTGTCAGTTATAAGGGGAACGGCGTATACGAGCTGCATTTCAATCCTCTTTTTGGTTTCTATTATGCCAAACCAAGTAAGTACTTTGAATTGAGACAGACCGCGGTTAGCATTTTTGAAGCCAAGTATCCGGATACCAGCCTTTTTGCGATTACGTCTACTTTACAAGGTAAATACGCTAAAGATGGTATAGAAGGTATTACAGTTGAGGAAAATGCATGGAAGCGTTTCGTTGGGAGACAGGTTAATTACTTTGTGATTTTGAGAAATCTGGCAAACTATCAGAAACGCCCCGGTACCTCTGAGTGGCAATGGATGCATTTGATTCGGCGGGTCAGAGACACCCCCACGCAAATACTGGATAACAAATAATCCGGAAGGAACCATCCACCATGAATCCATTTAAATCGTTAATTAATAGAGTAACCCGTTCGTTTGAGACTCTTTTTGGATTGGTCCCCTGGGTTAACGTCTACACGGTGAGCCGTGCTTATGGTGGAGCAGAAGCTGGCGGATGGTATTACCGGAAATATAAATGTGAGCAGAGTAAACAAACTTGGCGATGGGCTGCTGATGCACTTCAGTGTCAGTTACAACGGAAATTTGAAGGGTTAGCCTGGGGAATTCTCTCATCTGAAACGGATGGACAAGAGATCGTCGTTCTTATTGAACAACGTAAGGCCGGCAAAGAGTATGTATCTCGTCCGCCTTATGAGCCCCAGTATATCGTAGAGCAGCCTGATCAAGCGAAGTTGGAGGCGCTGGAGCAACAGAAAGCAGCACAGGAGATGAAGCCTGCAGCACCCAAGGCTTATAGAAAAAGAGACCTTCTTTCTGGTCCAACTCTTCTTCTCATAAAACCAAGCTTTTAAAACAAACCTCATCCAAACAAATGAAGCGTTGTCTCCGATGTAATGGTACCGGAAAAACTCGCTATAAGCATATTCAGAATGGTGTTTGTTTTATGTGCAAAGGCAGCGGGAAAGTAAGAACGTACCGAAGTAAGGCTTCATAGAAATGGAGGAGCTCTTTTATGATTATAGAAAATCACTTTCAGAAGGATTGTTACGAGATTATGCGAGCAGAATACCTTCAAACCCTTACGAAAGATGAAATCCGGCGATCGCGCATTCACTGTGAAAAGCAACTTCAACAGTTCGATAGCATGGATATGGAGAAACGAAATGAATATATCGCTCTGGAAGTAATGAATTGGTCCCGTAATACGGTAGAACCACCATTTTACATTACTCAGAAAGATTATCTTAAAGTAGATTCCTTTCAACCTGCTCAGGAAATAGGGTCAGCGTTCCTTGTCTTTAATTATATATTGGTTGAAGATAAAACATCGCTGGTGGCATGCGGGTCAGGTAAGGGCCGATTCTGGGCTGTCTACTATGAAGATATGTTCATTGGTGTTGGAGAAACAGCAGAAATGGCTATTTGTAAGGCATCCATCGTAATTAATGATGCTGTAGTCATGAAGCTAAATACGGTTTGATGTAATATGCCTCTTTCTGCTGCAGGTACTCCACATGGAGCCTGCAACTAAAGAGGTTTTTTCATCTTGTCCGGAAGAAATACTATAAAAGGGGGAAAGCTCCAATCGTTAAATGTCGGCTTTATTGCCGTAATTGTCGCTGGAGCACATGTATGAATCCGAAAGATACATTCTATAACCGGAAAGCCAGAGAAAAGGAACGTTCATTTTTCTCTAACAGAGGGAGAGCCGGTTCTACTGTCTACACTATTAAGACAGGACGGATCAATACGATTCAAAAAGAGACTGAGAAGTATGTCTATGTCCGATCAGAGAATGGAAGCGCCGACAATCGTATCTCTCGTGATAGCATCCGTCGAGCACTGGCTCTATTATTTTATAGACGTGTGATTACTCTCAAGGCTCTTATTAAGATTAAAGCCTATTCAAGTGCGATGGCAGCCATCATAAAAGCTATAATGGTGGACATATGCAAAGTGGTGAAGACGAAGTCCGGTGCCGTTCGATTAACACTCCGCGGGTTGCGATATATTTTTAGTGGATTAAGTAAATCGAGAAGGGATATAGAACTTGTGAAAGAGTACGGGGGGCGCTTTATTCTGCTCAATTATTTCACGATCCGGAATGACCATACAAACCAGTGGAAGCAGACCATTATAGAGTTAGGGTTTGACTATAAATGTGTCATTATAGACCCTGGGGAGAAGACATTACATGATGCTGCCAAAAAAGGGCTGCCCGTTAAGCCGATCGACATTGATGATTATGCTGCATTTGTCAGGCAACATAGTGATATCATATACCAATACCTAACACTTGATATTATCGGTGATCCAGCCGCCACCCAACGTAACACGAAGTATTTGGCCCTGAAGGTCGGCCGTAAGCCGGTACCGATATATCATATCCAAAGCGATATGGCAGCTCTGCAAGAGTTAGTTGATGAAGAACATGAACTTATTGCAATTGGTGGCAGTGCACTGAGATCCGTGAGCACACAGCGGAGAGAAAGAGTGTTTGACGAGATATTCAGAAAATATGGAGACTCTGTTAATTTCCATGCTTTAGGCCTTGGATCGTTGAACTTACTGCTGAAGTATAGTTGGTTCTCTGCTGATGCCAGCTCCTGGCTTAATGCTCGTATATTCGGGAAGCTACAGACGTTGACTGGACAATCTGTCGTACCCCCTTACATGTCAAGCGAGGCAGCACTCGGGTTTAATGTAAACCTGCTCGTCTCTCTGGAGGAGAGGTACTATGATCTTCAGACAACGATAGACATGTTTGTATAAACCCATCTGGAGCTCTTCGTTTTATATTAGTCGTAAGGTATACTTAAAAAGGGAAGTATGTGAAATTAGGACATCCTCTCTACTCTATTAAAGAGGAATTTTTTCACATTATTATGGGCAGCGAAATAGAAAACTATTTGATAGAGTTGATAAATCGACAGGAGGAGCAACATGTTTTATTTTGGTTGGATGGTAATCGGGTTTATGTCAGTCGCTGGATTCGCGACGTTAACACATTGGTGGAAACCTGACTGGTACAATAGTAATCTAACTAACATACGTAAATCATCTTATACAGTTATGGCGCTTATTTATGGAGGGATGATTTTAGCCGGTCATATTATATTAGATGACTGGATAAAGGCGGTCCAATTCGCAAGCATTGCTATTTTTATAGATCTTGCCATATTGGAGACGCCTAGCATTATAAAAATTGGGAATGCAGAGTTTAAACGAAATGATCGAATCATTGCTGATACGATAGAGAACAACGAAAAGATTATCCGTTCCAGTTTTCAAAAAACGGAACAGTTCACTGCTGTTGTTCATTATTCACAACACCATTTTTCTGAACTTACAGAGTCCCAAAGAGATCAATTACCTAATTGGAACTTGTATTCATCCTTATTAAAAGAATACCTTTGCCTGTACACGGACACATTTGGGTTAAAAGCTTCAACTACCGCTTTTGTATATGATGCGGACGAAAGCGTTCGTAAAGAAAATATAATGCGATCGTTCTCGCAGATTGAGCGTTCAAACATTCTTGTTATTCCTCCTGAAAAAAAGGAAGAAATGGGTTCGCAACTAGCTAAAGCTCAAGCTTATGTGATTGAAGAAGGGAAATTAATCTGTGTCCCATTATTCGGAACAACCAATAGTTTCATAGTCACGATCCAAACGACTGAAGCTGGCGCTGTACTAAACGGTATTGACGCAAACAATATAGTAAACTTGGTCCAAATCTTTGATTGGTTCGTAGATGGATAGTGTGGTATATTTAATATAAGAGGTGATTACGATGACCATGTTCAAACAATTTAAAAACAATACGCTGAAGCCGCCACCAAAATCGAAAAGCCCTCGTCCTAAAACAGTAATCCATTCTAATATGGGACTGGAAAAAATACTGAAGGCAAACGATCGCGCCCTGAAAATCATCAACAATAGATAATAATATACGAAAGTGCTCTATGAATATTCATAGAGCACTTTTTTTATTCATTTTACCTAAAAGAATCAAAGAGACTCCTTGTATAAATCTCTTTGATTATGCCAACCCTTGTTAACAAAACAATAGGGGAGATGGCTTACCGTGAAAAAGAAACCTCTTAAACCTGCAGTTAATGATAAACCAAATACTACAGTACCGGACTGGGGAATCAAGAAGATATTAGACCAGAACAAAAAAGTATTGGATCTGCTAAAGAAACGAAAATGAGTTTAATAGAGGCACCGGGTACGGGCCTCTATACTTTCTAACGAAAAATACCTGGGATACCTGGGATACCACTACCTGATAATATACTCGAGATTCCCAATCTTTTACTGAATCGCTCCACTTCACTTACTATATCCTCTGGAAGACGTGCAAGTTTTCTTATCTCATCCATGAATGCCACATCAAGTCGTTTGTCACTAATTGGCCACTTTACAGGGACTTCTTGAAGAAGAGTAGTACCTGGTATCTGATTAAGTCCTTTGGCAATTCCGCTAGCTTCAAGATACTCTTGATCTAATCCTGGAGCACCCAAGGCAATGAGCAAAGCATTCGTGAAGAAATTGCAATTGTGACCAGTAACATCATATCTTGTTCCATTCCATGTATTGATTACAGCATCAAGTTTCAATTTCACCTGATCCAGATTCCCTGGGATAATTCGGACCATTTTTCGATGGTGTTGGAGTGCCATGCCACCCGGCTCGCAACTCTCAACTCGATTGCTCGTTTGGAAATAATACTCTCGATCTCCAATGACCGTGCCTGTATGCCATATTGGTGCTGTGAGAATTTTATAGACGTTTACTACGATTTGAGTCTGTTTAATAACATTTGCATCACTGGGATCTATAATACGAAACCCCTCCCACGATTTAGGGACATCGCGATATTTGCTGTAAGTATACCTTCAGACTCTGCACTTAGATATTTTCCGTTATATGCAGCTATCGCAACCAATCCACTCTCATCAATGTAGATCTGGAAAGTCTCCCTTTCCCTAGCTTCCAGACTGAAAGCTACAACAAGTGACTTTCCGTCTTGCTCAGTACTCAGAAACTGACCATTATTAGCCTTTAAAGTAATCCTTACCTCATCCAATCGATGAAGTTCAAATGTCTCCCATGCCTTAGCTTCTGGTCGATTTACAACACAAAGATTACCTCCCCATTCTCGGCACAAACATAAGTGCCCATCCAGGTTTGCAAGCATACACGTGATGTCTCCCCAATATTCGGTATCAATGATGTGCTCTTATTCGGAGTGCAAATACCTCTTCATAAAAAGGCATGTTAAGAGCTGAAAGTGGTACCTCACGTAAACCACCAGCCTCACCTTTTATAAGATTCGTACCAAATACTACACCCTCACCATAATCAGCCTGATGAAAATTAGGGAACCCTGCAATGTACCCTTCGCCTTTAAGTTCTCTCAATACATAATCCATTGAGGCATTGACCCGTGCTGCTTCAATACACATATTCCTTTACCTCCTCAGGGGTGAAATAACTGAAACGTTCGAGGATTATTATTGTACAATATTGAATTATTATCCCGCGTATGATCATGACTTTGGATTCCCTCATCTCGACGTTAACCCTATATCGTTGTACAATGCAGAGATTATCATTGAAAGGAAACCAGTATATGAGACTAAAAAGAGATTCATTAACTCCAGATGAGACCCTTTCCGCAGGAGTATCTACATTAAATTTAATCTTGGAAAAGACCTGTTTTGACTACAAGGTGGGGGACCGATTCTTTTTCAAAAATACTCCAGACACAGTATTCACTGTGTTGGCTGAGTATGCAGATGATTTCGTGTACGAGGGGGACAGACAGCCAAGTACGAAGAAATCTTCCCAATATTTTCAGTTGGTATGCTCATGGAATTCCTAACCGAATTACACCCGTTCATACTGAATTCATTTGGTGCTGGGTGGATTCTCTTGTGGAACAGCGAGATAGTGATTGAAAGTAAAGAAGATGAATTGAGCGTCGTTTTCTTATGGAGGGCTCTTACTGAGATTGTACTATCAGGGAAGTATGTGTGGTAGGCGAAAATTTAAATAATACCGGTGAGGGGTTATTCTCATAAAAAAACCATTCCGATTTAATTTAGAATGGTTTCTTGTCTTTATTCATTAACAATGTTAGGCCCGCCGATAATACCTATAGATTATACGAGTTCTGAACCATAATTCATTTTTGATTCGCACAGTTCGTACCCATCTTCGTTCACATGCTGCAGGCTTAACTCAGATAATAACTTTTCAACTGTTTTGACCTTGGTTCCATATGTTTAGCACGGTTAGCTGTTTTTTCATGATATCCTATTTTAAGCTAATCGGCATGGGTCAGAGCTGGAATAAGGGGCGAATGAGCTGCCCATGTTAGTTCTTTACTCATTTACTGACGGAAAACGATAGTCCAATAAAAAGCAGCAGTCTCCCATCTCGATTGAACGATGCAGTGACTGCTGCTTTTATGTTGGAATCCGCCTGCGATACACACAGATGTTTAGCAAGATCCGTTATGTTTAAAATAAAGCTTCTGTTGCAACCGATTGATGCACTGGCAATGGCTGAAGAGCAGTGGTTCGATCGATATGAATAAACGCATCATAACGATCCGCCATGTTGGAAGGTACATAATTGCCGTATCGCTCATGATCAGGATTGTATACCACACCGATCGCACGGTGGCCAATGGACTTATGCAAGACGGAGGATGTATCGGAGAGCATGACCATACCATCCCGGCCTTTACCTGCACGGTGCATGTAATCCTCCCAGCTTCCTGGCTGTCCAGGAGGAACTATCATTTTTTCCACAGGATCTCCCCAAGCTCTTCCAGCGAGTACTTCACCCTGATAGGTCCCGAAGCCAACGGCATACACCCGATGCTCCGGGTCCTCTCGCAGCAGCTGACCCACATTCACCATGCCATCCTGTATCATATCCGTTGCCCGCGCGTCACCAATATGCGTATTATGCTCCCAGACAATGGCTTTGGCAGATCTTCCATAATAGGCCATGATTCTCTTCAGCGATTCAACCATATGTTTGTCCCGAACATTCCAGGATTCCGGACCGCCTCGGACCATCGTACGGTAGTAGGCCTCGGAGCTGGAAGTAACCAACATATTGATCTCAGCATTCAGCTCTTCCTCACTGCCTGGATGTGCCATGCGGCTGTTCTGCATCTGTTTCAGCAGTTCAACCACTTCATTCTCACAGCTCTCCGAAAGCAATCCTGCAGCGATGCCATAACTCTGATGATCCTTGCTGTAAGGATCGAAGCAGGCGTATGTATTTCGTGCCTGTTCAAGTTGGGGGGACTTTGTTGCCTCCAAATAACCGATAATGGCCTCCATGGATTCCCACAACGAATACATGTCTATTCCATAAAATCCAACCTTCGGACGTTCAATACTTTCAGTGTGTTTGGTTGCATTATGCTCTTTCAGCCACTCGGCAAAATCACAAATATCCGTATTCGCCCACATCCAGGTGGGCCAGCGGGTAAAATCGCCCAGTGCATCGGATGCCGAAGAATCGGATCCCGACATTCCTTTCACATACCGGTTCAATCGATAAGCAGCGGGCCAATCACCCTCCACGCCGATGATGTTGAATCCCTTGCTTGCAATTAGCCTCTTCGATAGCTCGGCGCGATATCGATAGAAGTCAGCTGTCCCATGGCTTGCTTCACCGAGCAGCACAATATCTGCATCCCCGATCGCGTTAACCATGCGGTCCAGATCTTCCATGCCATCCAAAGGGATAAATAAGGCATTCAGTTCTTTAAAATAAGCGCTCTGCTGTGATTGAATATCATTGGTATCCATGAAATAACCCTCCTAAGGCAATATGAGTGAATTATTTCCGGTTTGTTCATATAATAACCAATTGATAATCAAAATTTGTTTTCCTTTAGTGTCTTACATCCAATGTTTAACTCTCTTGAGGACAATCATGTTATTAAACATTTTCCTTCCAAGTCTCATGTTTGTCTAGATTTATTGGGCATTGAACAATTTGATTGTACCTGTAATGGTTCATGTAATAATGGACGTAATTATTGAATTATCAACAGTTCGAATGATGGAATATTCTACGATCATTCCTTACACCATAGAAAAACACTCATACACGTAAAGCGACAAATTTATAACTACAACGTTCTAGAAATTGACGAACCATTTTACTTTATTTGTTCATTCTATGGAGTACAAGATATTGGTTTCCTTCTTGGTCCAGAATCGTCCTCTTTAGCAACTTGGCCATTAAATGAA
Source organism: Paenibacillus sp. 1A_MP2 (assembly GCF_052244825.1). Classification (NCBI taxonomy): domain Bacteria; kingdom Bacillati; phylum Bacillota; class Bacilli; order Caryophanales; family Paenibacillaceae; genus Paenibacillus; species Paenibacillus sp. 1A_MP2. The sequence continues at coordinate 283,249 of NZ_JBQQCS010000005.1, read as the reverse complement.
GAGAAGATTATTTTACCGGATGTTCTAATTGATCCAAAGAACCTCGTGACTAGATGCTACGAAGAAATTGGTTTAGCCATTAAGCCTGCTTTAAACGGGCTATGGAATGCTTTTGGCCTCGCCGAAGCCCAGCTGAATTTTAAATAATCGGCTTATCAGTACATGCTTGCTGGATAGGGTCTCAGACATAGTTTATTATTAGTTAGTTACTTTTCAAATTGATTTCATTTTGCTAATATAAACATATTACGATTATTTTATTAGTTTTCCTTGCTGCCCCAAACTGAGCATGCAATGAGTGAGTCGCTTAACAGCTAAAAGATACTGATTCAAAAAAATGGAGACAGATAGGTGTACGGGACCCGTATGCCTTTTTTGTGTCCATTTTTTTGTGTCCAAAAAGGAGACGATGTAAACATGAGAAGAATTGCTTTGATTACTGAATCCTCGGCTCGCCCGGATACGGCTATGCCTGCTCACCTTTTCTACCAAGGGAAGATGAGTCGGTGGATCAATACGGTGATTCAGTACATGGAGACAAGAAGCTTTCCAACAGAAGATATATTCTTCTTAAGCTTCTATAAAAATCGAATCATCCCTTACCAAGAGGTGATCGAACCATATCCTAAGCAGAAAAATCACCCAGGGCTAGTGATGCCAATGTGTTCGCAAAGGAAATCTTAGCGCATGTCCATTCCATGGGAGTAAGTGTGTTCGTAGAGATCCACGCAGGTAGAACGTTGGCAGATCCTCTGAGACAGTTGTTAGATGAGAATAATATTCCTTATCGACTGTATGCGGATGGCGTTCCATTAGGAACAAAGCCTACCTACTATGAAATGCTAATAAGTGATGAGCTGGAGCAAAGACGATTTAAAGAAGTTCAACGAGAAAAGTGGAATATCTCTTCTTTAATTAGTGAATTGTCTCCTTCGGAAGCCAGCAAAATTATCAACACATACGGCAGTTCAGCTCAGTTGTATGGTGTTGAGCCAAATGTGGAGGAATTGAAGAAGCTTCTCGGAGGACTCCGGCAAAAAAAGAAAGATGAAGATAAAGCTTATCGAGATTTTGAGTATGCAATGAAAGAGGAAGATCCCGGAGGAGAACTTCAGCATTTTCTTCAGTATCAAGAGACGCTATCTGATCTTCATAAAAATAAACAGTTCGAATTATATAAAAATAAGTATGGAAAGAGCATTGCTAAGTTCACATGTTACTTGATCAAGAAGGGCTATGTCCGATTGATTGAGAACAAAATTAGCGAAGCCTTGTTTCGTACCCAAATCGCACTCATAAAATAAAGGTGGACTATATGAATAATAGGATTATGAAAATACCCCATCCTCTCTACTAACAGGTGTGATGAAGGAATGGACGATGTAGTTCATTTAGAGGTTCATTGTAGCCCCCTTCAGGCGAGCTCCCCATAGAGGGATAAGTAGCACTTACGCGGCCTTCGAGAAAGCGTAAGAGGACAAAGAGAGTCCTGCCTATTTCCGGATCGATAACACATGATACGGAAACGGGAGAGATGGAAATGACAAAATCTTATGTTGATGTAAATAGAATTGATAGTGTAATTCGATGGTTTGGAGGTAAGCACTTTTTATCGCGTGATTTGATTCCTTTAATTCCGGAACATCATTGCTGGGCTGATGTATTTGGTGGGGGTGCCCATATGACTGTTGGGAAAAAAGAAGCACGGTCGAAGTCTTTAACGATACGGATGAAGAATTGATTAATTTCCTGATGGTACTCCGTACTCATAAAGCAGAACTGATTGAAAACCTTAGCTCACTCCCAACAAGCCGCAGCTTATTTGAACGATGGCAGTATGAGCAGCTACCTGCAGACTCATTCGAGCGAGCAGTCCGGTGGTTTTATTTACTCCGGCAATGCATCATTCCAGCTAATGGTATTAAGAGCGGCTGGCGATCTGGAAAGATCAAAAACACAGCAAATGATTATCAAAACGCGGTAAGTAAGTTGCATGAGTTTGAGAAAAGATTTAGCAGAGTCATGATCGAATGCCTGGACTATAAGGAAATCATCAAACGGTATGACTCTGAAAGGACTTTTTTCTTCATCGATCCGCCCTACAAAAACCGGGAGCACTATTATAAGGGAGCTTTTAAAGAGCATATTCAGCTTGCAGATATGTTAAACAACATTAAGGGGAAGGCTATGGTGACTTATTATGGTGATCCGCTAATTTTGGACCTGTATAAGGACTGGCATTGTCTAACCTTTAATTCAAAAGTGGGGACGGTAGCAAAAGCTGAGTTAGGACAGACACGACGGAATGAAACCGAGTATGTCTTCATGAACTATTTACCGGAGCAGAATACTCAAATTCCACTTTTTTAAAATAGAAATAGAAGTCACAACAGGAGGAACACTATGCCAAGATGTATTTACTGTAGAGAAGAAATGGAAACAATGGAGTATTTAGAAACGGAAAGTGGATTTACTTCTGCAGAGGTGTGTGTAAACGAGAACTGTGTCATACACAACATCGTGAATCTTTATTTTAAAGAGTGGAAGTTAACTAAAGAAGAAATTGAAGTTAGATTAAATAAAATGGATGTTTCCTGGAACTGGATGGGCAAATTCTTTGTTCTTGTGGATCCAATAAATCACTACAATGTACGAGCCAAACTCGTTACATTAAACCTGGAAAACGGGGCCATGTTGCTTGATTCCACAATCGATTACGTTAATATCCCTGTGTTATAGCAGCTTATGATTTATGAGTCACTGGAGTAAATAAAATGAGTTTAGGGAGAGATATACAATGGAAAACATCCTTGAAGTACAAGAATTAGAAAAGGCGATCTCATTAGCATTTGGTGGAAAAACCAGTTTTGATGTTGAAGATTGTCATGCTAGATATTTCAATAATATTGATGTAGACGACATAGAGTATGAATATAAGAGCATACATGATGGTTCTACAGAGACCGGTATCCAAGGTGAAATTTGGTACCGTCCAGCTGAGTCTGAAGACTGGTACGACACTGGTTGCGATGAGAAGTTTTTGGGGGAACAATTTAGAAAACACATGAGACAGGTTAATAAATCAGTATCAGTTAAGGTGTGAGCCTGTCAGCAAGGAGCATATAAGAAAGTTTATCTTACTAGCGCGTGCCGGTATTTAATCGGTACGTGCTTTTTTCATGAGAATAATCTTATGAAGCATACGTCTGTAAGAAGAGACCATATCTACAAGGAACTCAATAGGCTTCTCATGTTCAAAAGATGTTAAATCTGATAAACTAATGCTATTACGAATTAATGAATAATTTTCATTGAAGCACAGTAGTTGCAGTCAATGAGGGAGACGCTTAAAAAGCAATAAATATAGAGTCAAACACAATGGAGACAAATAGGTATACGGGACCCGTATGCCTTTTTTGTGTCCATTTTTTTGTCTCGAAGAGGGGGAGTCATCATGACTACAGACAAGCAACTTGACCTATTCCAAACCGATTTTACGGAACATAGGAAATACCTGGATGGTGTATTTAAATCCAAAGAGGAGCTAATTAAAAAATTCCAGGAAGAGGGAAGAGATAAGATATTTCATGTTTTATCTTTTGGAGCCGGTACTCAGTCAACACAATTACTTGAACAGCACTTTAGAGGGTTGATTCATTACGACTTTATCATATTCGCTGATACGGGGGCTGAGCCGGAATTTATTCACCAGCAAGTAGCCTGGTGGCGTCAAAGGCAACAGGATGTTGGCAACACAACCCCCTTCATTACAACGCAACATAATACGATGGAGCGCGGGTTGGAGGAAATGTTGATGCGTTACATTTATACGGACTATCAACGTTTTCAGCTTCCTGTATACTGCAACCGGATAGATCCGGAGACAGGAGAGATGATTCGGGGTGGTTTGATGCCGAGACAGTGTACAGTCGATTTTAAGATTGTACCTGTTAAACAAAGAGCCCGGCAGCTTGTATTACAGTTGTACGGTCTAGGCCCAAGGCAGCAAATGCCAGACCACGTGGGATTTATCATCGACATTGGATTTAGTGTTGATGAAATCCGCCGAATTAAAACGTATCAGTCTCCTCAATACGATTACATGCGATTAGCTTACCCGCTAGTTGAGAAGAACGTAACGACAGATGATAGCATAAGGTTCCTGATTGATAATGACTTCCCTACACGGAGATCGCGCTGCTATCTATGCCCATTCAATTGCTCAGCAGACAATGAAATCGGTATGGATTGGGACGAGATCATTCGAGAAGAGCCATTATCCTTTCTAAAGGCCTGCTGGTTTGATGAGCAGCTGCGCGAAGTTCAGGCGACTGGATCAAAAATTATGAGGAGTATTCCCTTCCTTCATTATAGCCGCCGGCCTTTACGAGACGTGTTCCCTGTATACGAGCTGCTACGGAGTACTTATAAAAAGGATTTTGCCATGTGGCTTGATGAGTGGAAATGCTATATTAGCGAGAAATGGGGCAGAACTAGTCCCGCTTATAAGAAAAGTGCTGGTTGAAGTCAGTAACTAACCAATAGAGATTCTGGCTCACAGTTTGGTTGTTAACATAATTAACGAATAGGAAGGAGGGAATCCCCATAAGGTTGAGGGGATTTCCCCTCACCTATGGGGAAACTCACAATATGAATAATCGCAAATTGACTTTAAAAAAGGTCTACACGGTAAGTAAAAAGAATAATGCTCCACGCTTGTGGCTTCAACACATGGTATGTGAAGCTGCAGGTCTGATACCTAGATCAGAACTATTCGTTCAAGTGGATGAAATGAATAAGCAAATTACGATCCGGAATAGTCCATTCGATGAAACACAAGATGTGTACGAGATCAGCGTTTCGTCTAGAATGAACCGTACTAGTGGCAAACCACGTCCTCTGGTAGACACATCCGGATCGAAATTTTCGTCTATCCTTTGCATTCAGGAGAAAATTGAAATAAGTGTATATCGCAATGGCCCACATGCAGAAATTGTTGTGAGACCACTTCGATTCCGCTTATTCGACACTGAAACATTTGAGTCTTCAGACGAACGTATTAGCCTTCTAACGGTTTGTTCGGGATCTGGGATAGGAGCATCCATGTTTGTAGATAGCCAATACTACACGGCGGTACAGGAAGTTGAAATCGAAGAAGATTGCGCGGAGGTTATCAAAGAGAACTTTCCTTATTCCTACTTATTCAATGGTGATCTAAGAGATTGCAATACGGTGGCTAAGGCTGATGTAGCTTTCATCTCCTTGGATTGTTCCGAACACAGTAGTATAGGAGACGGCGGACAAGGTTATTTCGATAACATTGTCCTAGGAACTTATAAAATATTGAAAGCCGCGGATCCCCGTGTTATTTTTTCTGAGAACGTCCCGGCATTCTATCAATCTACTGTATTTCATAATCTTCAGGAACTTTTGACTCCCGATTATCCTTATATGATTGGGCCTATCACGATTGATAGTTATAACTTTGGTTCTATAGCGCATCGGAAGCGTTCCTATACACTCTTTGTTAAGGATAAAGAGGACTTCGATCTATTCCGTGAACCAAAAGCTCCAGTATTCCGAAGACACAAATTAAAAGAGTACCTGGACACTGCAACAGATCATGAATGGAAATCGGTCAAAACTTGGTGGGACAGTTTTCTAGGGAAAAAAGCGAAGAATAACTCGTGGGCAGATCGCAATACGGATAAAACCTTCGTCAAACCAGAAGAATGTACTGAACTACAATGCATACCCGCAAGATATCGAAGTCATAGTGCCAGTAATTCCTATGTTCTAAACGAACAGGGCGACCAATGGCGTTTCTTGACTATCAATGAATTACGGCGTATTTTCCAGATTCCAGCATGGTTTAAATTTCCTGAGCACATTCCTATGTCTCGTATATACGAGATGATTGGACAAAGTGTATGTGGCCGTGTAATCCGTGCCTTTGCCAACGAAATTAGTTCGTTGTTCTTCCGCAGATTTGCGGGGGTGAATCATAAGAACAATGACAACATAGGAGTGATAAGGGACCAACATGGCCAGATAGGATTTGCGTTTTAACCGTAAGTGGCGAGGTGAAATTTTGAGAAAAATGGAGTTTGATGTGTCATTATTTTTGAGTTTCTTTATTCCAGGCATACTCGTGACTACAATTATGATTTCAATTTACTATTTGATCGGAAGAAGGAATCCTAATACCGATCGATTATGGACCTATCCTATGATCACATTTGGAATTGTAGCCATTGTTTATGCACCCATTGCAGCAGTAACCCGCTTTTAAAAAATCTAAAGAACAACCATCTTAATTTAAGATGGTTGTTTTTTGAGGTGACATTTATTCCAAATTCATGAAATCCAAATAAAAATCAACGTGATTACCTCAAGAATTCATGGCAAGAGAAAACCCACCTCATAAGGTCGGACGCCTGACGGTGGGTTTCGCTTGAATAGCATTCGCCGTGGCAGTCCACAGCCTTTTGGGTACTATGAGTCGTTACCGTTGACGCGGTAAGGCTCTTTTTCGTATATGGCCGAACCCAATCTCCATATACATAGGTTAGCGCTTGATGGTGAGTTTTTTATAACTAAATGATAACAAATTTTAAGGGTATATTCAACTATCAGATTGCATGGATTATAGCGCGCAGGAGCAATTCTCGGGTTTTGGTTCTTATTGATACTTACCTTCATTTCTTTTCAATTTTGAAGAAACGAATCAGTTTCAAATACAGGTCTGAATTTAAATAGCTTCATTATAAATAGAAGCCAAAAAACGATAAGAATGTTATAATAAAATAGAACAAATGTTCTTATTTTGGTTGTAAAATATTTCTTTGTTTTCCCTACATATGTAGAATGTTTATTTCGAAAGGAGTGGTTTTCGAGTTGGAAAATCAGCAAACAGTATACGAGCGATATAGGAAAGAGATTTATCGAATTGGTTGGAGAGTACAGTATAGAGCAAAAAAAATTAAATATCGTGAGTTACCAATTTTTGAAGATGAAGCAATAAAGGGGGATTTTACGTTCTTCTCTGAAAACAAAATTATGGCAGAACAACTCATTAGCTCTCTACCAGATATAGGGAAGAATGTACTAAGTAAGATTTATTTAGAGGGTTACAAAGAATCTGAAGTTGCTCTTAAACTAAACATTAGTCAGCAGGCGGTGAATAAATGGAAGAGAAAAATGTTGAACCTATTATCTCAGAAAATCAGTTCATAGAATTGTTGACTGCTGCAAAAAACAACGAGCCAGCAGCGATTTTGGAATTGTTGAACTTATTTAATCCTGACATACAAAAATTAAGTCGATATATTTATCTACCACCAGAAGATGCTGCTTCAGAAATTATTACTGAATTCCTTGAGTTTATTAAAAATGAAAGGTAGCTAATTTTGATTAGGAGAGGAGGGAAGATCTTGTGGAAACAATTTCTCTTGAGAATTTAGGTGCTTTGATCGGGACGGTTGGATTTCCAAGTTTAATTGCTATTATTCTACTAAGAAGTGTCCTGGGTAATTTCAATCAAAGATTAGACGATTTAGATAAGAGATTAATACAACTTAATAAGTCAATTTTACTGGTAGATAAAACCTTAAATAAACTAACTAAAACTGATCTATCGGTGGTGAGAGAATTTGAGACAAATTCTTCGGATACACAAAAAAAATGAATATTTAATAAAAGAAGAAGATCATAAACGAGAGTTTCCGTTTATGATCTTCTTCTTAGTTACGACGAAATTTAATTTGTTGTAAAACCATTAAAGAGCCAGCCATCATTATCCGCACGAACAAAGTCGAAATTCAACTCAATGTTACCTTCAGAACCTTTAGTGGTGATGACTTTAGCTAACGCTAGCATAAAGTGATCCTTATCTTTTTGGTTGTATCCTCTAAATTCAAGTTCTTCCAAACTTATTTCGTTAAGAAAAGCAACTTCTGAGGGAGATTCTGCGTTCTTTAAAAGAATGGAATTGTTTTGATGTGATACTTCAACGTCTGAGGATGATACGGATTCAATATACGCGTAGTCCTTAGTTTCCATAGCAGAAATTATTTTAAAAGTCAGATTGAGTGTCTCCCTTAAACTATTGACGAGATCTGTCTCATCCGTCGCGCCTTTGCTGTTTTCTAATTGTTCTTTAAGTGAATTGTTCTCGTTCTGAAGTTCCTCAATTTTAGAAGCATCTGTATTTCCTGGTTCCTGGGCATTCGAGGAGTTTGCTGAGTCTTCTCCGTTACTGCAAGCTGATAATACTACAACTAAAAATAACATAAAGAGAATTTTTTTCATTATATACCTCCTTTTTCTAAAAGTATAATAACACACTTAAACAAAAAAAGGGATTAAGAACTTGTAAGTTCTTAGTCCCTTTCAGGCTGTCGAGAAAGTCTCGACAGCCTTCTTTATGTGATTTTGATTTCACAAGACACCGCGTTAATGTTGTATAATATAGGTAACTATTTTATAGAACGGAATTAATCTAGGTCATTTTCGTTTAGATAAAGAGCTGCATTGAATCCAGTCAGGAATCCACTAAAATTATTACTTCAAACCTCAATAATTGTATTGGAAGCATGATAAAATCCGGGTATTCACCTCACCTCTTTCTAATGTGAAAAATAATTTTGATTTTTATGTAACTTATTTGGGTATAAATCGTTTATATTGATAAATGGGAGGGATTTCAAGCATATGAAAAAAAAGATTATTTTCTCAATCTTAACTACAGTTACAATTATGTCAGGAGTACTCGGATCAGCGTATTCAGCCGGTGTGATCAAATTGAACGTCAATGGAAGCAACTTACAAACTGATGTGGCTCCAAAAATGGACAAAAACCGTGTCATGGTACCTATTAGTTTTGTCTCCAAAGCCTTAGGTGCATCTGTCTCTTGGAACAATACTACACAGACCGTTTCCATCAATACAACCGGTATCCCTTACGAAAATGTGTGGGATGAGAACATGAAAGATGTTGGACCCTATCAATTAGCAAGTATTAATAACACGGTACAGGTTTTCCTTACTGGAGTAGATATTGGAGATGAAGATCTCTTAAAGAAATCAACAACCAAACTAGACTTGGATCGCTTGAAACAAGAGCACTCTTCTATGGGACCAACCATGTTGTCTACCAAAATTCTCGATATGAAAACCCTTAAAAAAAATCTAAATGACCAAAGACCAGAGTATTTGGTCAGAGTAGGCATCCAAACGGGGGGAGATGAACTTAAAGTAAATCATTGGAATCTGACCGTAACGTTGGCTCCAACCGTCGATAATGGAACGACCATATCTACTGGAGGAAAAATGGAATACGTGGTCAGCAAACGCGAAGTTGTAAAATCAACTGCAGTGGATGTTCAACGCGTATTTCCTGGATACACGCTAGGATCATCTAAATAGTAAAGGCAAAAGAAGCCGAGGCGACTACTTATGAGTCGTTTCGGCTTCTTTTGTAGATTTCAGAGTTCCTATTTGGTTTGGAACGCAATCAAAGCTGGGGTTGATAATCCTCCTGCTGATGCTGCAGTGATGGTCCGCGTAAGACTTTGCCCTGCCGATAATTTGACCTCAGCAAGCAGGACACCTTCCTGATATTGAGTTGTACCCGCGACTTTATCCGGAGGACTTGCCAGATTGGGTACTTTGTATGTTACATTGTCTCCGCTCCATTTCACAGCACCACCATAAGGTTTTACGCGAGATCCCATGTAGATACTAATTGTTTTTTCAGCTGTTGTTGGATTCGAAAGATTGACAGTGAGCGTGTATTTTGCGCCGTAATGACCTTTGTTACTGTCTGCTGCGTTGGCACTGTCGTACGATGCCGCTTGGGTCATTAAGTTATCGTTCTGTCCATTGCTCATATTGTAATATTTCCATCCACTACCTGCCGAGTAACTTACACTGCTAGCAATCTCGGCGAAGTCCCAGGAACCGCGAGGATGTACAGAGTCATTACCACCTGTAAAGTAGGAAACAACCGGACTTTGATTCAGTCTCAAATCTGCTGTTGTACTTGTTGCTGCAACGGAACGCAATCGATAAGACATTGCAGTAGAAGTAGTATTAGTAACAGTAAATTCAATGAGCCCACCAATCAACTGGTTGTTAGGCACGATCCACTCTTTAACAACCCCCAGTTTACCCGCGGGTACGGAGGTATCGGTTGGCGTGATAGAATCCATTGTGTCACCGACCAAAGCTGCTGCAGTACACCGACCCTGTTCAACGAACGAAGTAATCGGGGCAATGGTACTTTTCACATTATGAATGGAGTACGCTGAAGTATTGTTGTTACCTATAGTGATCCCATACTTCATGCTTGCCCCTTTATTATTAAGGTGCCATACGAACATGCGGTATTTTACAGAGGTTTTTCCGGTAGCAGTATCATGCCATAGGGTACAGTATCCATTCGTAAACGGAGTGTTCGCATTAATGGTTTCATGGTTATCCGAAATAACAAATCGAGTATCTGTATTTGCTTTAGTTCCTACTAGTTGGTTTGGTGCAGACTCCGGAATAACAAATGAGACTTTGGTTTTCGTATTTTGGTTACAAGACATAGAAATATCCCCTTTTAATAAAATGTGTTTCACGTTTGTTTAACTTCATGGGATAGAACTGTTCTAGTGTATCCCTCACTAGTGCAGCCATTATTAGAAGTTAATCATTTTGTGAGAAGAAGTTTTTTCCTCTTCACTATGTAGGTGATTATCCATGATGATATACAACCTAATTTATATTTTTTCGTAAATTGTTTTTAGTGCCCGCCATAAATGACTAAGATAACGGAGTTAGTGAGTGTTGTAGAAGTAGAATCTAAAAGTTTTGATACAGCAAGTTTCACACCAATCATGGATTATTCTTCATCCTTTGCCTTCGCCAATGCAAATCAAAGTTTAAAAGCTTATAAAGAGGCCATTGATTCACTTAAAAAGTACATTAAAGATGGAAAAAAGAAAATTTAGAAGAGTTTTATGCTAAGCGAGAAACTGCTCTTCAACATTACGGACTATTCACGAACGACTTCGATCTTCCTCTTCAATCGTAGTATTCTTAATGTTATAAAATAGTTTTGAGGTAGTTATAGCGTGTAATATGCCTAGAACCAAGCGGCCAGCATATATCCAACGATAAATGGTTTTGAAGGAGACAGTACATCAGCATGATGCGGAAACGTATATATAGAAGAAATAAAGGAAAGCTGTGCGCCTTAAATTGAAAAATCTAGACACGACACAAAAAGATTAAGAACGATTAAGTTCTTAATCTTTTTGTGTTATGAATTAAATAGGAGGGAGAGTCATGGCAAAGCTGTTGATCCCGTTAGCAATTGCGCGGGCACACGTTTGTTTATTGGCAACCAACGTATTGCGATCCGATGCGGTATCGATAAACAGCATTTCAGGCAGAATGGCCCACGCTCGAGTGTTCTTAGGATCAATGACGTGAATGTTCGTCCCACCACGTTGGCTCGGCGCTTTCTTCACCCCACGATTGGTCTTGCCCAGTGCGGCAACCAGTGCATTGTTAACAGCGTTAGCCAATGAAGTGGTGTAGCTGCTTGCATTGTCGTGGATCCATGTTTCAATACCGGTACCCCCACCCGCATTAATGTGGAGACTCACATAAATGTCCGCCCCAAAGTTATTGGACGCTACGGAGCGATCCGGGTTTTCTGGGTAGGTATCAGTAGAGCGACTCATCTGGACCGTAGCGCCGAGCTTCTCCAGTTCGGTCTTCAGAAACTTACCGATGTCCAGTACGATTGATGCCTCCGTGTACCCGCCACCTACAGCCCCTGGGTCTTTACCGCCATGTCCGGGGTCAACGAAAACCTTGTAACCATTAAGTGCCATAAAAGAATGCCTCCTCTCTGTTAATCATTTATTTGAAGTGGTTTATTTCCTCTTCACTATGTAGGAAAAGTAAAGTGTCGTTATACAACCCTAATTTAAATATTGTCCATACAATGACCTAAACGATTTATGTACAAAACAAAACTACTGATCATATAAGGAATAACAATCTTCATTCAATTTTTAACAAAAAAATGTAATATACTTGATTCAAAGTGATAGATATCATATGCAAATAAGATGTAATTATATTATTGAAGATAGAATTAATTTTTACATACTATTAAGGAGGAGATCTCTAATGACGATGAAAAAGAGTTGGTTTTCTTTTCTGTTGGTATTGGTTCTGATGGGGGTATTTTCAAGTAAGGTGTTTGCTGCAAATGACCAAACAGGGACTGTTGTTACAGGTGGTACGAAAGAGAGTAGTCCAATTATGGGACAACATCAATACGGGGAACTGGAAGCTGTTCTCCATAGCGGGAACTATAGGGTGAATGTAACACTACAGGAAATTAAATCAGGCACTTGGGTAAGTATGTATACACTAGTTGCAACTCCTTCAAACCCTAAAGTTAAAACACACTATTATCTAGAAGGGGGTAAGCAGTATAGACTAATAGTTGAGACTTTGAGTAGCGGTTGGGGTCACCTTTATAATTATATTCCTTAATTAGCTTTAGTTCTGGCAGTCGACAATTTCTCGACTGCCTTTTTAAGTTCCTATACGAAACTACGCTATACCTACATCCTAATTAACGTTATCTATAATTGAATCATTCAATGACTGATACATAATCACCTAAAGTTTCTTTCAATAAATTTACAACTGACTTATCCTTAATGTATACTAAATCTATTAAAAGATTCATTAATTTTCTTTGTCACATTAAATGAGACAAAGAGGGAGTATGCTAAGTTATTAGCCTATAAATTAAGGACTTGTATTAGGAGACTTAACACGGAACACACGTGTATTTAAGTCTCCTTTTTGCGTCCAAAAACAGGAGAATTGTTTTTGCAATAACATGCATTCACGATCAAAAAGAAATTAGGTTTCCTTTGTAACCTAGGTAGGAACCACATGCAATCCCAGCCGGCTGGCGGAGAAAAACCTCCCGCCTACCGCGGGAGAGTATGGAGGTAATAAATATGAATCAAATTTCACTTTTCGACTATTTCCCAAATCAAAATGCAATCTTATCTGTAAATGCTCTAGTACCTGCGGAAACAAAGGGCTGGGCTCATAGGAATTCGAAGAATTCCTATGTTTATGATGTCGGGGAAGAATTACTTGGTGCAAAAAAACACTTGAGTCAACAAACCAGAGTTGATTGGTCCAAAATTGAAGAGAACCCTTCGGTGGCATACCAAATGGTCTGCAAGAATGAATTACTAAAGGATTTTGATCTGAGAAGTCTCCAGGCTGAAGGATTTACTTCGGAAGCTGCCTTCGCGATTAAATTGATATGGGCACGAGTGTGCCAGAATCCGGAGGATACACCACAAAAGCGGGCAGACTATATTCAGGGCATAGGAGCACTACAGTCCATCTTGTCCGGAGCCAAGGATGAGGATCGCATGAATAAAGCTTTCCAGATGCTTAAAGAAGCTTTGTATCAGGCTCGACTATCAACCTATTCCCATAAAATTGATGAGCAACCTGAATTGGTTCGTTCTCAATTTTGGCTCGCATTGGGAGATCGATTTCAATCACTGTTCTATAGTACTCGGCGCGGCCATCCTGGCTTGTATAACTTGATTCAGAAAGCATTTTATTCTGAACAGGGTAAGGACTGGAATTGGCTGAACACAAGTAGAGTGAAAAAGACAACCATTAAAGAGAATAAAGAAAAGTGGGAACGGCTCGTTCCTGAAGAGGTAGTCCGAAAATCCAATGAAGCATCTGGAGTTAATAAACCGGATGATCTAATCGATATCTTTGGTGTTAGAGGGGTTCAGTTTGGTAATGTGCGCATTGTTCCTAGACAATCTGCGTAGAAATACGCAACAAAACTAGGGGGTTATGGTTACCCCCTATAGTCCGAAAAAATTCTTTCTTTATATAGAGCACCGAGGTAAAGTAACAAATTGTGATCTGAATTATAATACGGTGATTCATAGTCTTCTGATGGAGATTGGGTATCTTCTGATTGAGGTTTTCTCCAGGAACTTCTAGAATCAGGATTCCTCTTCATAAGCTCTCCTTGGATGATGAAAAATAATTCGTCGCGTTCCTGTTGTGATAGTTTACTAAAATCAGCAAATACAATTGATTGGTTTACTAACGCATCAACCAACTCAATTTTTTCAGTTGGAATGTACTCATCTTCATTAAATAAACCGTTGATAATCGATATTTTGGTTTCCATTTGTCACACACCTTAAGCTGTTTTCTCTATATTATAGTCTTTATTCGGATATAGGAGAAGTTAACTGTAACTTAACTTTATATCCTAATTGGTAAGGGGAAGCTCCTTACGTGGAGGTAAAGCAGGCAAACACCTCGCCCTAAAATCCGGCATGCAAAGAAAGTTAGCCCTTTCAATGTGTGAAGCCCGGTGAAGTCGCTGAAAATCAGACCTGAAAAGTGGTTAGAGAAGTAAGCGGGGGCCACAAATTCGCCATGCCGACTCACCAGGAACCTTCGTATGTACGGCTCGTAAAATTGGGACAGTCGAATAGTAAGATTGTCACTCCCAAGTGGAGTTCTATCGCGGCACCGAAAATATTGCCTTTCGGCTGCTGCACTATATCCAACTAGTGTTATAGAGTCCTGCGACCGCCTGCATGGTCAAAAGGATGGTAGACGGGTTAAAGAAGGCGGCTACAGCGAAAATGCAAGGCTAGGATATAAGGAACAATGGAACCGAAAACGTGGAGCGAGGCTAGACGCAATGAAGCGAATAGGTAGGAAATGACCTGTATATTTTGGGGCAGCAGCCCGTAGTAGTGTTGAAGTGGGGTAATGCCCATGGAGCGAAGGGGCATAGTCATCAAATTCATGTTAATCACCTTCAATTGTCAAGGAAGCCGTTGTGCAAACCTGACTACAACCAATCTTCCAATCTCCGAAAAAGGGGGTGGTTGCATTGGCTCAAAAATTTGACTATCCAAAATCAGAATCTGAATTCAGGCTAATCCAAGACCAAATGTATGCCCTAACAAAGGAAACCATCGATAAGGGTGGGGTACCGAGTTTTAAAGGCCTACTAGAAATCATGGCCTCGGAGGCCGTAATTCTTACAGCAATCCACAAACTGAAAGCCAATAAAGGAAGCGAAACTCCCGGGAGCGACAGGGAAACGATGAGGGCTAACATTCTGGAGAAACAGTATCCGGAAGTTATTACAAGGGTACAAAACCTCCTTTGTAAATACCAAGCTAGGCCGGTTAGAAGAGTTTATATCGACAAAGCTGGTAAACCGGACAAGAGGCCTTTAGGTATCCCTACAATCGTCGACCGAATCATACAGGAATGTATTCGGCTTGTCATAGAACCGATTTTAGAAGCTCAGTTCTTTGATCATAGTTATGGATTCAGACCTATGAGAGATGCTCATATGGCATTGGATAGAATTAAAAGGTTAATTCACACATCTGGTGATCATTGGGTAATTGAAGGAGATATCAGCAGGTTCTTCGATAACGTTAATCATTCCATCCTGATGAAGCAGATTTGGCACATGGGGATACGTGATCGTAGAGTTTTGATGATTATTAAGTGCATGCTAAAAGTAGGAGTTATGGATGAATATGATACTAACCCGTTAGGGACGCCACAAGGCGGAATTATATCTCCATTACTTGCTAATGTATATTTGCACAACTTCGACCAATGGATCACTAGGGAATGGGAGAGAAAGCAGACTAAACATCGATATGCTAGGCATGATGGGACTCTTAGGGCTCTACGTGAGAGTAGTAACATTAAGCCAGCCTATTTGGTCAGATATGCTGATGACTGGGTAATCATTACGGATTCAAAGGCAAACGCTGAACGATTAAAAGCTCGGATTACTCGTTTCCTGAGAACTCGCCTTAAACTCAGTCTCTCCCAAGAAAAGACTTTGATCACTAATGCCACAAAAAGGCCAATTCAGTTTGTTGGATTTGAGCTAAAAATGATAAGAGGGAACGCAAGGCATGGATATGTTACAAAGACAATTCCAAATCGGAAAAGATTAAAAACTAAAGTCGATGAGATACACAGGAAGATCAAAAGACTAAGGTACATGCCAGACAAGGAGAGGCTACTTGCACGAATCAACGAAGTTAACGCTATGATCCGTGGAGTGATCCAGTATTATGAACCAGCAACATGGGTTAATATCGAACTTCGAAAACATTCATACAAGCTACGATATGCAGGATGGAAATCCTTGAAAGAGTATGCTGTTTGCTGGACTCAAGCGAAAGAGTTATACAATCTTCCTTCGATTCATCTGGACTACACCATGACAGTGCCTGCAATCGAGTACAGAGGGATGAAGATTGGAATCACCTCACTAGCGTTTTCTAGGTGGAAGGATACGTTTCCGAAGGCTCCAGCTGAGACTCCCTTCTCAGAAGAGGGGAGAATTCTAAGTGTTGCGAGAAGACGGAGAACCCTTCCTAAATACCGTGCTGATGAACTCCTGATGCAATCTAATCTTGCATTCCATATCCTTAAGGGAACATTGCCGGCTATATACAATTTTGAATACTTTTTAAATCGACCCTATGTATTTAATCGAGACAAAGGTAAATGCAGAGTTTGTGGGGAGCATGTAACTGAAAATGTGAACATCCATCATATTCAACCTCATCTGTCTTTGTCGGAAGTTAACCGTGTGATGCACCTAGCTACGGTTCATCAGAAATGTCATAGCATGATCCATTCAAGTGAAGATCTCTCGCATCTAGGTAAGAAAATATGGAGTAAGATTCTTGGTTTTAGAGAAAAATTGAAGGAAATCTGATTTTCAGAACTGATGATGGAACGCGGAATGATGGGAAACTATCACGTTCCGTGTGAGGTGGGGAAAGGGGAGCGTAGCGGATAAAGCCGACGCTGACCCTTACCTATCACCATTGGGTTCAGGATGTCGCTGGGAGGTATCATGTTTTAAGTTGTGGCCACGCCCTAAACGATCTGGTGGGCCTGTTAGACATTCCAAACAAGGCAGCATCTTTCTATGGCTTGTTAGGATTAGCCTTCGGTGCAAGAGGATCTGGGTCAGCCTCAGCTCATTACGAGCCTGGCAGCAATATCATGAACATTACTAAACTCAGAGGTGGGGGATCCCTTTGCCATGAGTGGGCACATGCATTGGACTTCAACTTATATTCGTTCTCTCATCAATTCTCCAATAGCAAACCTCTCTCACTGACTGGACATAAGCCGGGTAACTATTTACCCCGTAATGTGGGTATCGCCTTTACTGAACTAATGAAAATTATAAAAGAGGGAGATGGTGTGAAACGCGTGATCGTTCCGGATCCGCTACCATCTGAGGAGTACCAATATCGGGCTCGTGTTATTGAACTACTCGAAATGAATAATAATGACATCGATGCTGCAATGCTGGTTCTTAAAAACTGTAATTTTAATGTTAAACCGCGAATGTGGAATGATATCGGGTTACTCTACTGTAACATGCTACAGCGTAAAGGATTAGAAGTTCCGGCTTCATTCCGTGTTCCCACGGATGAAAGTAACTTCCTACTTGATGCCAGATCTCGCGGACCATACTGGAAAAGAGACCATGAACTATTTGCAAGAGCATTCGAGTCATGGATTGAAGATGAGCTTCATACAGCGCAGCTGGACAATTCATATTTAGTCACCGGCACCAAATTCGGTGGGCCCTATCCATTACATGAAGAACGTGAAGACATTAACGATGCTTTCCGCAATTGGTGGCAGACATTAAACGATTCAGGCATTTTTCATGATGACCAAATTTGGAATAGATAAATGCTGAGACTGGGAAAACCACTATCACATATTCTATCTGGAGGTTATACAATGGATAAACCAACCGATATCTGCGAGGAAATAGAGATTAAGCGATTAGAAATGCATGAAGCTGGAACACTTCATGGGTTAATGTCGCCAGAGGTGCTAAGAGTATCTCAGGAGTTAGATTTGCTTCTTAATGACTTTAATAAAAGATTAAACAGAGAATGCGGCTAATCAGCCGCGTTCTTTTTTATGATGAAAACTATTCTTCAGTTCTAATTCTTTTTAAAGCTTATTTCTAAGGATTAAAGATTGTTATTATTTATTCTCAATATTTGAGAGGGGGTCCATCAATATCTGAGATAGGATATCTCGAATTCTGAGATACCTTCTCTCAAATTTTAAAGGGGGTACTATCAAATATTGAGAAGCTAAACCGATTATATAATTTTGAGAAGCTGCTTCTCAAATTCTGAGAAGCAAGAATACCGCTATACTCTCGCTTCTCAAATTCTGAGATACGCCGCTTCTCAATTTTTGAGATGCAGACTTTCAACCTTCGAGAAACAGCTTCTCAAAAATATATAGGTAGCCTCTCAATTTTCGAGAAGCGTAATATGAAATGGAAACTCACCTTATTATGAATAAATATAGGTGGTCACATTCGTACAGTTTCCAAACATCGAGAACCTCCTTTCAAGGCTTGCACCTATTGTCTTATACTAAGAGTAATAGGAGATGATAATGTGATGACAACACCCTTTATTTTTGATATGACCAGCAAAGATTCATTAATGGAATCCATGTGCAGATATTTTGGACTCTCTGAGGAGCAGATTGAGGATTTTATCATTATGAACGATGATGTTTCGCTGGATTCTTTTTGTGAAGCAAATGAAATTATGGAAGATTCACTGATAAGACCTGATCTATACTTAGCTTCCTATCATAGTACGACCAATATGGATGGCTGCGCCTCCATACAGATGCTTGGGCTACTAAATTTAAGAGAAACGATAAGGCAAGACACGCCACTTGCAAAATACTTAATTGAACACGACGTTATTTTTGACCTGGATAACAAAACCGTAAGAAGAGAAGGCAACGTGTATGACCTAAGAAAAAACTATAGTGGGATAGGAGATACATCAAACGAAGTCAGAGACTTTGTCGCGTTTAAACTTTACGAAGATCATCAAATCAATGGATTCCTATGTACAGAGGATGTGCTTGACTATGGCGGGGATGTGCATCTGCGGCCTGAGTTTATAATGAATGTGGCTAAGTTATTTAAAGATCAAAGGCTTGAATCGGATTGGGTGAGGGATCCAAATCGGCAAGCATATGTGCTGAAATTTATCGCCCCGATATCGGACTACAGTCCAATTACATTTGCAATACATCGAGAATTTCTGGCAGAGACATCTTCTGAAGAGATCGAAGAAATGAAACTTCATGGCTTACTGACGACAGCCCTCCGCGCACTATCGAGTTGCATAGCATGGGGGATGGGGCCAGAGGATACTATTTCTTTTTTAAATGAAGATGCTTCTGTGCCGCCACAAAATATCATCCAGATCTATACGGCCGATTCGTATGCCGCGTTTAACAAAACGGCTTGGTGAAAAAAGGGTGCTTTCGATAATCAAAACATGAGCAAAAAAAAAACTGTCATTTCGACAGGTTGAATAATCATCAAATGTGCAGCACCAAAAACATGGAGCGCGCCATTTCTGTTAAAGAAGTCCAGGAGGATGTCCTGCCGGCTCCAAACCTATTCTGGGCGGTCGTTCCCTGAGAGGTCACTGCACAATTATATATACGCCTATTAAGGGCTAATTCCTTCTAATACGGTACCACTTACCACAAATACTTTATAGTAGTCTTTCTAAGCTCCACATTAGACTCAGAGGTTAACTGGGTACTACGGTACTTTAGCATGTTGCTCAAAAGTGGTAAAAGCCTATTTATTGAACTAACGTTCCCAGTTAGTTGAACCAAACCTCACTTTATTTTCATCGGACAAAAGCATATTCAGATAAGATTGGGGGAATCATTTCAACTATAAATAAGAAAAGTTGGGTGAACATACATGCTGATTACGGAGCTTGAAGCGACTTTGAAAGCGGGGATGAGTGGCGAAGAATTTACCTTGCCGGATGTTTCTCATCTCAACAATGAACTCAAAGCGTTAATACAGACCTTCATTTCAGATAAGTTGATGCTGAACGACGCTTCTATACAAATGCAGAATGAAAGCAGCATTATAATTCGGGGACAGAGTAAAGTAAATATTCTAGGGCTAACCAAACCTTTGGTGGCACTAGAATTTTTTCTCGTCGCAGATAAGCCGGAATGTACGATTGGGGTTAAGCTGCCTGATGGGTGGGAGCCAGCAAGCGTGGCTACCTGGTTACGAAATACGCTTTCCATCTTTCAATCTTCATATAAAATGCATAACTCGGGTCTTGTTTTCGCCTCGGTCGATAACTTACCCTTTCCACCAAATCTTTTTACGGTTCATCCAGACTTCGCAACCAAAGGGATTTCCTTTTTTTCCACATTGGATATTGAAGGTCAACCCATTACCCTATTGCAAAGTATCTTCGGCACACTTAATCCTCTTGATTTAAGTACGCCTTTTACATCTGAAGTATTTTCAGGACCTATTGAGGTTAAAGTACCGAGTGACCCTCCCGCCATGGGATCTCTTAAACTTTTGAATCCTCGAATCATCATCAAGACGGATTCACTTCAGCTTCGGACGACACTCAAACTAGACATTCAAAACGACTCTTTATTCTTGGATGGTGGGGAGCAGTTTTACCGAACGGAACTTTTGAATTCACATGTGCTTTAACTGGGGTTAAAAAACAAGGTCAAGAGATGGCAGAAACAACTGGATGGACTGATCCCTTTGGATTCTCCGGCATTACTATACAAAAGTTTGGCGTAGGTATAGCTTTAGGCACAACGGGAACTGAAATTAGCTTATCTGGTGAGATTGCCATAGGAGAAGAAGGTTCTGCTGATCAGATCATCATGGAGGCAGGGGTCAAGTTTATTAATGGCCAAGTCCCATCGGCACTACTTGCTTCCCTTCGGGCGTCGTCATCCTCTCAAGATGGAATTCCGCTTTCCCGTCTTGTTGAATATTTCACAAAGATCCCATTGAGGGACTTTGTTCTGCTTAAAGAAGTTAAGATTAAAGATTTAACGATGTATGTTGTCGCTGACCCTGATGGTTTTGAACCCCCATCAGACCCTGGTAAGATCTATCGTGGATTAGCCATGAATGCTGAGGTGTCATTATTCGGATTAGCATGCAGAGCGTTGATTGAATTTCAGCAAAATAGCGGGGTTAAAGCAGAAGGCGAGCTGGGTATCATTGATTTAGGCGGGGTACTGAAAATTACCGACGAAACGGGTACGAAAGGTCCTTTCTTCATCATCGACTCAACTCAAACTAGTGAGTGGACTGAGGAGTTCGGATATATCCATCTCTCTGCAAAGATGTCACTTTTTGGCATAACGCAAAGTGTGGCCATTAAAGCGGCGCAGAATACCTTCGAGTGTTTGCTAGCGTACAGTGTAAGGGGACTTTCTAAATTTCAGCTCCGTTGTCGGTTGTCGGGGATGGATAACTTTGAAGGCCAGGCCGCGTTAATATATGAATTCCCGGACCAAAGTATTGAACTGAAGGTACAAGATATAACCATTGCTACATTTACATTAGGTACAAAAGTTACTGGGAAGATGTTTATATCACTCAATAAGGAGACATTTCTTCTACAGGTCTCTGCAACACTGCAACTACCTGGCCTTCCAGAACTAAACGTGAATCAAACTTTTAACGAAGCTATTCCCAACTTAGAAGAAATTCCAGATGCGATCTTAAAGTCCATTATGAGTCAGGTCGAAGACAACTACAACGCAACCCTAACAGATCCACTTGCTCTGGCGAAGCTGCTCGATTTAGACGGTTTGAAACCAGCAAAAATAGCCGCGAAGCTAAAAGAGCTTAAATTTCCTGCTTCTAAAATTGCGAAAGGGTTGCATTCACTTGGATTAAAACCTCAAGGAAAGTTGGTGAGCTTATTAAAAGCAGTCTTTCCAGACGATGTAGGCGAAGTGGCCGAGGCATTAACCGAAGTATGGGATGATATTACAGCCAAAAACATGGCTAAACTTCTTCACTATGCTGAATACTCTATCTCGGAGATCGGCAAAGGCATTCAGGATACCCTCAAGACAAGCATTCCTGACTTAGGAAAAGCATTTTTAGCGCTATCTGACGAGATGGGTGTAATCGAGGCTGGGATCAGAAGTGTCTTTAACACCGTTACAAACGAAGAAATGGCCGAGTGTTTTAATGAGATCGGTTTTAAACCGGTGGATATCGCTTCCCATGCAAAAATCGACTGGAAGTGGGATACGAATAAGGTGGCCGACGTCTTTGAAAATTTAAAACTAGAGCGTGATGAAATTATTCAAGTAATGACCGAAGCTGGTTTTCCTCTACCTGAAATCGAGAAAATCAAGGTGAATTGGCCGCCGAAACTGGGCGGAACGGCCGGAGAGATTTTCGGGCGATTTCCGCACTTATGAGGTTGACCTGATAGATTTTTCACGCTAAAAAGGCAAAACAATTTTCTCGAGTACGCAGAATCCCGGCTTCTACTCCGTGAAGAAGCCGGGATTCTGCGTAGCCTTTAGCCGAAACACTGGATAAACTTCTTTATCATGTCTTTTTGTTTACCTACCTTAAAGGTGAACATATTCTAATCGTTTTGGACCGTGTACGATTTAAACGATAATTTTTAGATTTGTTTTTTGTATACGGCTTTTTGTAATGCGTTGCTACTTAACTGTCAGTTAGTTCAATAAAAAGAACGCTCCCGCGCCTTCGCTTGGGCTACGTCCTCCTCATTATATTCCATTTCCAATCACCTATTAAAGAACGTACGCGGGTAGCATGTAGTGCTTAAACAGGGGACTTATCTTAACTTAAGCACTAAGAAAATACTTTATTTTTATTGGACAAATGAACATAAAAATAAAAAATAACCGAGTTTCTCAACTCCATTGAGGACTGCGGTTATTTTGAAATCATTATTTAATGAAATTTACAATTAAGTTATTGATACAAATAATCATACTTAAAATCCTCAATACTTGGATCAGACTGTAGCAACGCCTCACGTATCAAAATATCCATTCGGGTACTTAACCATTCTGAAGCGAATTGAGTAGGTGAATAGACAGTCACAATGCGATCACGTTTAATACAGAATGAATCTTTTAGCCAGGTATCAAAAGACGGCTTCGTCATTTTAATTTGTAAAATGTTGAGAGCCTCAATCCATAAGTTTCTGTCCTGGTCCGATCGTTCAATTTCGAGTGACTTAACTTTGGTTTGAGTTTCCTTCTCCAATTTTTGACCTGTTTTTTGTTTTCTAACTACCGTACCTTTCTGGATTACGTTGTCATATACTTCCGTAAAATCAACTGATGGGTCCAGATGAATGACATCATCCATGTCCTCCACGATCCGCTGCATGTACTTATCGTGATCTAACCTTAATTCTGTGGGCAGCTGCTCATACAATTCAACTGGTAGAAAAGGGACCTTCTTACGCACCTTATAAAGTGGGCTTTCCTCCAGATTGTTTTTGTCAGCATTTTGGACATTGAAGACGACAACAAATCCATACTTCTCTAAAATTCCAAGTATTCTTTTCACTGTATTGCGGCTTTTATTCATTTTTTGTGATATGAGCTTGAGGTCGGGCCAACAGTAGTCTTTATCACCGTAGCAGAAACGCTTAAGATGGCCATACAAAGCAACCCCTTCAGCGCTAAAAAAGTGCCCCCAGTAATCCCATATGTAGTTACTTATAATCGTCATGTGACCATCGACGTGCGGTATGGGTTGCCCATGCTTATCTAAGCTGAACCGTCTTATTTCTTCTTCAGGTATATAGATTTTTTCGATTTCTTTTTTGGTATAAGCCTGTTCTTCTTCGTTTACGACCCGGATCTTCGATTCCTCCGCACCCGTGGGTCTATAACGATAGTACAGTAACTTATGAGGGGAACCCTTCAGGTTTTTTTCATACATAAAAACTCTCCTTTAATTGACACCCAATTAGGCAACATTGAAGAAGAGTAGGGACTTCACTTTTAAAAAACTCTGTGATAAGATGGTTTCACAAATGTTTGTAAGTAGAGTCCCTAATCTTCTAGCAATTCATGTCGTACGCTTGGCGGCCGAAGACACGATTTGCTCTCGCGATAGGGGCTTTTTTCTTTTACGGTAGTTATTTAATATAGTAATTAATTAGTAATGAGAGATAAAAAAAACACACAATTTTGAATTTGTGTGCGACTAAACAGAGGTCCGTTTCTTCGATACGAAGAGACTTCACCCATTGCTTTGCACGCACTTCGACTATAGCATATTAATATATTAGGGTAAAGATAATTTTGGCAGTTTCTATCAAACTATGTCGTTGTCATAATTTATGACGTGTGATAAACTTAAATCAACTTAATAACGCACGCAAAGGGGCAATGATACGGCATATAAGCTGTTTATCATTGCCCCTTTCATTTCTTAACTTTACCCACCAAATGACAAATGGTATAATCACTTTAATACGAAAACGAATTGATTTTCTTCGCATCTAAAGATGGTGAAGAGTGAGATATGCTATTAAGCATCGATTTAAGATAAAGTAACAGTTGCTATAAAGGACGCCCACTATACGTGCGTCCTTTTTTGCTATCTGTTTACGCCAGGAAGGCACATTCACTTAATGAATGTGCCTTTTTTTGCATAAGACGTTTGCAGCTGCAGATCTGGAAGAAGATTGACTGCTGGTGTACAGATGACTTTTCTTGGCGGGAAAATCGAATTCACAACACTAAGTCTGTACTGAATATCCAGTAGTTCAATTAAACGTCAACAATAAGGGAGGAAATATGCTCATGAAGCTACGTAGATTAAGAAATCAGCCAGGATGGTATGAGATCATGTCCCGTTGTCCGATTTGTGGTCACAAAGGATGGTGTGCAATTGATAGTGATCAGTCCGTTGTCAATTGCATGAGAATTGCATCAGACGATTACTTCGATTCCACCATGGGCAGGCAGTATAAACATTATCTTGATCCGGATAAGAGGCCTACGACTAAAGTGGAAATCATGCAGGTAGACTCTGTTGACAAAAAATCTAATCGTCACCTGAATCGTGTCTATCGAGTAATGACCCAAGAACTTCCGTTATCCGTTTTCCACGAAAATCATTTACGTGATGTTCGAAAAATGGAGGAACCGGTTATTAGAACCAGGGAATACCGGACAATGCCTGTTGGTGATCGATATAAGGTTGCCAAAAAAATCATTCATCGGTTAAGTGATGAATCTGATTTGTTGGGCGTACCAGGTTTCTTTGTAAATGAGGGACAATATGGTCCGTACTGGACGATGGCCGGATATTCTGGCCTGATGGTGCCATTCCGCTCCATCTACAATGAAATCACTGGTTGGCAGATCCGTGTAGACAATCCTCCACTGGAAATAGACATGAAGGGAGCAATCAAAGGAGTCATTAAGAAGGAGATAGAAAAAAATGAGCTGGGTAAACGTCGTGCACAATGCGAAATAGAAGTTCAAGGGAAAACAATGATTGTTCAACTGACAGAGAAAGAGAAGAAAGTGTGTACTTCTAAAAGCGGTCAGTTCGTTTTCAGTATTGAACTTAAACAAACCCAAAGATACTGGTGGTGGAGCAGTGGATCCAAAACAAACGGTTCTTCAATCGGTGGGCCCATCCCTTATCACTTCGCTTTACCGGCACCCTGCATGCCCTATTGGCAGCTTGGCGAGAGTCCGGAAGAATTAATCGATTGTTCCGAGGTATGGGTTACCGAGGGTGCCTTAAAGGCAGATAAAGCCGCAGATGGTTTATTAAAGCCATTTTTCGGTCTGCCTGGTGTTGGATCATATCCCCTTATTTTAGAGCCGCTTAAACAATTAGGCTGTAAGCATGTTGTACTTGCTTTCGATGCAGATGCGGTGTCCACTCCAGAGGTGCAACAGGCCTTGGAATTATGCGCTGCTTTCTTCGCAGAAAATACAGATATGAAGCTTAGCTTGGCTCTGTGGGATATGTCACAAGGTAAAGGAATCGACGATTTATTGGACCTAGGCTTCACCCCCCAGGTTTCACTCATGGTAGAGTAAATAAAAAAAATTTAGGGAGAGTGTTACATATGTTGAACAGAGTGGTATTGATTGGTCGGTTAACTCGTGACCCTGATTTACGCTATACTCCGAGCGGAACTGCCGTAACTCAGTTTACTTTGGCAGTGGATAGACCTTTTACAAGTCAACTGGGCGAAAAGGAAGCAGATTTTATCCCGATCGTCACTTGGCGTCAATTAGCAGAAACGTGTGCCAATTATTTGCGTAAAGGCCGCTTAGCAGCAGTTGAAGGTCGAATTCAGGTTCGTAATTATGAGAATAACGAGGGAAAACGCGTCTATGTCACAGAAGTTATTGCTGACAATGTTCGTTTTTTAGAATCGGCCAACCGGGATAACCGAGGTGGTAATAGTCAAAACAGACCTGAAGAACCGTCCGGTGGAGGGAGAAGCCAGTCTAACTATAATTCTCGTTCCAGTAATCAGGATCCATTCTCTGAAGATGGAAAGCCGATTGACATCTCAGATGATGACTTGCCTTTCTGAGGTAGGAGCACATAAAAATGTTGTTGCCAATTTCATGTGGGATCTCATGGTTTGATTTCTAAATCATCAATCCTTTTAAGCCCCTGCCGCGGGGAAGTTTCTGAATCCCGCGGCGAAAGGGGTTCACATGGAGGAATATATATGGAACTGACAGTGGGAGTTACTATTTATATCTTGCATCTTGTAGACGGGGGAATTGTAAGAAGAACATGTGCTAGATATGAACTCTCTGAGTTACTACCTTTAGTTGAACAAGAGTGCTTTAATTTCCTAATGGATAATGGCTTCACTGCAAGCGACACAGTTTTATCATTGGACGACGGATATGCCGAAATTATTCGCATTAATATGTATCCTTCCAATGATGAAGAAAAAATTTGGACCTATCATTTTGACGGTACCGAAAGGTTAGATGAGTCATTGAAACAGGTCAAATATCCGGTCGAAGCAGCTAATCCAACAATCCTTACGGAAGAAAAGATGCGTACGCTTATCAATGTATCTCTAGGTAGAAGTGTACCACTGATGGGGATATCATTGTCGATATGTTGAGAGGAATGTTCTCTCCTCAATCTAATGACAGTGATTCTGAGAACTGATATGACAGATAAAACAGGGAATTTGATGCAAAAATTAGGTTTAATTGAAAAGAACTATTAACTTGGGGCAGTGAGTACACTTGAGTGTGACTGTTGCAATGGCATCTCATATCAGCAAGGTAAAATCACGGTATGCTCTTTTTACCCAATTGGAGATCCGTACACTAATTTATGTGTACATGAGGTAGAAGGAAAGCTGCAGTTAACCATTCGATCATATCATTTGGGACTAAGTATTTCTTTTCCTGCTATGGACAAGGAAGAGCTGCTGGATTGCTGGTTTTTGGATTGCATATGGTTGCCAGACATTGCAAAGAACTTGTTTAACACAGCAATTTTACGTCTCATTCCAAGTTTCATCACACGAAATGAATTAGATCTGCACCGTAATTCCATGAGAGTGAGGCAGCCGAGCATACCGGCATGCCTTCTTTAGAAATTATCTAAGGAGAGTGTTTCATTATGTTAATAGATAAAAACTTTAAGTTTTTTGCACAAGGGGCTTATACCCATGAAGATGAGGATGTATTGGATGCTGCATTTCGTGAGTTATTAAAAACACTGGGTGGTAACGTTACAACACGTACCGAAAATACGATTGTCCTTCGTTACCCGCAGGTTGCAGCTGAAGAAATCGCACTTCCTATCGTTAAGAAATATGGATTGAATAAAGCATAGCAAATTAACTGAAAAACAGTACCCCTTTTTTTGAAGGGTACTGTTTTTTTGTATGCCTATCAGGTGGTCATTGTGGAAAGTTTGATATTGGAAGTGATTCTATTTCTTGTTACAATCATGGGGATTGTATACATACTGATGATGCTGGGGGAATTCACTTGATAGATAATTTTGAGAACTTTAAGACTACATGGGACAATGAAGCTATGGTGGTACTGGATACCAATGTATTGCTACGATTATATCATCTTAATCCAGAGGCAACAAAAGAGTCCCTTGAAATTTTAAGATCAATGAGGAAGCGAATTTGGTTACCACATCAAGTAGTAAGAGAGTATCATGAGAATCATCAAAAGGAACATAAGAAAAATTTTAATAAATATACGACGTTCATAAACTCAATCAGACAATCTATTAGTAAGAATAAAAATTCATTAGAAGGAGAGTTCCTTAAACATCAGGAGTACAAGTATCCCTTACTTGAAGAACTGAGAGGGCAGATTAATCAGAGTATGTCTGACATACATGCATCTCTAAAGAATTACGAGAATTCCATAGAGTATGACATAGAAGCGAATAAACAGATGCTCCATGTAGACGATGTAAAGAATTTTGTTACTGGAATTATGAAGGATGGAGCAACCGGTGATTCTTACACTCTCTCAGAAATGATTTCTCTATTTCAGGAAGGAGAGGTCAGATATAAGCATCTAATTCCTCCTGGATATAAAGATATAAAGAAAGACGAGGAAGATGGAACCAAACAAAGAAAATTTGGAGATTTGATCTTATGGAAACAGACTCTTGATCAGGCATCAAAAGAGGGTAAGGATTTGATATTTGTAACAAACGATACTAAAGAAGACTGGTGGGAAATCGATGAAAAAAACAAGCCCATTCAAGCAAGATATGAACTTTCTAAGGAATTTAAAGAGATAGTCGGTAAGAGTTTAATTATGGTAAGAGGAGTTAACTTTATCAGTTATGTTTCAGACCTAAATCATATTAAGACAAGGTTGGCATTATTAGATTTGGCTTCTATAGATCTGTGCCATGAAATTTTCACCAAAGAAAATTGGCAGCATGCGCTGATTAAAAGTGAAGGATTTCAAGGCTACTTTCATTTTAATAGTGAATTACAATCATATTTAAAAACAGGATATTTAGCTTTCGGGGATGTAATTGAAGTCCTCTCAGAAATCCCTGAATTTGCAGTTGAAGGAGTAGGAGAACGAGAGAAATTTTATATATACGGTACATTTTCAACAACAGTCTCGGTATCTCTTTTAGTGATAGAGTCTGAACTAGACAAAACTATAATTGGAGAGTGTGACATTACTGGGACTTTTTCACTCGAATTTGATTTAGAAGGTACAGATCTTCTTGATACAACTTATGTCAAGAATTCGGTTACCTTTGCTTTTGGAGGTTTCGAAATTACTGAATTCATTGAAATCCTGGATGAGCTTGATCATCAATAAAGTTAAGTGGTAAGTTTTCATACCAAAAGGTATAACAGATCTTTGTATATCGATCCGCTTATACCTTTTGGTTGAAAGTTACACAACAATGCTGTATTATCAGCTTATTACGATTGAATTATTTATTTTCACTGCTGTTCAATACAGCTAGTGAGGGAGCCGTTCAAAGAGAACACATAAAAATTGGCATCGTTTAGCCATGGAGAATTAAAGGAACATACCACAGGTATGTCTTTTTTATTTCCATGGCTTTTTTGCGTGCCCACATCAGGAGGAATTTCAATGGTTAAGCTATTAGACCTGCAAGAACAAGAGATTTCGGAGAACGTAGTTGTCAATGATCTGCAATTTGAAATTGAGCATGAACAGATTCTTGACGTACTTACTGTATGTGCAAAAATCGTCCCTAAGTCAGGGTCAATTCCTATTTTGCAAAATCTGAAATTTGACATTAAAGGCGAGACGTTATTTATTACGGCGATGGACACGGAGCAATCTTTACTTCAGATGATACCCATTACCAACACAGGTGGTTCTACCGGTAGTTTTCTGTTTCCGGCTAGAGAAGGTATTGATTTGCTGAAACGATTGCCACATGGGAATTTAACCTTTGTGAAAGAAGGATGGACCATTCATATATCGTATGGGAAGAGGGGAAAAGCGAATCTGAAGATCTTATCTTCCGAGGAGTATCCGAATTTACCTCAGCCTGTCACAGATGAATTTCTACAAATCCCGTCTCAAGTTCTTAGAAAGGCAGCTAACGCTGCAAGGTTTGCTTTAGGTGATGATAAGACACCGGCATTAACAGGAGTTCATTTATATAATCATGAGGGGAAGCTAGGTTTCGTGGCCACTGATCGGCATCGGGTCTTTCGATATGTCACCGATGTAGACATTTTAGACCCAGATCAATTCGTATCAGCCCTTATACCAGCAATTGCTTTTAAGCAAATTGTAGATTCCTTTCATGGTGAACAGGTCGATCTCAGTATCACTAAGCATTATTTGATCCTGAGAGAAAAGAATTCGATATATTTTGGGAGACAACTCGATCTCACCTTCCCACTAGATTCACTAAACGTGATCTTCAGGGGTGAGAATAAAGGCATGCAGCTATCCATTAATCAGAGTGAATTAAATGATACTCTGAATCGAGCACTGTCTTTGGATGCAACGAACAACCGGGTGACGTTAGAAGTCGATGAGTATGGTGTATTTGTGGTTCATACGGAATCTGAAAACAGTGAGGTCTGTGATCCCTTTGAAGACGTCGCTGTAGGAGAAGATTTTCCTGTAATGAAATTCAACGGAAGATACCTGAAAGATGCAATCACGATTTGTGACAAGGGCATTCAAAATATTCATCTTCGGGTGAGTGGGAGTAGTCTACCTGGATTTGTTTCCTTTGAAGGAGATCCTTCTATCATGGTCGTCATCAATCCGGTTAGATAAGAGTGAATTAAAACAATGAGGAGCTGGCTGAGCTTGTGCCGGCTTCTTTATTTTTGAGGAGGATAATATGAGCAATCACAATCTAAAGGGTATGTTCGATCGAATCCAGAGAAATAAGGTCCGGATGGGGAATTACGAAACAACCGAAAAGGACATGCATTGTCTACGCAGTCTGCTTCAGTATCCCAATGAAGCTTTTTCAGTAGCCGATTTTTGTGCAGGCAGCGGGAAAGCTCTAGAGACTCTCAGCGACGATTCTCAGGCTGTTACCTTTGGGATTGAACCCAACGAGAACAAATATATGGAGTTACGTCAGAGAGCGAATTTCGCTTTATTTGGGGATATGAGGAGTGCCGTATCAGTAGGGATACCTTTAGGTTGATGTATCTTAATCCACCTTACGATTCTGATAGTGAGACTGCAAGTTCGAAATTGGAGAGGAAAGAGAAACGATTTCTCCGGCAGCTCCTTCAGTATGTTTCGGCAGACGGGATTTTGATTTATAACATTCCCCGCGGCCGTATGACGAAAGATGTGGTCACGATGCTTGTGGCCAATCTGGATGATATTCGAATTTATCAGTCACATGATGATACATATCACCAGGTATATACGATTGGTCGAAAACGTGCGGAGAAGATGATAAATCGTAATGAAGTCCAATGTATCTTGGATCTTCTACATGAGGACAATGAACTGGAACGAATTCCTTTTTTAGAGCAACCGCTTTACAAAGTGAAAGCAGGTAATTTTACTTTAAAGCTATTTCGCTCGAGTCACATGGATGTGGAGCAGATCGTGAAGGTTTCTTTGGCATCGTCATTAACGAAGAAAACAATGGACTGGACGACTCCCAAGAAACCATCAGAGAAGCTGCAGCCACTCTTACCAGATAAAGAGATGCATCGGGTCATGAGGATGGCTTCAGGTAAACTGAACGGGAAAGTCGGTTCAGGTGAGCTCCTGCATGTACTAAAGGGGATTGTGAAGAAGGCTATAATCCAATCCGTTGAAGAAACTGCCACTGAGCAAATCATTACGGACAAAGAGGTATATAAAATTACGTTTAAAACGGTAGATCGCTACGGCACCATTCGTACAATCGAAGGTTAATTCAGGAGGTCATATAAATGAAATTTATGGAGTTTCGACATAAGGATATCTATGTAAAAGTACACACATCACTCATTGTAACTCGTGAAGTCTTTGAAAAAGAGAAGAAACTTCGGGATGAACTAGTGTATGCCAATGTCATTGATATTGATTCCAGGGTACAGGCTGTATTTGCCCAGTTTCATTCCGCAAGAAAAGCAAGTGACGTGTACTTTATGTTGATGCATGCACCAGGAATCGGAGAAAAGAATTATGATAAATCATCGTTTTCTGTCCGCCCTGCAGGAAAGTATAAACATCAGTCACAGCGTGAAGATGAGACCTTAGTATCCGGGGTTGTTGTTAGTGAAAACGCCCTACAGCGACAACAAGATGGATATATCATCTTTGCATGGGACGGGAATATAGAAGAGAAATTGTTTTGGGCGATGGATAGCTACTATGAGACTCCACTGCTGAGAGAATGGACAGCGTATCTCATGGACATGTTGATCGAGGACAAACGTTTTGTTCCACTCACGGTGTATGATTTTGATGGGAATTATTCCGAATTGGTAGTGTACGATCTAATCGCTAACGAGGATGTATTAGATGAATATGTTACCCGCGGATTACAGAACGGAAAGATCACATTGACGGAGATTGAACAGGAGGCCATATAATGCAAACAGAAAATCAGATTGCAGTCCTAGAAGATCGTCCACTTGAGACCTTAGGTGACATTCAGAGTATAAGTGACTATTTGCACATGTTTGGTCCTGATTTGATCAAGCGCCTAAATAGTGAGTATATCCCTGTTCATCATCCTGGTACAGATAGTCCCTTAGAGGTCCTCGAAGAGATTAAACGGCCTTTATTTAATGCTCAAGCCCATGTGGTCACAGCTTTAATTAAAGGGTTCCAGAAGCACAAAAGGCTCTTTTTAATAGGAGGCATGGGTACCGGCAAAACTGCTATATCCATTTCTACTTTTTTTTCACTTATACGCGAGATGTTGAAGGGGACAGGTAGAGTCATTTACATGGTTCCAAATCATCTGCTAAAGAAAACGAAGCGAGAAATCTCTATTTTATTGGATAAGGACTTGTATGAAGCTCGTTATCTAAAGAGTTATCAGGATGTGATTCAACTGCGGGACAGCGGGATCATGAATTCGCCCCCAACCAAAATGGAAGTTTATATCATTGCCAGAGATACGTGCAAACTCGGTTACATGTATGAACCTGTAGCGAAGTGGGTTGACCGTACATATGAGAAACATGTTGGTCATGGAGAGCAAAAGGAATCTTTCATGAAGACCAGTTTCAAAGGATGGGTTTGTCCTGATTGTGGCGGGCAATTGATGAAAAAGGAAGAGGGGGATGCCGTCCCTCTGGAGTACGATGATTTTTATAATAAACATGGTAAACCTGCACGTCGGAAGTATAATCTCTCATGTTCAAATCAGCTTAGATTATACAAGAATGCAGATCCAGATAAAGATGAGTACCGCGAGTGTGGTGCACGTCTGTGGTCGGCAAAGAATAAAAACAAAATGAACATTGCTGGAGAACGCGTTAAAGTGTCTGGGGCAGCACCCCGAAAGGTTTCGCCTGCAGATCTGTTCAAGCGCTATTTCAAACGTAAATTTGATTTAACAATCGGAGATGAGTGCCACGAACTCACTGGTGGGAGTGCTCAAGCCCATGCATTTCATGTGCTTATGGGTTGTGCCAAAAATACAGTCGCTATGACCGGTACTCTGATGAATGGTTACGCGAGTAACTTGTTCGAACTGATCTTCCGAATGTATCCTAATCGGATGAAGCATATGGGCTTTATGTGGGGTGACGTCGGTAAGTGGATTGATCTTTATGGTGTTAGGGAAAAAACGACGAAGATCAAGAAAAATGTAGAGTTGAATAGTTCAAGTAATGGCTCATCGGTGAAGGTGAGCACGAAAGAACTGCCTGCAGCAGCTCCTCAGCTCTATACAGATATCTTAAGTGATGTATCATGCTTTATTCAGATGTCTGATATGTTTGAGGTTCTGCCTACACTTGATCAGGGGCCTATGTTTGTGGACATGGAAGGTGAAAGACGTTTTGTAAATAACGTCACTAAGATTCATAAAAGACCAGGTAGCAGACGACGTCTAAAAAAAGGGATGCGGCTAGTGGCTCCGTCCTGGTATCTTCAGAATAACCTAGATATAATCTCGAACAAACTGAGAAGCGCGGTTGAGAAGGAACTGGCGGTGGGACAATCAGTTTTGTTAGGGAGTTTGGTGAATACATTACTGTCTTATCCCGATGTTCCTTTTAACTTCAAAGGTGTTTATCATCCGGACACAGGTGAAGAGATCGTTTCACCAATGTATCGTTTAAGTGACCGGGTAATCTATCCAAAAGAGCAGCAATTGCTTAAATTTGTAAAGTCACGGATTAGAGCGGGCCGTAAGGTAGGTATCTATGCAACGTATACCGGAAAATTGGGTACTCTACAGCGATTACAGTTGCTGCTGGAGGAGCAAAACATTAAGACAGCAGTTCTTGAGTCTAATGTTGAGGGTCCGGAGCGAGAAGAATGGATTGCACAAAAGGAAAGGGAAGGGATACAAGTCTTGTTGACGAACCCGATACTTGTGAGTACGGGGCTGGATCTACTTGGCTTCCCTTCACTGTTTTTCTATCAGACTGGTCATCGTTTGACGATTGTTCGTCAAGCAAGTGGAAGACATTGGCGCATTGGTCAGAAAAACGCTTGTGAGACTGTCTACAGTGGGTACAAAGGGTCTATGCAGGAACTTGCCATTAATCTAATGGCAACTAAAATGAACGCAGCCTTAGCCCTTGAAGGACAGTTTAGTGAGGATGGTTTATCCGCATTGACGGATAGTTCTGGTGGTGGTAGTTTGGCTAATGAGTTGGCTAAACGTTTCATTGGAAATAAAATAGATGGTGTAGAGAGTGCAGAATCGATCTGGGGTAAGATGACCATAGATGCTACTCAATTTGCGACTCAAATAGAGTCGGCCACTGTCGGTGCAGTTGAAGTAGTAGTGGAAGAAAACTTTAACAGCGAATTGCTTCCTGTCAGCAATCGCTATCACGGAAAACGCTTGAGGATGCTATCTTGAGCTGGGCTAATCACCATATTCCAAGTGATCTTGTTCCTCGTTTTACGAAACATATTGAATTTGTTTCACAGCATGTTTTACGTGGAGTAGAGGGTCTGTCGTACTCAAGAGCGTCACTCGTTGGTGATATGGAACTTGTGTGGGATCCATCTGCCATAAGCGGGGATGAAACAGCATTCCGTAGATGGGCGTTTAATTTGACGAATATGCCTGTACAGGTGAGAGCCGGTATAGATGAATGGACTCCGTCAGTTGTTATTGAAGGAAAGAAAGTTAAGACGAAAAGAAAGAAAATCTATAACGTATCTGAAGGGCAAATCGCTTTTATTTTGTAAGCATTAGTTCTTGCTCAGATCCCCTCCCATTTTCTAATAGGGTGGGGATCTTTTATTTCAATACATTATATATAGCAGTTCACATATTGTTATATGAAGTATTGTTTGTAGAAAGTATACTATATTTGTTCGTATTTTATTCTGAAGGAGAGATTCTAAATGCTAGGGAGAAATGATATTTGTTTATGTTCAAGTGGAAAGAAGTATAAGAAATGCCACGGCAATGATGAGGTATATAACAAAGAAATTTTGAATATTCCATTTGAACATCCTCAGAAAAAAGTAATTTGTGATACATATGTAGCAATAAATGAGGATTTTAGACGTAACCCTAATCCTGGATCTTGTCATATCACATCGAGCGTGATGTATGTACTACTGCAAGAGCAAAACGTTGAATGTGAAGCATGTATTGGAGAAGTGGAGGTGCCTGGCTTAGGATATTTTGATCATTCTTGGATTGAGATAGATGGGGCCCCTTTTGATATTGCTATTCAATTGACGTTGGATGAGAAGCGACATTCACGAGTGTACGCTGGGCATGATTTAAATGATTGTTCAATTGATCCATCTATGGTTAATTATCGATTTAGTAAAGATGATTTAGATAATAGAGTTGCTGGGGAAATCTATAGAACACCATTAACAAACTATCTCGATGATGCACCGGATCAGCGGGGATGGGAAACAATTGAAAGAATTGCATCGAAATTGGGAATTGATATTAGTCGTAATGTTTTAAGAGAAAAATATAAACACACTGGACGTAAATTGATAGAGGTATAGATTTAAAGTAGAAGACGAACAATCCTTGTGGTTGTTCGTCTTCTACTTTATCGATGTACAATGCAATTGGATTTTTATCACATATTAATTAGTTAATTAATTAATTGTTTGGAGAAAATGAAAAACCGTTATATGATAAAAATATAACTTGAATTAGGGGGAACGAGAATTATGAGTACAAAACTGAAAATTTATCCAACTTGCAATCTATGCGACAAATTAAAAGCAGATATGACCCACTGTGCAATATATGGACCGGTATCATTAGCAGAAACAAACAACACAGCCATCGGAGCTGCTTGTACTAAATCTGGTGATTATGTGCGTTTATTGCATGCTGTACCTAATGATTTTAATTATGGCTTTACATCTGATGGTAAGACTATAGATGAAGCTGCTGATGAGGAGTTGTTGGTCTATGATGCCGGCAAAGAACTTGATGGTTTTAAGTTGAAGCACGGACTTACTCTTCAAGAATGGGCAGAACAAGCATTTTCAGAGAGAAAAAGAGATTAGGGATGTCGAATATGTTTATCCGTTCAAAAGGTGTTCTTGCTTTGGGATTATTTTTTTTCTAAGTGCAGGTTGCTCCTCAACTGATTCATTTGATCGAGTAAGTACGCTTTTTACATCTTCTTTTTCAGATCCAGAGCAATCTGTCAGTATTCAGTCTTCTAACATTGAATATGCTTTCACTCAGAAAGATCAGCATCCGGAAAAACTTCTTATCCAGGTGATTGATGATGCACAAGATACTTTAGATATCTCAATCTATAGTTTGACTGAAAGAAATATTACGAATTCAATAATTAATGCTCATCAGCGTGGGGTAAAAGTTCGAGTTATTACAGATCGCTCTCAATCAGAAGGCGAATCACAAGCTAAAAGAATACATCAGCTCTTAGATGAAGGTATAGAGGTAAAGGAAAATACACATAGTGGTTTGATGCATCATAAAACAACGATCGCGGATCGTTCGGTTGCTACTACGGGTTCGTTTAACTATTCAGCAGCTGCCACAAAATATAATGATGAGGTCCTGGTTGTGATTCATGATAAAGCTATTGCTGAATATTGGTCAGACGTTTTTCAAGAGATGTGGTTGGATCAAGAAAGGTATGCTGCAATATCTTTGTAGCTATAGCTACAAAATTAATTCATGAAGGAGATAGGTATGAATATTACTGCTATTAATCAGTTAGTCTCACATGGGTGGACGTTAGAAGTGTGGGAAGCTCGTTATGGGGGAGACGTGTGGGCGATGATTGGCCCTGCAGCATATGTTGATCAATTACGTGATATTACAGGTGGTGGAGATATTGAAGCAGTTGAGCTTGAATGGTATTTAGATAATAAAGGATCGTGGATTCCAGCAGCACAAGCTAAAAATGTTGGCGAAGCTCTTAATAAACTTGAAAATAAGATAGAGTTACTTGTTGATAATAATGAATGGAAAGATGCTGTTCATTCTGTTTGCCTTCGAATTATTGAGGTGAGTGATGGATCGTATGGTTTAAAAACAGCTACAAATGACCTGAATGAGAAAACTTTTTGTTGGCCACAGGGCATCTAATGTTGATTATGAAGTTTGAGGAATTGATTCTAAGCCTATGTATTGAAGCATAAAGTACTAAAAGATGTAGCTGTATTTCATGTGGTAAGAGTGATAATTGTATGAAAGGCCACACGAAAAGGGTGACTTAGGATTTATCGGAATCTATTCTTCTTTAGATATATATTTTTATTATTTTAGTTTTTATTTTTATTGTTTTGCTTGTTTAAGAGATTGATAGAGTAAGGCCACGACTGGCTTGAAGGACCTTTAATGCCACATGTAAGGGAGTAAAGGGCCACAGATATAGGAGTGAAAGGCCACACATACAATTCCTAAGAAGCCACACCAAAGGGAGTGAAAGGCCACACGTAAGGGATAAGCAAGGCCACATTAACAGGAGTAGGGTAGTGAACGATTAGCAAATGTTGGGGATAAAGCAACCCGATACTCCTCTTTGTGTGGCACTTTAAGCTAAATAAATCGCTTCATAAGGTAATTTATTCAGCTTTGTTACATACTTCACTCCTTTTGGTGTGGCAGTTTGTTTCTATAAAGATGATAACCGCAATGTAGTTTCCTTAGCATAAGAGATAAAGCACGATGTGTGGATATTTTCTAAATTAACTCCTTTATATGTGGCCTTAGGAGAAATGTATGGCAAAAGGCCACATATAAAGGAGTATTATCGTGAGTTATCCACAATTTTAACGAAAACAACTCCCTTTAGTGTGGCCTTTTTTCAAAATCGGTGTTGTTTGGGTCTTTTCTTTAAGGACAAACTCCTTTTTATGTGGCATTTCAAATATAATCCCCTCTTTTATGAGTACAGAAAGGCCACAAGAAAAGGAGTGGCTAATACATTGATACTACCATACAATCTAATTATCAAAGATATAGTGAGGATAATAACATGGGTGAGGATAACCAGTTAGAATTTGAATTTGAACTTGATACGATCTCAGACCACTACATTGTCTCCGAGTCCAATGCATTGATTGAAGCACGGACAAATTTAACCTTACATGAAGAACGATTGATATATATTTTAGCCTCACGGATTCATCCGGAAGATACGAGTTTCAAGACACATCACTTCCGAGTGAAGGATATTGCTGAGAAGCTGGGCTTAACTGAGAAAAACTTCTATAAACGGGTTTGGGAGATCATCGATAGCCTCCAGGACAAGAAAGTAGTAATAGAGGAACGAAGCATGAATTCCACCTTATCTGCACACTGGCTTGCTGCTGCACGATATTATCATGGTAAGGGCATGATTGAGCTGGAGTTTTCTGAGATGCTGCGGCCTTATTTACTGCAACTCCATCAGAACTTCACTAAATTCAAGTTATGGAATGTACTCTATTTGAAGAGTTTCTACTCTTCAAAATTGTACAAGCTACTTAAACAGTACCTGCCTCTGCAAAAGCGTAAGTTCACCATGGAACAGTTGCGGGACAAACTGGAGCTGGAAGAAGGGAAGTATGTAAAGTATAGCCATCTCAAAAACCGGATACTTCTTTCATCTCAGGTGGAACTCGAAGCCAAAACAGATATACGATTTACTTTTGAAGAGATTAAAAGTGGTGCAAAGGTGATAGGAATCGTATTCCATATCTTCCCTAACCATAAAGGAGAACGGGCTAGCCTTAATGATGAGGAATACATTGATAAGGAAGATACGCTTGAGCTTTTAGCCCGGTTTGAAATTAAAAAGAAACTCGCTAAAGAATTACTTTCTAAACATGGCGAAGAACACATACGGGCAAACATCAAATATGTGTACGAAAAAAGCGTAACATGGA
The DNA here is from genome assembly GCF_052244825.1 of Paenibacillus sp. 1A_MP2. Taxonomy (NCBI): domain Bacteria; kingdom Bacillati; phylum Bacillota; class Bacilli; order Caryophanales; family Paenibacillaceae; genus Paenibacillus; species Paenibacillus sp. 1A_MP2. The sequence goes on along the minus strand of NZ_JBQQCS010000005.1, from coordinate 243,742 downwards.
AGTGAGTAATATATCTGGATACATCATAAGGGCTATTGAAGAAAATTATGCTGATGCACTAAGAGTGTTTGATCCGGAAGATGATGATGACATACAAACCTCTATCCGAATGTTAAATGACCGCATTGGAAGATATATTGTTTTCCACGATCAGTGTATCAAAGAAGGAATGGAAACGGAGCAAGATGGAATTCGTGGAATGCTTACTAAGATAATGCAAGAGATAAACAAGGCTTCAGAGCAACGGCTACTTCATAATAAGAGACCTCTGGTAATCGAAGACTTTTACCACCACCGGGCTAAAGAGGCTTTTACATTTTTAGCTGTTCAAAATAATTCTCAGTTACAATTGGAATTGAGTTAGGTAAAAAAGCGTTCCTCTAAAAGTGGAACGCTTTTATTTTTTGATGTTGAACTATATTAAAAATAGTATAATTGTTCAAAGCTCGTTGATATAGGAATCAGAGAACTTTGGTGTTGAAAGATAGTAAAAATACAACATCCTCAGATTTTAGATACTGGTTTAAGTGTAAATAGAAATACTACAAACCTGTTTCTGGGCTATTTCTGATATTCCTCAACTAAAAAAATTAAGAAAGAGTTGATTGAATTTGACAAAGATTTTCGTAAGCCATGCTGTAAAAGATGCGGATCTAGTAACTCCCTTTCTAGACCTGTTTCAGAATCAATTTAATCTTGTGCGGGACAATTTCTTTAATACGTCTGACGAGCAGCTCAATCCAGGGAAAAATTGGGTAGAAGAAATCCGGGAAAGTATGCAAGATGCGGACCTAATCATCGCAATCATAACACCAAATTATTTAGATAGTGATTTTTGTTTATGTGAACTGGGTGCTGCTTGGGTAAACGATGCAAACCTTGTCCCTATTATCATACCTCCACTTGATTACAGAGCATTAGATTCTACACCTTACAGATCAGTGATTCAGGTCATCACTTTAGATTCTCGGGATGGACTTACTAGAATCTTTGATTCATTCAACAAAAGAAAAATTGGAAGAGACCCGAATTTGACCCGTTTCTTAAAACGCGCTGAAGTCTTTCAGACCGATTATCTTGAACCATTTATTATAGAAATGAGAGCAAAAGAAATTGTTTCACCAGCATTAGTAAAGCAGTTAAGAACAGAGAAAGAATCGGCAGAACAAGCATTTGCACAGGCAGATGATGAGTTGACTAGACTTCGGACAGAAAATGAATATCTTCGTAAAATGAAAGATGCTGAAGAAGTACAGGCAATGGATGATGCTAACCTAAACGAGTGGGAAACATTACTAAAGCTTGCGGATGAGGTACGAGAAGCTGTACGACCATTTAATAGACTAGCTCAAAGCGTGCTGTATTATTCGTACAATGACACGGCATTTACTGTATCAGACCAGTATGATGTCAATAAGCTCGATAGTTTAAAAAGAGAAGGGAGGGTTTTGTGGGACAATGGATGGTACATAGATGATGAGCATCCAGATATGGCTAGGGTTTTAGATCAACTTAATAAGATAAGGGATCTAATTAGCAATTTTGATTATACTCTCGAACCAAAATTTAAACGGGAGTATCCAGGAGATCGATTTGGTCTTCAATTTTCCCCATTTTGGAGTATTATGTTTGGAATTGAAATTTATCCACTGGACTAATTGATTCATTAATAAGAAGGCTGCGTTTATGCGGCCTTTTTGTGATTCCCAATTGTTCATATGAGTAATTTTCGCTGTCTTTGTAATAACTTCAGACTGATGGATAAGCTTTGATCTGATTATGAAGGTCAATAAAGTCAAAGGTAAGGTCGGATCAATTCCAATATATTAATTAATATATTGGAATTGATCCTTATTCGTTATATTATTAAATAGTCTGATCGTTTCGCACAAAGGAGGCCTGTAATTGAACGAGATTACTGCCATGGTATGGCTATTTACACTACTAGTGTTCTATATGGTAGTTAATTATGGAATTCCGATCGCGTTAATCATAGTGGCATATTTTATTTTAAAAGATTACAAGAAGCGCCAGATCGTGGCCAAGAGTGAACAGCCAAAGCTTGTAAATAAGGAAGGGAACATCAAACCATGAAGCGTGAACCTTGTTTTTGTAATGAAATACTCTATGGGAAGGTGGAAGAATAAAAATGACTATTGAACCCTGTGATTTATGTGGCTCATCCATGCGAGAAGGTCAGTATGGAGAAGCAAGATGGATCTGTATGAATGAAGAGTGTGAGAAATTTGATCCTTCTTGGCCGGTTAAACGATTAGAAAAAGTGCTCAAGCCGCTGAATGATGCGATTGCAGAAGCGTCCATATGTACTAATGGATCAATTGAAATGTATACTGCCCGATGGGTGGGTGATGGATCATTCACAGTAAGATTTGACAATGGCAGCGAGCTTGATTGCTATTTGGACGGTGATAAAGTTTTTCCTGATGTACCCGAGATAAATAACGAAATTAGAGAGAAAATGGTTCATATAATAGAATTACGAAATAAGATGAGTGATGTGATCAACGAGAAAAGAGGAACAAGATGAGCTTGGATATTCGGTTAACCGTTGAAGATGGAAATAATGCGGATGATAAGCACACCAGGCATAATCTAAATCGAATGTGGAAAGAAGCCGGAGTATATGAGGTTCTTTATGAATCGGATGGAAAAATCTCGATAGAGGTGCTGCCAACACTTAAACTCGGATTAAAAAAGTTGCTTGCTGAATCTCAGCGACACAGGAAGTTCAACCTCTTAAATACAGCGAGCACTTACCGGATCGCTGTACTATGGCTTTCGGTACTTATAGAAGAATTTCATAGGTATCCGGACGGGGTCATCACAATAGATCAGTAAGTAGATCTCTATTTTTTCATGTGGCACAGCAGCAGAGAGATAAACTTGCGTGTTTTAATCTTACGTGTTTACACGCATCATTTTTTTTCTAATGTGTCTCTTCGGCTACATGACAGCGAGGTCCCTGTTACGGCATCTGAATCACTATACGTATACGTACGTTCGTTACTGTACCTTGGGACGTTCATTTCAGATTCACTCCACTAGTACCTTGTCTCTTCATACGGGGACCATTTGCGCGGATTTAGTTTCCCTTAAGGTAGATAATCTATCATGAACCAAGTTACATTATTTTCCAGATCGGTTTTCCCTTTGTGACCCGGTTTTCGCGATCCAGCCGCGCCCCCATTCTATCGAAAATTGTTACTTTGTTCATATATAGAATCAGAATTCCTGATCTGATATAGATACGTACTTAGCAAAAGAATAGATACGGATAGAGTAACTAATTTTGCTGTTCTGTTTCTGAGTACGAATCTAGATACAGAGAACAGTTGGGTTTAAAGGGAGAGGGGAGATACGAAGATAGAGGGGAATGATGCAAAAGCGGAATTAACTTACGTGTTAACACGTAAGTTGTAAACACGTAAGTTTGTGGTATACTTGAGTTACCCAATTCGTTAAACAACTTTATAAGGGGTGTACATATTGAAAATTGAACCCGTTTCTAACCTTGCACGGCTTGCCGAATGGAATTTTGATCCAGCGTCTTTTTCGTTAATTGTAGAACACATTGAAGAATACCGGAACATCCTCATTACCGGGCCAGTGGGCAGCGGAAAGACCTCCCTGCTGAAGGACTTGATACTACTGACTGATCCGGAACACCATTTTGGTTACCTTTATCGAAATGGGATGAATGCAACATATAATGAGAGAAATATCCACCCTTGGGATGTTCGTCGGGTTGCTCGAGCAATTAATTTAGATTCCGATTATGCAGCGAGTGATGTATTAAAAATAGGTAGCGTTAAAGCTCCAGACTTTTTTGTAGTTGATGATGTAGGTGCAGAATTCGACCGAATCACTGAGATGCTTACTTCTATGCGTTGCACAGGTACCCTAGCAACAAATCATGTGATCTACAGAGATACATTCGGTCCAAGCTTTTTTAGAAGACAAAAGTACTATGATATGGTCATTAAATTGGAGAAGTATCATCAGGGTGGTGCAGTGTATACTGCCAAGCATCCCCAGTTACGTTAATGCTCATAACTCAAACCGGAAGGAGACCTGAATGTGTCTCTCAAACTCAGAACATATCTTGAATTTTTAGAACGGAATCCAGGTAAGGCTGAACTCACTGAGTACATGAGTGGTCTGACAGATTCGAACCAAATTGAATTTAAGAACCTGGTCTTGTTTAGCTACTACGGCATGGAACAACTGGCCAAGACAGAAAAACTGCATAAGATCATTGACTTTTACATCACAACCTCTACCATCGTTGCAACCATTGGATCTTTAGTTTGTACTGCAGTTCTAAATAATTTGTTTTTTGAATTTGGTTCAGCTGGTTTCATAGCGATTTTTGCTTTGCTCAATTTAGTTAGTTTAATGTTTGTTTTGCACTACCAAAAAAAGCCCATTTATGTGGCTCAGAACACGATCTGGCAGATTACTATCAAAGAGTATTTACACTGGCTTGCACGAGATTCTGAAGACTTTACTACCATTCTTAAAGAATTCATTGATCAGTTTCCTGAAAAGAAATCAGATAAGTTCATGAAGTTGATCTTCAAAAAACTCGTTCAATAAAACAAAGGAGGCAAGCCTGCATGCGCAAAGATACAACCAAAATTGATAAACAGTCATCCTTAGGGCATGTGGTCAAAGTTCAGCAAGTTATCGACTTTTTAGTTCTGGCCGAGTTACAATCCGGACGGAGATTCGGTAAAGAGCTCGATCAAGTCATTACCAAAACATTGAAGGGAGTGGGAGTCAACGACTCCTACCTCACCCAAAGGCTTAAGAAGCTTGCTGAAAAAGGCCATGCTCATAGTTATTGGGAAAGCGAGAACCGTTATTACCGCTATTATGAAATCACGGAGTCTGGTATTGAATATTTCAAACAGCTTCAGCGAGATCTTCCAGACCGGGTCTCATTGGCATTACGCGTTTATAAGGCGTTTGAGTCCACATTGAAAAAATATGAGTGAAGGGACGAATACCATTGGAAAGAGATTACAAAGAAATAGTAGCCGAGCTGAAACGTACTTTTGCCAATGGTACAGTTCAGTTTCGCAGTGATAACAATAGACCATATATACCGAACCAGGTGTACACCGATCGGGTGGAGTCAGCAACTGAAAGCCGGTGGAACTTAGAAATCAAAGAACTTGAAATAAATGTTCCTTTTCGCTATGTAAAATCTATTGTGCGTGTGGAAATTGACATACACTACAGAGACGGATATGGCTTTGCCGTCATTCCAGGCGATCCTTCTGCAGATCCAAAAAATATCACTACTGCTGTAGACCAGGCTGTGAACGAAGCCTATCTTACCGCCTTAGATACTTATCAAATGGGTTGGCGCGATCTGGCTCCATACAAAAAGAACGATTGGGCTGGTAATCCTGCTCTGCAGCACTTATTGGAACATATGAATCCTAGCAATCAAACCACAGTCGTACTTTCAAAAGAAGCATTTAATCGTACATGCTTAGTATGTAATAAAGTGCTCACTGCAGATGAATGGGAACTACTAAGTCAGGTCCCCAATTTAAATCGTGAAAAAATGACCTACTGCTTTGGACATCTACCAAACCACCTGAAGCGTAAGATTAATAAGGATACGTTGAAAAAATTTGAAACATAAGCAGCAACAATTTCAGTGGAAAGGAATACTTTCCGCTTTTAATTTGTTAATATATTAGTATATTAATATATATGATAGGATGATGTAAATTGGACGATTTCATTCAACGCGCATTTGGGGCAGATGGCCATCTGTCTAAAATGATAAATGGTTATACGCCCAGGGCTCCGCAAATCATGATCTCTACAAAAGTAGGACATGCGCTTGAGAAAAGTGAACATTTGCTTTGTGAAGCAGGAACGGGAACCGGTAAATCATTGGGTTATTTAACTCCCGCTGCACGCTGGGCCATTCAAAACAAAAAAACAGTCATCGTTTGTACCCACACAATTCCCCTCATGACACAAATCGTTAATGTTGAACTCCCCCGAGTAGCAAGCATCTTAGAAATGGAAAACATGAAACTCAAGTATCAATTGGTAAAAGGCAAGGATCACTACCTCTGTCATACAAAGGTAGAAAAACTGTGGCAAGAAAAACTTTTAAGTGCGGATGAGGATGCAAAAGTCATCCAAAAAATACATTCCCGTATGAGCCGTGATGGGATTGGAGAACGTACCGAGCTTGGGTTTGATGTCGAGGACAAACTTTGGCGGCAAATTAGTGCATCCAGGTGTCCCGCCACCTCCAAACCAGACAATTGCATGCTTGAAGTACTCAAAGGACAGATGCAAAAAGCCCATATCATCGTAACCAATTTCGCATATTTCTTTAATGATTTGAAAATGAGAAAGAAAACCGGCGGAAATGGCTCTTTACCGCCCTATGATGCAGTCATTTTTGATGAAGCTCATGAAATTGAGGATGTATGCTGCAAAGTTTTCGAGAAAGAAGTCAGTGTAGAACACTTCGAAAACTTATTTGAAAACCTATATAAACGCAACTCAGTAAATTCACTCGGATTGGATCAACAAATGGAACTGAATGAACTGCGACAAACTTTTCAAAAACAGATTGATGATGTGTACCAAGATGTACGTGATCACATGAAGAACGAGGATGGTAAACAGATCGCATTTAAACTGATGAACCAGGGCATTGAGGTATCGGAAGTCGTTAGCACACTCGGTGCTTTTATCGAGAAGGTTAAATCCTATCGCTTAAAAGGCGTTTCAGACGTATTAGAGCGCATGTTTGAATCGAACGATGACTTAGACTTCATTAGCTCAAATGAAAGGAAATCGTGGGCATACTGGGCCACGATTGAGAGCAGAGGCCAGCTTATACTCCATGCAGCTCCGCTCTATCCAAAAGCTGTCTTGTCTAAAGGTTTATTCGATAAAGTGACTGTTGTTCTTGCCAGTGCCACGATGTCTACGATCACATCCAATGGTAAAACATTCGCATTCTACGCTGGTCGTGTTGGGGCTAAAGGTTATGACTACAGTAGCATTATCGTTGACAGCCCTTTCGACTATAAGAATAAAACGATGATTATCTGTCCGGACGACGCACCAGATGCGAACAGCTCTAACTACAACACGTACCTCGGTGAAAAGTTAGAAGAGATCCTGATGTATACCGGTGGCCGCATGCTTGTTTTGTTCACAAGTTTTGAAACCATGAACCAAGTCGCGAAATCCATAGAAAGTTTCTGTGTCGAGAGTGGGTTGAATCTGTTGATTCAGTATCCTGGTTGCGATCGGGAGTTCATTATTAAGCAGCTGAAGACGGAACCTCGGACAGTGGTGCTAGGATGTTCTAGCTTTTGGACAGGCGTAGACGTACCAGGAGATGCTTTGACGACCGTTGTCATTGTAAAGCTACCTTTTCCTATGCCCAATGAACCTTTAATCCAAGCACAGCTTGCTGTGATAGAAAAGGCAGAACGTAGCAGTTTCTTCGATTATATGTTTCCCAAGATGATGGTCAAACTTCAGCAAGGATTCGGACGTTTGAATCGATCCATGCAGTGCCAAGGGGCTGTCATCATCCTGGATAATCGTATGTACACCAAAAGGTACGGAAAGATGATAATTAAGACTTTGCCAACATGCAAGTATTCGCGTAACGTGTCCGATTTGGTACATATTCTACCTTGTTAAGGGGGCAACTCAAATGATGGGACGATCCCATTTTGTCATTAGCACAGGACTAACACTGTCCGCGCTAGCTATCCTCAATCAGCCTATTACTATTCCGGCCATACTCATAACAGGGATAAGTGCGCTATTACCGGATATTGATGAACCCAACTCTTTAATCGTCTCAAGAACACTGCCAAAGGGGCTCATACGTCTTCTGCAGCTCTTACTCATTGCAACCGGTCCAGTCGTCTTCTTTTCCGGTGTCATGCCTTGGCCGTGGAATATAGGAATAGCGATCGCAATTGGACTGTTCTCCTTTCTCCCCCTCCGCACACTCCGGAACATGTGCATGGTGGGGATCGGTACAAGTTTGATCGTAGTTGGCCAAGGTCTCGCCCCTTGGAATTACATTATTGGTGCTTTACTTGTGGTTTGTGTCTTTCTTCCACACCGGGGACTCACCCACACCATCTACGGACTTGGCATCTGGGCAGCCATCTTATATTTTGCTTCACATGAAATAAGCAGTGCGATATGGATTGGGGGCAGCTTATCCTATGCTCTACATCTGTTAGCAGATTCCCTCACGAACCGGGGGATACGCCCACTTCCACCATTTAAGTATCGTTTAAAGGTTAATCTCATGAGTACCGGTTCACGCTGGGGAAGGGTTGTGGAAGGAGCATGTATTGGTCTTACAGTAATCATTCTAGTTATTACATTCTACACCGGGAGATTCCAAATTTATTTGTAAAGGATTCACCCCGAATATCTCCTGTTTTGCAACCGGGGGCGTTTCACACAAACCCCTTATAGCATCTTCTTACTCGGGTCACTTCCGGCAGATGCACCATTATCAAAATTTATGAGGTGAAAGAAATGTGGTTTTGGAAAAAGAAGCGCAGAAAAGCTATGTCGGAAAAGGCACCTATTATCGAAGCACTCAATACTCCTAAGGTTTATAGTAAGCCTCCCCCTCCCCGTAAAATGGTCACAGATTGTTCGTGCAGTGAAAAACAGCAGGAGTGGACTTTTGATCAGTCATTAGGCTGTTGGTACGTGGAACGGGAATGTGAACGGTGCGAGTATTACTGGGAAGGCCCAGTGTACCTCTACGATGATCCTAATAAACTGGGAAACACGTTGGAATAGGGGTCAGGAATTAGACCGGATGCAGAATTAACTCTCCATCCGGAAAATAGTAGAGAGCACGGAAAAGCTAACGGCAACTTGCAATGAGTCAATAATTTATAAAGGAGTGACGCTCGTATGGGACAACAAGTATATCTATCGACAAAAGAAGCAAGTTGGATACTCAATTTATTAGACTATCATGACGCACCTCAGTAATGATGACAAGTTAGTTTTAACGAAGATTCGAGAGAAAGCCAATTCAGTAGCGGTGAAAGCCAATAGAGTCAGACGTGGTCCAAGAGACTATAACGGGCTTTCCGGATTTCTCGCACCAGATGGTGTATTTCACGAGTGTGCTTATCAGGAGCACAAAGACCTGGCTGTGAGGCTTGTGGAGCAATACAAAGTAGAGCTTTTTGAAGGTGACACTAACAAGGTACCAAATTTCATAAAGTTTGGATGCCTACCATGGGTGGACAAACAGGGGAATTCAGGATGTCATGTACTCGGTCAGAATAAACCAACAGATGAACAAGTGACATGGCTACTTACTAAACTGGATCGAATGACAGACGTACAGCAGCGACAAATTCTTGGAGAATTGCATCATTGGGACATTGATGTATCTGACAACTTAACCGCAAACAAATTGTAATCTAGTACGACTTCAGCACAATAAAAAAAATTCCAGGAAGAGGGTTTTGAAGATGAGTGTGAATTTAGATAACCAGAGTTATAAAGTACTCGATTTAATCGATGACGGGCAGTTACTCTGGACGGCAGGCGATCAATTACTATTTAACTATACAGGGCGATCTGAAGGCACGAGTACTGCAATTACAATCTGTCCAGGTAGCGGTATTGAGAATATGCTAGTTCGTCCAAATAGCGGATTAGAGAAAATATTCCTAACCTTGGAACAAGTCATTGTTAAGAATAAGAAATTAACTGAGAATGCATCAAACTCCCAAGTTTCAATTAATGGACCTACGGATCTGTCCACTGCAGAAATGGATAGGGACAAAGCTATTCAAGAACTGAGAGATTATAAATCTAAACGTGGTGAAAATCTATGCGAAATGCTTGACGCACAAGCAGAGGCTAATCGACTCAGATTGGAACTTGAAGAAGCAAAGAATGCTCTTTCACGAAAATCAACAATAGAGCTGGAACGGACGCTTCTGGAGATCTGGTTAGCGTCAGGTATCGAGGAAATCTACAAATACAAAAATAATATAAAGGCCTACCGGCGAGAAGGACTTACAAGATACGACCTTATTAATGACCTTACATATCACCTATTCCCTGAAGTTGAAGATACCGCTAATCATCACGATGCTGCTGCAGAAGACTTCAAGATGAGGGTAGATGAACTCTTGGCCGCGAGAGAATTAAAACCTTCAATACAAACACAGTCCTTATAACAGGAAGGAGTGGTGGAGAATGAAAGAGACTGAACTGTTCTTGCCAGTGAAATCCTGGCTTGAATATGGAGGGAATTCTGTTTTCTCAGAGGTACAGCCGAAGAGGGGAACGCTCCGCAGGGCCGACTTGCTTGGGCTACATGGTCCAGTTGATACGGTAGTTGAACTTAAAACATCACTTTCTCTCGTCTTACTGGACCAGTGTGTAGGTTGGAGGGAACACGCCAACCTTGTTTACGCTGCTGTCCCTGCTCCGGTAAGATACGTGCACGGTCAGCTCATAAGTAACTTTGTGCCAGAGCTTGCGCTTGAGATTATGAAAATGTATGGGATAGGTCTTTTATATGTAACAGAGGAAAAGGTACACAACGTCATTAGAGCAAAGCTAAACCGCAAAATTAAGCCAATTCTACGCGAAGCTCTAACGGAGTACCACTTGACCCACTCACCGGATGAAGGAAGCAACAAAGGCGGTCACGTTACGGCATACCGCACTACTATGCTCAGGGTCAGGGAATTTCTTGAACGGATGCATGACCGCTATGATCATGAACGTGCAAACTTAAGATGCCAGGATGGATGGGTGTCACTGCCGGATCTACTGGAGAAGTGCAGCACGCATTACTCATCGCCAAAAAACAGTCTTGCTGCTGCGCTATCAAATTATGAATCGGAATGGTGCGAATGTATGTTAATCGGCGGGAAGAGGCACTACAGACTTAAGCCAGATTTGTTGTCAATACGATCGCAGATTTAATTGGACATACGCAGCACAGCTCAATTTTCAAGGTTTAGGAGAGGAAGAATTAACATGAATATAAACGCCATGACGGATAAACACCTTAACGCGGCGCTTGCCGAGTTGACTTCATTTGAAGGTATGGATGAATATGATGAACCCTGCTACACCTATGAGTGTTCCGCTTCACTGAAAATTCAAAGTAAGGCCCTTCAAGTAAACGCTGAGAGTTATGTAACAAATTTATCCAACCTGATGGAGGCGAACATATTCTACAGTGTGGAAGGTCATATGGCGCCGGAAGGTATCGCTTGGTTGTTAGATGCAACACCTTTACAGCGGGCTACGGCTGCTTATATGACACTAATAGAGGTATCACATCCTCAAGATTGGGAGAAAGAATTTAAGCCAGTACAGTCGACCAAGAATACATTTGATTTATGGATGGTGTGGGACAACCATAAAGGCCTAATGTGTGTGGCGGAATACAACAAGGCTTCTGAAGAGTATGAGGGGCAAGTTGAGGCAGTAAAGAACGAGTTTTCTTCTCATGGATCTGAAGGCGAGGGACGCATAGTACTTGCAAGAATTGAAAAGCAATCTTTTGTAAGTACCGAGAACGAGCCCGAGAATTCGCACCATGTGATTGTTTGGAACGAGTATGAGCGGAAGAATTCACCAGATGTTGGGATCAGTCAGCAGCACATGAAGATTGAAGAAAGAACTATGTTCAAATTCCCACGTCAATCAGATCAAGATGGTCGATGGGTTATCAATTTTAAGTATTTAGATGGAATAGTGAAGGAACTCCATGAAAAAACTGAGCAAATTTTGCTGAAGGTCAAATCGATGACTGCAGGCGGTGAATTGGATGTGGGTGGAGAAAACAATTGTACAACAGAGGGAAAGGACATAACTAAAATTATGCCCTGGATATGCATTAATTGTAACAATAAGTGGGTAGACAGCCTCCTCATCTGCTGGGAAAACTGTCCGGAGTGTGGCGGTGAATCTCAACATGAATCGGTTAGAGAGTTACGAAAAGATGATGAATGGTACACAGAGGACTGATTAGCCGCTATCTTATCAGTATCTGGACACTATTGCCCTGCAATATTTAAACAATATGAAGCTCGTCATTTGTTTGACTGGCTCATCAAGGAGGATAATAGATGAATGATTTAAATTCAGACAAGCCATTTGGTAGCTACGCAGCTCATCAACCAAACTATGAAGATTTCCAGCAACTCGGTAAGCAGGATGACTATATTTTTCAATCGTTAGTGCATCTCGGAAATGCTTCTCATCACGTATCATGGGGATTAACGGTCCTGGAATATACGGATGTACCTGTGGAACTGCAAGAAGAAATACGTCAGCTTCAGCGGGCTATTAGAAACGTACAAGAACAACTCAGAGCACATGAAGATAGAGGGGATGGCCAAAAACCAGTAAATACGAATTCAGAAATTATCCTCAATGCTCGGCCCTTTATTGTAATACCTGAGAAGTAATTAAATCTTCATCGTTGGTAATCAACATCTGCATACAGGCATGTATGGTGTAGTTGCCAGGTATGACTATGAACCTCAAACTTAATTGTACCATATAACAAAGGAGAGTTCGCATGGAATACGCAGTAATGGATCGTGATGGCAGCAAGCACTTGGTGCATGTTTCCGAAATTGAATACCTTCAACGTTCCAATAGTTTGATTGAGATCGCTCCTCACAAAAAGGACGAAATTCACATTGTTTTCGGTTTATATAAACCTCAGTCTGGAATTACTATATCCGGTGAATTAGTTAGTATTCAATCCATTATCCAACAAACTATCGGAAAGAGATTGGTCTATCTTCAGGGACCATACTGTATCCAACTACAATTGGTGGACATTCAAGTTTATCCTGCATTGCAAAGCGGCGTTCCTTTTGCGGCTTTAGTTGAAGGAGAGATTGAGCTAAATAGAAACACCCTTGCCTCGTTTAAGCACGACGATAATATATCTCTCCAAGATAATATTTTGAAAAGAGAAGGTATTTTCTCACTTGAACGAACGGTAATAGGACGAAATTTCACTCTTGAAGATTGGAAAGGAGTGGCGGCACTAAATGAACCCTCTCAACGATCGGATCAGTCAGAACAAGTTGAGAAACGTATAGATACCAGAGAAAATAGATTACATGAGGTATTGCAGAAGAAAAAACTCAACTCACACACCTTATATGCATATATGTTGACACACACCTACGGCTTTGAAGACACCATATGCATAATGAATTCATCTATTGAACCACAAATCATGGAATTTTTAATTGCTTACATTCAGTTGCAAGCTTCTGACATTGACCCGCATTATGGAATGTCGGAAGACGAGGTTATGGACATAGTTCTCATGTTGTATGACAACCCCGTAGAGATTATTGAATATGATCCAGATATATGTGAAATTGATCTTTTTCTCAATTGGGAAACATGGTGTGGATATGATAAAGAGATTATGGATATGGAACTTTTCAGACAAGATGAACTTCAATCCGTCCTACGAAATATCGTACTCGAGAATGATACCAAACTCAAGGAGTAATCAGTTCCAACTTCGTAGATACCAATGGATTCAACAACTTATGTAGAACATGATGACGGGAGAAATTTTCAAATGAACCTTATCAATAAAATTCCTTTTCTAGCATTTGCTTTGTATTACTTAGTTTTATCTTTATGGGGCATTACAGGTCTTATTTTATTTCCAGAAAAAACTGAACATTTGATTCTTATATTTGCTGGTTGTGTTGCGTTTTTCAGGATTCTGAAGTTTAAAGAAAACCTTAATCAACCAAAAGCTTTTCTAGGCTGTTGTGTGCTGGGCTTGATAACTTTATTCATCCTTATTTCTTAGATAGTATAGTGTTGGAATCATTGGAGGTTAGATTATATTACCTATCAATTGAGATAGAATCGGTCTTATAAATACCTGAGTAAACATGAAAAATGATCGCCTATATTTACTTACTGGGGGATAGTTGGATGGACAAAGAAGGACTTTGGTTAGTTTACGACAACGAAATGGGTTTAATTTGTATTGGAGATTACGATTTATGTAATGCTGAATACAAAAGGTATGTAATTGAAGCAAAAGACTTTGTCGGAGCATTGGATCAGGGGATATTTATTGATACCACGGTCGAGGGGATTCACCTGGCAAGGGTGGAGAAGAAGTCACATATAGTTGAAATGGACAAGTGGGTTTATGAATGGAAAGAAGAAAATTATGATTCTACTCCCAAATTAGATAATAATAAGCTGCGGCAGATCACTTGATCTAAAAAATCTTTCGTATGGTTTCATCAGTGAGTTGCCCGGTTATTTACCTGCTAACCCAGAGACTCTCCAGAGGAGACTGAATTAATCAGTCTCTTTTTGTTGACTTATAATCCGAACGCTATTACATTGAAAGTTAATTACTTTATTAATCAAGGAGGGCTTCCAGTTTGGACACAATTGGTGATAGCATGGACTGTTTAGCTAAAGTTATGCGTATACCCATTCGAGAGCAGGGTAGCAATGTCATAACAGAATATAAAAGCACCACGAGCGCCTCAATCTCCAATATAGAGAAAGATCGACATAGACCATCCCTTGATATGGCTATCGCTTTATGTGAGCATTTCAATGTTACTTTGAATTGGTTTATTTTAGGTAAGGCGGAGTCCATTGTGTACACTCCCCTGAACCAGAAGTCACTATTGATTTGATAGAATTAAAGACACTTATACGTTCAACTGTGATTACTGAAGTACATAAACAGCTACAGGAACGTAAAGATACCATAAAGGAACTATATTAATGTGTGGTCACGGTTGGGGTAGCTAGTAAATCTAGGTGTTTTTGTTTTTAGAAGATAGCAACACTTGGAGTCGCTTAAATTTAGCGGCTTTTTTATTCTAGTAGCGAAGGTCCGCAACGGCCTAGGAATTTCAAGTTATGAATTATGATATGACAGCAGCCAGTATGACGTAATCCCTTGAAAACAGGGATACAGAGCAAACAATCTCAAAATCAGATCATGTATTCCTAATCTTTTATTCTTTCAACGAATCAAGATGTTGACTCAAACAGTATAGAACCATTTTTAACCCATCTCAATTTTTAAAAATTCTATAATGAATCTATATATTATAGAAGAGGAGAAGTTATTATGATCAAATTAGTTTTATTTAAGTTATGTAGTGATACTATTCGATTTGCTATTAAAGCAAAGTATGTCTGGGCTTTATGGATCACATTATGTTTATGTAGCTTTATTGTTCTTCTGCGATTTAATGTTAATGCTGCTGCTGATCTAGTGTTACTTTCATTCTTATTTTTCGTTGTAAGCGTAGCCGATCGACTTGTCTATAAGAAAATCACCACCTATGTGCTAATGAACCGATTTATGAAAACTCTTCACATGAATCTCCCAGAAGGTACACTAGATCGTCACGAACTTAAATCAATTGTTTTAGAACTTATAGAAGCACTCGAAAAAGGATCTCGAAATACAAAGAAAACGTACCGCATGAAGACTCACCAACGAATCTTAGATCAGCTATTAGATGATAAGTTTCAAGAGATAGTCTCAGTTAATTTTGAACAGACCGGAACCGGAATAATTTATGAAAAAGTTGTGATGGTATCATATTCAAGGATATTGAAAAAGAAATACAAGAAAATAAGAACGCTCTTCTTATTAGCTCCGGAAAACAAATACGAGGTGCAATTGAAATTCTAAAAATATGTTGGTTGATTGACCTTCAACGAATCTCTCATAATGCAACGGCTGACCCAATCATAGGCCAGTATTAATATAGTAGGGTACGTGCACACAAGCACATGGAAGACTGTAGTAACTGAACGCTTTCGGCTTTAAAAAAATATAGTTATCAGCTAAATTGAACCAAAAGGCCCCTTGCTATAAGCAAAGTGGCCTTTTGGTTATCAGGATGGAATTTCGTTAGTTTATTTCAATGTTAACATCAGGAATACTTACAACTGTTCCACCTACTTGCTCAGTGTAAATTCCCACTTGAGAAGTACCGCCTGGAGCATATTTTTTATAAACCAGATTACCAGCCGTATTTACACCTACCGCGTAATTGGTCATATAAATGGTTGTATTCCCTGGAATGGTTTTTGATACACCATAGGTCTTACCGGATGAATATGTTTTGGCATCTGAAAGTTGAATTCCCATCTCAAGACTCGTTCCAGCCAAGAAACCAACTTTTAGTTGAGCAGAATTTTTAATACTGCTTGTTACATTCCAAGTAGCTGTATTGGTCGATTGTTGTGTATATGTTGCTGTTGTGTTACCAGGACTAGTATTTGCTACACGGAATGTCCCCATATTTTGATAACGCCAGTTTTTAGCGACACTGTTTGGGTCATATTTCTCAAAGGAATAAATATAACCATCATTTGGCGGGGCCATAGTCTGAATACGCTTACTTAAAGGTGTAACTTCTACTGTGTTACCATTCATATCTGTTTCCCAGGCTCTATTCTCCGGGATTTTAAACTCACTTTGTGAAATGTTCTCATCAATTTTCTTTTGTATATCGGCGGGAATTCCGTCTTGTGCAAAAGCTGCTTGTGGTGTCAACAACGTAAGAGATAGGACTGAAAGGATAGACAATTTCATTAAAGTCTTCTTTTTCATTTAGGTACCTACTTTCGTGTTTTTTCTTTCTATCATAATTTACTATATTATATAATATATGTCAATGATTGTTTAAAAAATCCACAATTTCATGCATTGCGTTCCTCATTGTAGGGATACTTGCATCCTTTTCCGTATTTACAAGAATAGAAATTACAAGATTCTTGTAGAGATATGTTGCAACATCGGTTTTGCTAGACAATTCTGTATTAGTTTCCTCGAATCCCTTTGATGAATCCCAAATTACTAAGTCCTCATCCAGATAATTTTTTGTGAAACCTATTCTAATTTGAATTTGGGTAGATTGATCTTTATTTTCATACATGAAAATTTGTTGAGTGGGCCGCATATCGGTTTTGTTACCTTCCACAGTTAGCGACTGTTTTTATCAAAAGTTAGTTCCTCTTCTACGAGGACGAGGCTCTTGATGAGGGGGGTATTTTTAATTTCATAATTGGGGATCTGGACCTTCTCAGCAAAGTCTTGTACTAAGGTAGTATATTGCTCGTAGCTGAAAACATCTTTATTGTTCTTATCATTGTCTACCACGTTGCTTATAGATGGTTCATTCTTTACTTCAGTGGAATTAGACTCACAGCTGATAACAAAAGTGCATAGTAAAACAAGGCAAAGAATCATTTTCTTATTCATGGGGCAGCTCCTTAGGTTATATTTGGATTTACTCATACAATATAGCCAATATTTACGAAATAGTCATGATATTTTCATTTATACAAATAAAAACACCGCTTGAGTAGAAAAGTTTGTTAATTATTTCAAACATTTTAATTCCGTATTTGTTCATCCTAATTGAAAAACTCTTCTTGATGAGCATCTTGGACCATTTGCAGCAAATTGTACGTGTTTTAAATGCTAGTCCTGTCGGATCCATCACAATACCGTTCCAGGATGTCAAAGAGACTGCATGGTGTAGAGATGAACTAGATGTAGCTATTGTTAACGGTATCGCAAAAGAATTTAATAGCAATGAATTCAGACCGAATGCTGTAGTTAATCGAGAACAAGCAGCAGAGTTGCTGGTCAATGTGTTGGTTAAGGAATGCGTAACACCGCCACCTACAGCTCAACACTTCTCTGATGATTCGGATATTGCATTTCAGTATGGGCATTGGAAGACAGAAATTCGTAAAGGGTATCCGGGCATTTCTTTCTATCACAAAAACGGACTGACACGTGCTGCGTCAGTTGTAATGACCTACTGTTTACGTGATCATTTAAATTCATTTCAAAGTGAATCAAACAAGCATCACAAAAAAATGACTGATTAGATTGAATGCGTGACACTACAACAGGAACGCCAGGTTAAGCAATACTCTCTAAGGTTGATTCGGAATTTTAAAAATATCACTGGAATCGAATGAAACATTTACTGTACATAATTCTCAATCAACCCAACAATCTCATATGGAATCACTTATACTTCCCATGCTAAGTTTAGGGTGGAGGTTTTTGCTTATGCTAAATAAACCATTAAAACCAATGTTATTACAGCCATTAGTACCTGGTGAGATTAAAAAAGATTGGAAGTCCAGCATTAAGTGGGACGGTTTTAGAATATTAATTCACTACGATAATGGTAGGGTACGTGCATATACAAGACATGGAACTGAAGTAACAGAACGCTTTCCGGAGCTTCAAGAAATAAAGTTATCAGTTAAAACGGCCATCCTGGATGGAGAATGCATCGCTTTTGATGTTACTCAGCAAACAGATCAGCCACCGAAAATCTGGTGGGACGATGCAATGACCCGTTTTCACACGAAAAAGTCTACCGCCGTCAAATCAATCTGTAAAACCTTAAAAGCTCATTTTCCGATATGGGACGTCTTGTGGGTCGATGGCCAGTCGGTAACAACCATGACATTTGATAAGAGGCGTGAACTTCTTCAGACGTTGTTAACCCCATCTGAGACAATATCCATAACACCTTTGTATGATGATGGTCTCCAGCTCTTCTTAGGAGTAAAACAACAAGGCTTAGAGGGCATAGTTCAGTACAACAGTGATGCGCCATATTTTTTAAATTCAAGACCCAAGAATGTAATTACAAAAATAAAGGCATATCAATATGTAACTTGCCAGGTCTCTGCAACTCGAAAAGGAGCATTTGGCTGGGGACTACAATTGAATGGTAAATACGTGGGGGTACTTGAATTTCCACCACATAGAGATATACTATCTAAGTTTCATCATGTTTCTAAGAAACTTGTAAGAAATGAGAATAAGAATTGGATTTATCTTGAACCAGTTTTAAGTTGCAAAGTTCGATTTCAGTGCTTTACCAAAGATGGTAAACTAAGATCACCAATAATAGAGGAACTAGTTGATTTGACTGTAGCATAACGAGGTGCGGAGCCTGTGAGACTAACAAATTCCCACCTGTACCTATAACGAATTCTATAGTGAGGTGTATTCGTATGTTCGGCAGATTTACAATTATAGATCCCATTGAAAGCATAATGGAACGATACTTGGCTTCAGACGTTAAAGGCTTTGATTATCGTCCAAATTATAATGTTGCCCCTATGCAGTTTATCCCGTCAATCATTGCAACCAGTAATGGTAATCGCTTAGGCTCACTCCGGTGGGGCTTGGTACCTTCATGGGCTAAAGATGACAAAATCGGATCTAAGATGATAAATGCACGAGCTGAGACGCTAACCGAGAAACCTGCATTTAGGCGGCTGGTCAGTCCCAAGCGATGTATCATTCCCTGTTCAGGTTTTTATTAGTGGAAGAAGGATGAATCCGGAAAGCAGCCAATGCGAATCTTAATGAGAGATGGCTCCATTTTCTCCCTTGCCGGTCTGTATGACACTTGGTTGGATCCGGACGGAAACAAGTTATCAACGTGTACCATTATCACCACCGAGCCCAACAGCCTAATGGCCGAAATCCACAATCGAATGCCGGCCATTATTAGGCCACAAGATGAATCCGAGTGGTTAAATAGAGAAACGGACACTAAGAGTGTTACAAGCCTTCTCAGACCCTTCTCAGCGTCAGAGATGCACGCATACAAAGTTGATTCTTCAGTTGGTAATGTGAGGAACAACAATTTAGATCTGATACAGGAAGTTTCCTAGGCAAATTTTTTATCAGATAATGAAGGAAAAATTACTTGAGTATTGAGCAGTAAAGTAGTACATCGATCTACTACGTACATCATTCTAAGAAGTTGACCGGGTATATGAGGAACCTTACTGAACAGACCTTGGAACTTTCAAGTGAACTGGCATTAGCATTAAACCAAGAAGGTTACTAAACGATCAATGACATCAATGATCTAACAATTTTCCTCCAAAAGACTTGCCCTAAGTCCCTAACCTTGGGCAGTTATGAGGAAGACGTCATAGAGCTGCTTATTGATTGCGATAATGGCCGGCTGGTTTACGAAAATAATTATTGGCGTGCAGAAACGAGCATTGTGCCGGGGTTCTTGAACGGGCGGTAGAAGAATATGAGGCAGGAGGTGGAGACGGATACAACGATCCGCTAGAAACGGAGGATTCATTGGATGTCTCTTGCGTGCGCCCAGGATGAAGAATATCGCAAGGAAAGTGATCCTTCAATTGCTTATGACCCTAACGAAGAAGATCCAGAAGCGCGCTGGGATAAAATTCTGCGTGACCGCTTGAAAGCGAGTGAGCGGACATAATAATGGTTGCTTACTACCAGAGTAGAGGGACAAAAATATTTTCCCATTGATGTCGCTAATTTAGCGGCTTTTTTTATTTTATCGGTACAAGTTTGAATCCCGAGCCAACAAGAAACTTGTGCCGATGATCTCGCAGTGTGGAGACTAAGTAAGGTCAGAAGGGCAGATCCCGCGCAAGTATCAACTTAATATTATTCCTTAAAATAGGATTTATATAATTAATAAAAAGACATTGAATATGTAAATAATATTGAAGATAAAATAATATTAGGGAGGCGGATAACATTCCTGCTACAGTAGAGAATTCAATAAAATTTTTACAACAATTCGGGTATTTAACCGAAATAAGTTCATCTCCTAACAATGAATTGGCACAATTTGATGAATCTACAGTAAGTGAAGCTTTAAAACGATTTCAAGAATTTAACAGCTTACCAGTAACGGGGCTACTTGATGAAATCACTGTTAATCAGATGAGTTTACCGAGGTGTGGCAATAAAGATATACAAAAATTAGATGGTGCTCTCTTGCCTATAACAAATTTAATTAGAAGGCCAGATGCTTCTCGCTTGCCTATAACAAATTTAACGTATAGGTTTTTAAATTTCACACCAGATCTGACTGAAGAAGAGATTAGGAGTGCAATAACTTCAGCTTGTGATCTTTGGAGTTCAGTAGCGCCGCTTTCCTTTACCGAGGTTCAGGAAGAAACAGCCAATCTATCTATAGCATTTGTTACCGGTGATCATGGGGATGGTAGTCCTTTTGATGATGGTGGTAATAGTTCTGGGAATACACTAGCACATGCAACACTGGGTTCTTTGCCTGGACAGATTCACTTTGATGATTTTGAGATCTGGTCAACGATTACACCTCCAACTGGAATTGATCTTGTTTCTGTTGCAGCACATGAAATTGGGCATGCTATTGGATTACCACACTCAAGTGAAATAGGTTCTCTGATGTACTCTTATTATTCCGTGCATCCTTTCCTGCATAAAGATGACATTAAAGCTGTGCAGTCTTTATATGGTAAGTACCCGCGGGATTTTGCCTGGGAAGATCTTTCTAGCGAACTCGTTTCTAATCCAACAGTGGCTTCCTGGGATTTAAATCGGTTAGATTGTTTCATCCAGAGTACTGAAAATCATATGCATCACAAGTGGTGGGACGGATCCAGCTGGGGCGGGTGGGAGGATCTAGGCGGAGATCTAGCCTCTCCTCCAGTAGTCGTCTCTTGGGGTCCAAATCGCTTAGATTGCTTTATTCGAAGTGCAGACAACCATCTACACCACAAGTGGTGGGACGGATCTAACTGGGGTGGGTGGGAGGATCTAGGCGGAGATCTGGCCTCTCCTCCAGTAGTCGTCTCTTGGGGTCCAAATCGTTTAGATTGCTTTATTCAAAGTACCGACAACTATCTACACCACAAGTGGTGGGACGGATCTAACTGGGGTGGATGGGAGGATCTAGGCGGAGATCTGGCCTCTCCTCCAGTAGTCGTCTCTTGGGGTCCAAATCGTTTAGATTGCTTTATTCAAAGTGCAGACAACCATCTACATCACAAGTGGTGGGACGGATCTAACTGGGGCGGATGGGAGGATCTTGGTGGAGATTTGGCCTCTCCTCCAACAGCGGTCTCTTGGGGTCCGAATCGTTTAGATTGCTTCATTCAAAGTATAGATAATCATATGCATCATCTGTGGTGGGATGGATCCAGCTGGGGTGGGTGGGAAGATCTTGGTGGAGATTTGGCCTCTCCTCCAGCAGCTATATCCTGGGGTCCAAATCGCTTAGATTGTTTCATTGTAAGAAAATCAGATAACAATATGCTTCACAAGTGGTATGATGGTTCAAATTGGGGTGGGTGGGAAGATCTTGGTGGCGACCTTGCAAATTCACCGGCCGTGGTATCATGGGGTGCGAATCGCTTAGATTGCTTTATTCGAGATTTAAATAATCGAATTTATCATAAATGGTGGGATGGGTCACATTGGAGCGACCAGTCCTAGTCAGTGAGTAAGGGAGTTCTGTCGAGGGACAAGAACATATTCCCATTGAAGTCGCTAATTTAGCGGCTTTTTTATTTATCGGTACAAGTTCTTGTCCCAAGCCAAGGACAAGAACTTGTACCGATTGCCGGAATGGACAAGAACCTAGTCCGATTGCCGATTTGATGTATGTCTAAACATTGAGCACATGCACTTAAGACCTCATTATGTATCATAATACATGAAAATGTTCACATTGGTATGTAATAACTGACTCAATAAGAGGTTAAACACGTGCTTCTAGGTATTAAAAAGGCGAAATATAGGACTGAAACTAACTGCTGAAGACAAGAACTTGTACCTATTACCGATTAGATGTATATCTAAACAATGAGCACATGCACTTAAAACCTAATTAAGTACCATGTTACATGAAAATGTTCACTGTGTAATCTAGTGATACGATGAAAAGGTACAACACGGTGGTTAGGTATTATAGGAACGAAGTATTGGTACTGGACTAGCTGTTGTGGACAAGAACATGTTCCCATTTCCGATTTGATGGGTATCTAAGTATAGGTGGTGGTGGGTCTCTTTTGAGTGATTAAAACCCTTAAGGCAAGCGCAGAAAAAAATTGTGAGCAAACACCCAGACCTCGCTCTAAGTAGAGACAAGACCCTGATTCTTTATCGTTTAGCTATTACGTTCCTGAATATATTGATCTTTTAGCCGGAGTTTTGTTTCATCGATTTATTCGGTAAAATAACACTGGGAACGAGACGGATATAGATCAGCTCTCCGAATAGTTCAACAATAGTTTCGTTACGATAATAACCGCAACTAGTGAGCTCCATTCATCAGGTAAGGAGAGGGCAAGAGGGAGCACGACTAAAGAAATTCGGGTTCCAGCACTAAACACTACAGCCCTTCCTGAACGCATGTCCAATGAGAAACCTTTTACAATCAAGCGAATAATAAATGGCATGTTGATCATAAACGCAAGATGTATAGGAATGACTTTTACGATTGTATCTGCATAAGATGACAGTTTACTCATTTTCGATGCTACGATGAAATAGTGTTAGAGCCATGAGGGGTACAGGCAGCCAAGGTCGGTAAAGGGTCATATATCGTGAAGAAGAATTTGGTGTTTGACACATTGAAGGCTCATCTCCGCCGCTATCAAGAGAGTGCTAAAAAGGAAAAGAATAAAGTGGGGTGGAGGTAAAAGATGTGGTAGGTAATTAATTTGCATTAAAAGGGTTTAATGCAAACTAATTACCTACTAACGAAGTCTACAGAATCATGGATTCACTGGCACATCTGAGAGGTGCATCATTTCTATAATAAATAAAAAAGTCCCTCTTTGATTCTTCATAAAAAGAAGAGAGGGCTATTGTTGAGGATATAATTATTTATGTTTCTTTAAAATATCGAAAATGATTTCTGCATTATCCGTATTGTCGACTAGGCCGGAGAATCGATGGCTTGCCGGACCGTAAGCATAAACTGGTACGTCTTCTCCCGTATGTCCACCTGTTGTCCAGCCAGTGAATGAACGATTATCGATAATAGCCTCAATGGCATTGTCGATCGTCGTCACATCAGCGTCTTTGGCAGCATCTTTTACAGATTGAATTTCTTCAGCTGTTAGCTCAAGCTTGAGATAGCTCTTAAGCGTTTCTTCAACTGAAGCACCTTCAGCAATTTGAGTTGCCATGAAGTCGGGAGTGCGTAATGCAGCTTTGATCGGATCCACAAAGAAGTTATACTCTCCGTCTTTCCCAAGCGTGAGTCCGCCAGTGGAGTGGTCAGCAGTAGCTACGACAAGGGTTTCTCCATCTTTTTTGGCGAAATCAATAGCTGCCTGGAATGCTCCCGCGAAATCCTCCATCTCGCTCATAGCACCTACGATATCATTATCATGTCCTGCCCAGTCGATCTGACTGCCTTCAACCATTAGGAAAAACCCATTTTCGTTTGTGCTCAGACGATCAATGGCCGTATTCGTCATCTCAGCCAGCGAAGGTGTTTCGCTAGTCCGATCAATCATCTTGTCCAAGCCTCCATCAGCGAAAAGTCCTAGAATCTGTTCATTTGTATCTGCGATCAGGGCGCTCCGATCAGTCACATAGCTAAAACCGGCTTCCTGGAACTCTTTCGTCAGGTCACGATCTTCACGTACAAAATTGCTTTTTCCTCCACCTAATAGGACATCAAGTTTGTGCTCTCCATTGATCATTTCATCATAGTAATCATCCGCAATAGCGTCCATATTCTTTCGGCTGATGTCATGGGCGCCGAATGCTGCTGGTGTGGCATGGGTAATCTCTGAGGTAGCAACAAGCCCGGTAGATTTTCCGTTTTCCTTTGCCTGCTCTAACACAGTTTTGACTTCTGTTTGGTCATTATCTACAGCGATAGCGGCATTATATGTCTTTACGCCAGCAGACATAGCAGTAGCTGCGGAAGCTGAATCCGTTACGTTCTGAGTGTCATCATCCGGATATGTCATTTGAGCTCCCACAAGGTATGGATCAAATGCTGTTCTCTCCATTACCTTTGTAGAAAGATCATCCTTTATGTAACGATAAGCGGAAGTATAAGCAGTACCCATACCATCACCAATGAGGAAGATGATATTCTTAATTTGTTTTTTTTCTACACTAACAGCTTGAACTGCATGTGCTTGTCCCGCAGAAAAGACTGTAGAAGCAGCAAAGGCTAGGCTCAGTGCTGCTGCTGGGATTACTTTTTTTAATAATTTCAAGATGAATCCTCCTTTATCTATAAGTATGAATGTATGAAGCTTTATTCATCTGTTGATAATATGAAGATTATCATTCGAGTGTAAATAAAATTCAAGCAATCTGTACACGCGAAGTAAAAGTAGCGAAAAATGACTTTAGATTAAAATGCAAGTTCTTGCCCTCTGATAGTAAAATTACCTGTCTAGGGTCTTAGGGCACAGCAGTGTTTATATTTGCACCTCAATCAATTGAGGGGGACAAGAGACCACGCAAGGTGGAAACAAAAAAACTCTCCCGATGGAGAGTTTTTTATGTGCTAACCTGTTCATCAATTTTGAGATAATATCCAACATACAACAGTGGTAGTTCCTTAATACATCTCCAATAGGGCCTTTAAAGCGTTTTCCCATTGAAGAAAATCATTTGAAACAGCCAGATGACAGGTACAACCCCTTACAAAGCCGGTATCAAGAAACATCAAATAGCTAAACTGGCCATATTGCATCCCTATTTGATCCCTTGTCCGTAACGGAAAAGGACATATTTCCGATTAGAGGGCATTCTAATCAAAACTAGCTCATAAATACGGCAAATGGACTAATAGATCTTCGAGTCACGCTCTATAAACCCACAATCACCATAGGAAATAAACTCAATTATTGGTTAGTAGTTAGAGTCAGATGTTTAACAATTCTTTGAGCATCATATTTCACCCAACCCAACAATGCAGAACCTCTAGAACTTTGCCATGGTAAACCTACATAATACAACCCAGTAATCGGAGTAACACCTTCATGATGTTGAATTTGACCATGCGAATTAAAAGCATTTTGAATATCAATCCAATGGTCATCTCTCTTGAATCCAGTAGCCCAAATGACATTATTTACCTCGATCTGGGTTCCATCCTCAAAAGTAATATAGTTACCACTCGCGTTCAGTGTTCGAGGAGCAACACTTACTTCTCCACTTTTAATTAGTTGTTTCAGATCATATCCATACACTTGCTCAGTTTGGTTTTTCAACCATCTACCAACTAGACTCTGAGTTTTAGCACGAAGAAACCCGAGTTTTTCAAAATACCAGAAAATGCTTCGATTCATAATATACAAAGGCTTATACGAAATCTCGCGTGCTACGGATATGTATATTGATTTGTTTTTATTTCCATCTTTTTCCATCTCCGCTGCTATTTGAGCACCAGAGTTTCCTCCACCTACAACCACCGTGTTCCCAGGGCCTAACTGTTCCGGGTTTAAGTATTCTGAAGAGTGTAACTGGATAATGTCTTTTGAAAAGGATTTGTAAAAGGATGGGATATTAGGGACTTGGAACGGACCCGTTGCAACGATAATTTTACGCGCCTCCATCATACCATCGGTTGATTCTACTATGAAGTGATTATCCTTCTTCCAAAGTCGTTTAATTAGACATTTCAGCTTGATCGGGAGCTCCATGTAATTTGCATAAGGTTCAAGATAACTGGCAATCTCATCTTTACTCGGTAAACCATTTTTATCCCCATTCAACAACATTCCTGGTAATCCATCATACATACGAGGCGTAAAGAGATGAAGTGATCCGTAGCGGCGTCGCCAAGAATCGCCTATTGATGATGCAGAGTCCAGAATCATAAAGTTTAGACCAGTTTGTTTTAAGTAATACCCTGCGGCTAATCCTGCTTGTCCAGCACCAATAACTAAAACATCGTACATAGTTGTCCTCCTTAAATTGAGTTAATATAAGCTATTCGTTCGCTATCAATCAAACTTCGGTTTGATTGAATTATTATAATATGGTAAGGTAACAATAATCAAACAAGAATTTGATTGAGTGGAGGGTATATTTATGAAGGATAGTTGTGAAATCTACTGTTATGACGAGCCTAAGGTTCGTAAAGTGCAAAAGGCATTGGAGCAGCAAGATATAAAAAGCATGTCCAAGATGTTTAAAGTCTTGGCAGATGAAACTCGAATGAAGATCGCGTTTGCTTTATGCGAAGAAGACGAACTTTGTGTATGTGACGTCGCCAATATTACGGGGGCTTCACTTGCTACCGCATCTCACCATTTGCGATCGCTAAAACAGCTTGGAGTAGCTAAATACAGGAAAGAAGGAAAGTTGGCGTTTTATTCACTGGAAGATGATTACGTACGTCAATTAGTTCATTTAGCTTCAACACATAGCGAGGAGTTGATGACACATGCAACAACATGAAGAAAAAAGTAACAAAGAGGTCTATCGTGTACAAGGGTTTACCTGTACAAACTGTGCCGGTAAATTTGAAAATAACGTAAAAAGTCTTCCTGGTGTCACAGATGCACAGGTTAATTTTGGGGCGGCCAAAATAACCGTTATGGGAAATGCAACTGTCGAAGAGTTAGAAAAGGCAGGTGCTTTTGAAAACCTAAAGATAACGCCTGAGAAACAACGGGTTATAGAAAAGAAAGAGCCTTTTTGGAAAGAGAATTGGAATGTGCTTTTGTCCCTTTTATTGATGGCGGCAGGTTATTACTTGGCCTCGTACTATGGAGAAGAAGCCTTGGTTCCTGCCCTGGCTTTTGGTGCTGCTATTATTATTGGCGGATATGAACTGTTTAAAAAGGGATCAAGAACTTATTTCAGCTGCAATTTGATATGAACACGCTGATGACTGTTGCCATCATTGGAGCAGCTGCTATCGGAGAGTGGGGCGAAGGTGCTGTTGTTGTGTTGCTCTTTGCCATTAGTGAAGCTTTAGAACGGTATTCAATGCAAAAGGCACGTCAGTCGATCCGTTCACTTATGGACATTGCACCTAAAGAAGCTCTGATTCGACGTGGTTCTGCTGAAATGACCATAAGTGTTGATGATATCCAAGTTGGAGACGTAATGATCGTCAAGCCAGGGCAAAAGCTAGCTATGGATGGAGTTGTAATAAAAGGAACATCGACGTTAAATCAGGCAGCAATCACAGGAGAGTCTGTTCCTGTCGCTAAAACTGTTGACGATGAAGTGTTTGCCGGAACACTAAATGAGGAAGGGTTGCTTGAAGTCAGAGTTACTAAGCATGTTGAAGATACAACAATCTCCAAAATCATTCATCTCGTGGAAGAAGCACAAGCTGAACGGGCACCATCTCAGGCTTTTGTGGACCGGTTTGCTAAATACTACACGCCTGCAATTATGGGGCTGGCTTTGGGTATTGCCATTATTCCGCCTTTGCTGGGTGGGGACTGGGGGGATTGGATTTATCGTGGGTTGTCCTTGCTTGTAGTAGGGTGTCCTTGTGCATTGGTCATTTCTACCCCAATTTCTATTGTTACTGCCATTGGAAATGCAGCGAAAAACGGTGTATTAATTAAAGGTGGTATTCATCTCGAAGAGGCTGGGCGCATTTCAGCAGTTGCATTTGATAAAACAGGTACCCTTACTAAAGGATTCCCGGAGGTAACGGACATCGCTGTATTTGGGGAACGTAGTGAAGGCGAAGTCCTCTCCATTGCTGCTGTAATTGAAAAAGGATCACAACATCCATTAGCATCAGCCATTGTCCGGAAAGCGGAACAAATGGGTGCCGATCTTTCCATTTCAGTTGATCACTTTCAATCAATCACAGGGAAGGGCGTCCAAGCTTCGGTCGGACAACAGCAATATTATATTGGTAGCCCTAAACTGTTTGATGAACTGGAAGCTGAGGTATCCATTTCAATACGTAAACAAATTACCATGCTTCAGACTCAAGGGAAAACGGTAATGGTGCTGGGGACGCAACATGAAGTCATTGCCTTAATTGCAGTTGCCGATGCTGTACGCGATTCGAGTAAAGCTGTGATAAATGAATTGCATTCTATCGGCGTAAAAAAGACGATTATGCTCACTGGTGACAACCAAGCAACAGCTAACGCAATTGGCCAGCAGTTAGGTGTAGCAGAAATTAAAGCAGAATTGTTACCTCAAGACAAATTGGATTACATCAAGAAGCTACGGGGAGATTATTCCCATGTAGCGATGGTGGGTGACGGAGTAAATGATGCACCTGCACTTGCGGCTTCCACTGTTGGTATAGCCATGGGTGGCGCAGGTACTGATACTGCTCTTGAGACAGCCGACATCGCATTGATGGCAGATGACCTACGGAAATTACCATACACCATCCGCCTAAGTAAAAAAACACTGATGATCATCAAACAAAACGTGGGCTTTTCTTTAGGGATAAAGTTGTTAGCGTTAATACTAATCGTTCCCGGATGGCTTACTCTATGGCTTGCGATTCTGGCAGATATGGGAGCAACTTTGATTGTGACCCTTAACAGTTTAAGACTTTTAAGGATACAAAAAGGAAAGTAATATGATCTGACCGCTAAAAGGCGGTCTTTTCTGTACTACTATCCTTCTTACTTACAATTGAACTAACCTACTCGTTAGCTTAATGAAAAGACAGTCGACTAATTAGTCGGCTGTCTACTTGAATTATAATACTGCGTTCTATTGGGTCTCACAACAAACTTATGCTTCTAAGTTGCATTAAAAAAAGAAAGCATGCCCCCCTTTAAAACGGACATTACAAGCCAAACTATGGGATAATAGCGTTTTTACTGTGCGGAAACCAGTCGAAACTCGATTATACAACTGTAATAGTCCCATAATACATATACATACCACAATTGAAATGATATGTTCCAGGTTTCAAATTATCTAAAGTAATGAAGTTATCTCCCTTTTCAAGGTAAACATCAATGCCTAAATCTGTAGATCCAACACTTTTTATACACGTATAGCCTGATTGTTTTATGAAATTTAACTTTGTCGGAACACCGGCTTTGACTACAATATTTTCTTGACTAAAGCCATTGGTTTTTACATCTACTGAAATAACTTGATAGCCTGCATTTTCTTGAACAGAATTCTGTTCCTTATTTTGAGAAGAAACTACAGAGGTTCGATTATCTTGATACTGATTAAATAGCAGCAAACCCACCGATACAGTTCCAAAGGCAACAGTTATTATTCCTGCGATAAAGGGCACGGTAATCCCACTGCTTGTTTTTTTATTGGTTTCATTTGAATCTGAACTTGTTATTTGAAGAACCACACATATTATAAGGATAAATAGGATATCAACAAACAATGCCATGATATAGGTAAAACCAAGCATAGATCCGAGCATGGCTCCCATCATTCCACCCATAATTCCAGCTAACATTCCATCTAACGATGCCAGTACACTCACAGGTTTTCCTGTAAAGTAACCGGTCCCCAAACCGAATAAAATAGCGATGATGGAAGGGACAGCCAAATCATGATCAAACACAATGCCTAGTTGAAAACCAAGGGCAAGACTAGACATCATTCCAATGCTCATGGCGATCATCATTCCATGCATACCTGGGACTCTATCTTTTCGTCTATAGGTATTCAACACGACGTATCCGGATAAAACGGTAATCATTACTATGCTTAATAATGTAAGTAACATTATCATGAGCCTCCCGATATATAAAATTTTAAATAAATGTGTACTACACATTGTAGTGCATTTATAAAAACAATGCAGTTTAAATTCGAAACATTCTCTAATTGTTCATAAAATTTTAAGTAAATAGCTCAAAGAAGGAAAACTATTCGGGTATGGGATTTATCCATAAAGGCTCCTAGAGAATAATAGCCCTTAGGATAAGCCTAGGGACTTTGATTTAGCCGATTTTAATAAGATTTTCTCCATAATCATAACGTCAACAAACTGTCCATCTACTTTCCCATGCTTCTCCAACAGGGCACCCTGAACCATCTTTATTCTTAAATACTTAATTCTCTCCAGTTAGATAAATCAATTTCAAACCATATATTAACATCCAACAAGATATTTATACTTGCTTAAAGGCAATCTCCAGCAGGAAGTTCCTGACTTTTGATATAAAAAGTAGAGTGAACGGGTGTACAGTAGGGACTAATTGAAAAATTAAAAAGATCAAATTTTGTGCATCCAAAATTACTTGAGTTAACATCCGGTAAATTCATTAACTTATTGCACGTTTAAAGTCGACTGATGTTATCGAAACATCCTATTCATACCTATAATGAACACGATAGAATAAGATCATCTTTTTTTAAATTAACGTAGCGACCGGTTGAGAGTGTTTAGTGAATAATTTCTGCATTGACGTATATATTAGTAAACGCTAATATGATTGTCATATTAATAGGAACTAATTTATTTTTCAAACTTTTACCGTACAATGATGTGAAGTAAAGAAACGGAGTTGATTGGCCATGTCTGAACGAAATCATCCGGATTCCTGTTGTTCTGAAACGGGAGGATGCAACTCATCAGCAAAACAACCGGAGTCACAACAAATTCAGCAGGAAAGTTGTTGTTCAAGCCATTCCTGCACCGATTCTATTCAACCCAGCATCAAACCAGGTGCCACGTTTAAACAGCAGATTCAGTTCACGGTAACTTCCAAACCAACGAAAAATAGTGACTGCTGTGCGGATGAACAAGACTGTTGCAGCAGCGCGGGGCAAGAAAAAGGCAAAGAAGACTCTTGTTGTTCCAGCTCAGCTGCTTCCGTTCCAAGGGTCTCTGAGTTCGATTTGAAATTAGATACAGGGCAGATGCTTCAATATCGGGTTCAGGGCATGGATTGTTCTTCTTGTGCTGAAACGATTCAAAAGAGCATCTCCCGCATGGAAGGTACAGAAGAGGTTCAAGTGAATTTCAGCACGGCCAAGATGAGTGTTACCGTCTCTGATCCATCCATCGGAAATCGAATTGAATCGCAGGTCAAAAAACTGGGGTATTCCATTGAATCCATTGCTCCGAAGCAAACCGGACAGACTTATATCATTGAAGGCATGGATTGCGGGGCTTGTGCCGTCACCTTGGAAAAACATATGCTCAAGTTTCCTGAAGTCCGTGAAGTTAACGTAAACTTCTCGACAGGGAAGATGCGGATCGATCATGATTTAACGAATGATAAAGTGAAGGAAGAGGTATCCAAAGCGGGGTTCACGGCATTGTTGCCTACCAATAGTCGGTCTCCATTTGATATGGTGGAGGAGAAATCGAAGAAGCCAACACCAGCAACCTTGTACTCCGGCATATTTTTGGTTATGGGATTTGTGGGCTCGTACGGCAATGTATCGGAAATGCTCATCACATTGCTCTATGCCCTGGCTATCGTTATAGGTGGATACAAACCTGCCCGAAGTGCCTATTATGCAGTACGAAGCGCTTCACTCGACATGAACGTATTGATGACCGTTGCGGCTATGGGCGCCGCACTGATTGGCGAATGGTTCGAAGGCGCCACAGTCGTTTTCCTGTTCTCGTTAGGGAATACCCTGCAGAATAGAGCGATCGAAAAAACAAGAAAATCCATTCGTGGTCTAATGAACTTGGCTCCTCCGGAAGCATGGGTCAAACAAGGGCAACAATTGGTGCGCACACCCGTAGAAGACATTCATATCGGGGATGTCATCGTCATCAAGCCTGGTGAAAAAATACCGCTGGACGGTGAAGTTACAAGGGGTCACTCTGTGGTCAATCAGGCTCCAATTACCGGTGAATCCGTCCCTGTGGAGAAGGAACCTAGAAGTATTGTTTATGCAGGCTCGGTAAACGAAAGTGGTTCTCTTGAGGTAAGCGTCACAAAGCTGGTGGAAGATACCACGATTGCGAGAATCATTCATCTGGTGGAGGAAGCACAAGAGAAAAAAGCCCCTTCGCAAGCCTTCGTAGACCGTTTTGCACGAATTTATACCCCGATTACATTTGCTATCGCTCTTTTAATCATGGTAATCCCTCCTATGTTTGGATGGGGCACTTGGGGCGATTGGTTCTACCGGGGGCTTGAGTTGCTTGTCGTGGCCTGTCCTTGTGCATTGGTCATCTCCACACCGGTCGCCATCGTGTCTGCCATCGGGAACGCAGCCAAAAACGGCGTGCTGATCAAAGGCGGAACGTTCCTAGAGGTTGCCGGTTCGATCAAGGCGCTTGCCTTTGATAAAACAGGAACACTGACTGTGGGTAAACCCCAGGTATCTGCGTTATTTACGCAAAAGGTCTCCGAAGAAGAATTACTTCGCATTGCGTTAACGATTGAAGAGCATTCGCAACATCCAATCGCATCAGCCATCGTGGAGTACGCGAAGCAGCGGGAACTATCCCGCTCCAAGGTGAACAATACGGAGCTCTCGTGGGTAAAGGTGCGTATGCAACCATTCAAGGCACCGAATATTTCGCTGGTAATCCAAAGCTATTTCAAGAAATGGGCGTACCGATGGTGCACCTGGAAGAGCAGGCTTCCCGACTCCAACAGGAAGGAAACACCTTGATCCTTGTCGGTACGCAATCCAATCTGCTCGGCATGATAGCCGTGTCTGATGCAATTCGGGAGACTACAATAACCACGATGCAGGCGCTGAAACAATCGGGCATCGAGCAAGTCGTGATGCTTACCGGAGACAATGAGGGCACGGCACGCAAAATCGCAAGGGAAGCTGGACTTGATCGTTATTTCGCCGAATTGCTTCCGGAAGAGAAGGTTTCCGCAGTGGAGCAGCTTCAAAAAGAAGGCAAGCTCGTGGCCATGGTAGGAGATGGGATCAATGATGCTCCTGCGCTGGCTACAGCCAACTTGGGCATTGCAATGGGAGGAGCCGCACGGATACGGCCATGGAAACAGCAGACATCGTCCTGATGGCCGATAATCTGGAAAAACTTCCTCATACGATGAAACTGAGCCGCAAAGCGCTTCGAATTATTAAGCAAAACATCTGGTTTTCGCTGTTAGTAAAAGTCGTTGCTCTTTCTTTCATTTTCCATGGCTGGTTAACCTTATGGGCAGCCGTGATGAGTGACACAGGAGCGGCATTGCTGGTGATTTTGAACAGCATGAGATTGTTGCGAATGAGAAGCTAAGATCTGAACGTTATTTAGAGACGAGGTTAATTTCTGAAACAAACAGCATTCGCGAAAATTGATCATTGCTACGTTACTGAGTGCGTTATTGCGGGGAGTAGGATAAATCATATATGACTACTCCCAGAACAACCCTGTACTTTCGGAATTCCACGAGTAGTTGTTTGAAGCTCATAAGCCTTAAACCTTGAAGTACAACGGTTGAATTGAATCTTCTATGGCAACATGCTAAATTTAAATTAGTATCAATAGTGTAAGGTTTGGGGGATAAAAATTGAATACAACCGGCTGTGAGGTAAAAGCCAAGTTTCTGAGAGGATTCAGCGACAAAACGAGGTTGCTAATTCTAGATTCCATACATCAGAAAGAAAAAACGGTTTCGCAAATTGTAGAAGAGCTTGGGGGCAACCAATCCAACATTTCGCAGCATCTCGCCTGTTTAAAAGGATGTGGAATTATCATAAGCAGACAGGAAGGAAAGTACATCTATTATTCCTTAAGAAATGAACAGATCAGGAACCTATTGCAAGTCATGGATGATGTGTATGCACAAGTGGAGAATGAAGTAGCCTCATGCGATAGAAATGAAGCGTTGAACCTATAAATTTAACTGTCATGTACTTTTGACAGAAAATAACCTAAGAAGCTGATTCCTTCAGGAATCGGCTTCTTGTCGCTGGTAGCAGGATTATTTACCGAGGTGCAATTTTTACTGAATTGTACTCTAATAATTCGAAGGTTTTCTTAGAAGACCAATTATGACAAACAATACATATACGATACGATGCTTAAAGTAATTTCTCCATTGCCATCACATCTACAAAATTCCCCTCTAGAAAGCCATGATTCTGAAATACACCTACCTCTCGGTATCCGGCTCTATGATACAAGCTCTGCCCAAGCGTATTAAATGGAAAGGTGAAAAGAACAAACTTATAAAAGTTATGCTGCATACCGATTTTCTCTAATTTCCCAAGCAACTGTTTGCCTATCCCTTTGCCGCGGTGATCACGATGAATATAAATCGAAAGGTCACCGACACCGTCATAAGCGCTTCTAGGATTGTAGACATTAATGGATGCCCATCCGATAACACATTGGTTCACTTCAGCGACGAGTACGGTGTAGCGTCCCTGGTGTTTTTTAAACCATTCATACATATACACCTCGTCTTTTAACTCGGTTTCTAGCGTGGCAATGCGGTCTTCGATACCTTGGTTGTAGATAGTCAAAATGCTACCCAGATCCCCTTCGGTAGCTTGTCGTATTATTACCATGATGATCACTCCTACGTTTGTTTTTTACATGTTTATCTATCATACTGTAATTCGAAATGGGAAGGGCAAAGAATAAAACAAAAAAACATTTGCGTTTTGCAAATAATAAGGGTATAACTATAACAAGAGGTGAGGGAATTGGAAAACAACTTAAGAGAGATGTTTCAGATCATGACACGGCGTTTTGGATTATTGGATAAAAACTGCTGCACCGCAGGAGGGTTGGATATTTCACTCGTTCAAAGTCATATCATTTATGAAATTGATCGTAAACATAATCCCTCCATTCAGCAGGTGGCAGATGCACTTTCCATTGATATCACAACGTTTAGCCGTCAGGTTCAAAGTCTCGTGAAGTTGGGATTGGTTCAAAAAACGCCATTACCAGAAGATCGGCGGATTTACATATTATCCTTGACTACACAAGGTAAATTTGTCGCTACTGTCATTGATGAGCAGATGAATGATTATTTAAAAGAAGTTTTTTCGCATATGTCTGAGTTTGAACGTGATATGGTGATTAATGCGGTCAAACTGCTAAACGAGAGTATGGCGAAATCCAGCGTATGCTGTACACCACTGGGATAATAATTTGTTATCCCATTTACTTCATATAATACTTGTAAAATGCAAGTAATATTGAGGAGGAAAATATAATGTTTAAAAGTATCCCTGTTAACCAAGTGAACTGTTGCGAATCACCCGTAAAAGAAACAAACCAATTACCTGTTGCGATTATTGGAGCTGGACCGGTTGGTCTTGCGGCAGCAGCACAACTCATTTCAAAAGGTGAGCCATTTATGTTGTTTGAATCCGGAGATGAAGTGGGAGCAAACATTAGAAAATGGGAACATGTACGTCTGTTCTCACCTTGGGAATATAACATCGATAAAGCTGCTAAAGAATTGCTGCTTCCCACGAATTGGGTCGCTCCTCAAAACGAAACCATCCCAACGGGTAAGGAGATTGTTGAGCATTATCTAAAACCCTTGGCTGCACTACCTGAAGTAAGTCCATACATGCATTTGAATACGAAAGTTACTGCGATCAGTCGTAAAGGGTTAAGCAAAGTGAAAACAAGTGGACGCGAGAAACTTCCGTTTGTTATCCATGTTGAACAAAACGGACCCCCGTTTATTTATGAGGCGCGGGCAGTTATCGATGCTTCTGGAACATGGTCCAATCCAAACCCGCTTCGTTCAGACGGTATTTTTTCAGAAGAAGAAAAAGCGCTTGAAAGCCACATCTCATACGGTATTCCTGCTGTATTAGGGAAAGAGAAAAATTGTTATAAAGGCAAGAAAGTTCTTGTTGTAGGAAGCGGACATTCTGCGATCAACACTTTGCTTGAACTTGCAGAGCTTCAAAAAGAGGAATCGGGAACTGAAATTGTTTGGGCAATTCGTAAGGCAAATATTGAAGATGTGTATGGCGGTCGAGAATTAGATGGGCTACAGGCAAGAGGAGAACTGGGTACCCGAATTCAAAAGGTGGTTGAATCCGGTACAGTAAAAGTCATGACGGCATTCCATATTGAAGAACTTAAACAACAAGGTGGAAAAATACAGGTTTCCGGAGCCATTCGAAATGTAAAAGTGGTTATTGATCATATTGATGAAATCGTAGGTAATACAGGTTCTCGTCCTGACTTATCGATTGTCCGCGAAGTGCGGGTATTAATGGACCCCAGTTTAGACTGCGTTTATGAGCTCGCGCCATTAATTGATCCCAATATACACAGCTGCGGTACAGTTAGACCTCATGGCGAAAAGGAACTACGTCAACCTGAAAAGGACTTTTATATCGTTGGTGCTAAAAGTTATGGAAGAGCACCAACCTTCTTAATGGCGACGGGATACGAGCAAGTCAGATCCATTGTAGCGGCTTTAGTGGGAGATATGGAGTCAGCACAAAAAGTAGAGCTGGAACTGCCGGAGACAGGTGTTTGCAGTCTGGGTGCTAGTGGTGCAGATAGCTGCTGTGAACCCGTACAAGTGGAGGAAGCCTCTACGAATTGCTGCTCTCCTTCAAAATCGGAAAGGTAGGATCAAATTCTTGCTACGGATAAACAAGAATTCAAAGCTACTACATCCTTAACGTGATGCAGTAGCTTTTTTATAGAAGGAGGGCAAAATGGAAAACATTATTTATGATTGCATTGTCATTGGCGGTGGTCAATCAGGTTTGGCAGCAGCATATTACTTACAGCAAGCTAGACGGAGCTTTATTCTACTCGAAAAAAGTGAAGAACAATTAGGATCATGGGCAAATTATTATGATAGCTTAACGTTGTTCTCACCCGCAGCGTACTCCTCATTGCCAGGACTTATATTTCCAGGCGGTGCAAATTATTATCCGCGCAGAGATGAGGTTGTTCAATACTTAAATTCCTATGCGGCTACATTTAAGTTTCCAATATACTCAGGGCAAGAAGTAATCAAGGTGGATAAGGAAGGCAATATCTATACGGTCCATACCTTGAGCGGAGAAAAGTTTCTTACACGGTCCATCATTTGCGCAAGTGGGGCATTTGTAAATCCTCGTATTCCAGACATTCCAGGGATGGATCAATTTAAGGGGGAAATGCTTCATGCCAAAGACTATCGAAATGAGGCAGAGTTTAAAAACAAACGCATCGTTGTTGTGGGCGGAGGGAATTCAGCTGTCCAAATAGCCGTTGAACTTGCCCGGGCGGCCCATGTAACAATTGCATCCAGAAGTCCGATCAAATTTAAGCCGCAGGTCATTGCGGGGAAAGATATTCATTTTTGGCTAACCATACTTAGACTCGATCAATCGACTTGGGGTAAACGCCTACTGCAGAAAAACAGTGAAGGTGTCCTTGATAATGGTTTTTATAAAGATGCAATTGATAAAAATAGGCCAGACACTAAAAATATGTTTAAAGCTTTTACGGAAAAAGGTGTAGTGTGGTCAGATGATGCTCGTGAAGATGTGGATGCCGTTATTTTTGCTACAGGTTATATTCCAAATTTTGAATATCTTAACGGATTGAATGTTCTTGATTCCCTGGGTAACCCCTTAAAACAAATCGATGAAAATATTCATTTTGTAGGTATACCCTGGCAGACATCATTTGCTTCGGCGACGATTCGAGGTGCAGGGGAAGATGCGAAGAAAGCGGTCCTAGCGCTTGCGAAAAAATTGTGAGGTATTGGATTTAGAAATGGTATAAGCTGTGAACTAAAATGAAGGGGAGTCATTGAGTATCAGACGAAGGATATTAAAGATGGAAGACGGTCACTCTTTCATTAAGTCAAAATGTGTATTTTTAGTTCGAGAGCAAAGATAGCGACGTTAAAGTCGGTAATTTTATTACCGGCTTTTTCGTGAATTGAATTTTATATAATTTTTTATATATTCGCAATTGATTATATAATTGGTTTATTATATGATTATATCATTAAATGAAGCCAACGAAGATAATCACAGGGGAGGTACATATGGAACAAAAAATTCAGGAAATGGCTGAGGCATATAAGTTATTAGCTGATAAAACGCGGTTGACCATTATTGCGCTACTTCAGGAACAGGAACTTTGCGTATGTGATATCACAGACATTATTGGGATGTCTCAACCAAACGCCAGTCAGCACCTTCGAAAACTGAAGGCAGCTGGTTTTCTTAATGAAAAGAAAAAAGGGCAGTGGGTTTACTACTCCCTTAATCCTGAAGCGAAAGCATATGTTCAATGTGTGTATCCGTACCTGCCTTCCATGAAAGACAACATAGCAGGATTGAAAAACTGCTGTGGTCCTGAGGAGGAAGCATGACACTCATTGCAATTTCAATCTTTTTGCTTACACTCACTTTTGTGATTTGGCAACCTAAGGGACTTAATATTGGGTGGTCAGCATCTGCTGGAGCTGTTCTCGCTCTCCTATTTGGGGTCGTAAGTCTATCCGATGTGGGTACGGTTACAGGAATTGTATGGAATGCCACGCTTGCTTTTGTAGCCATTATTCTGATTTCACTTATTTTAGATGAGATCGGTTTTTTTGAATGGGCTGCTCTACACATGGCAAGGCTCGCAAGAGGCAATGGTAAGCTGATGTTCGTTTATGTTGTGCTACTTGGTGCAGGGGTAGCAGCGTTCTTTGCGAATGACGGTGCCGCACTGATATTAACGCCTATTGTGCTTGCCATGGTTCGAGCGCTCAAGTTTGATCAAAAGATGATTTTGCCTTTTATTATTGCAAGTGGTTTTATTGCAGATACAACTTCGCTCCCACTTATAGTCAGCAACCTCGTCAATATCGTTTCTGCTGATTACTTTGGTATTGGTTTTGTGGAGTATGCAAGTCGGATGATTATCCCTAATTTCTTCTCAATATTAGCGAGTCTTCTGGTCTTGTTCTTGTTTTTTAGAAAAAGTATTCCAGGGAACTACGAAGTCAGTCAGCTCAAAACGCCAGTTGATGCAATCAAAGACAAGAAGCTGTTCAAATTCTCTTGGGTGATTTTAGCCGTGCTTCTTGTCGCGTACCTGATGAGCGAGTTCATTCAAGTTCCGGTGTCTGTCATCGCTGGGATTATTGCAATCTTGTTTATTTTGGCTGCACGCCGCAGTCAGGCAATACAAACGTGGAAGCTCATTAAAGGGGCTCCATGGGCAGTCGTGATTTTCTCAATTGGTATGTACGTCGTAGTTTATGGACTACGAAACGTGGGATTAACGGATGAACTTGGGAAAGTCATTCAAGCCATTGCCGACAAGGGGCTCTACATCTCCACAATCGGCATGGGATTCCTAGCTGCGATATTGTCTTCGGTCATGAACAATATGCCCACAGTGATGATCGATGCGCTAGCTATTGATGCGACCAATACGCAAGGTGTGATTCGAGAATCACTGATTTATGCCAATATTATCGGCAGTGACTTGGGTCCAAAAATCACACCGATCGGCTCGCTTGCAACACTATTATGGTTACACGTACTGTCCCGTAAGGATGTAAAAATCACATGGGGAGTTATTTTAAAATTGGGATTGTGCTCACTATCCCAACGCTCTTTATCACATTGACAGGACTATATTTGTGGCTTCATTTGATCCATGCAACAAGCGTAAATGTTTGGTTAATCATTGCGGTTATCACTGTAGTATTGATTGTTATCGCTATGTTGGTAAAAGCTTTGATTAACACAAAAATGGGCAAAGCGAAATTTCAAGATGAACTAGTAAAAGTTAGCCAAACCGAAGATAAAGGAGATCAATAAACATGAACAACAAACCACTTGTTTACTTTTTGTGTACAGGAAACTCTTGCAGAAGCCAAATCGCCGATGGATTTTTGAAAGCACTTGGAAGTGATAAATACGAGGTGAGAAGTGCTGGTCTAGAAGCTCACGGCTTAAATCCCCGTGCTGTTCAAACCATGAAAGAAGCTGGAATTGATATTTCAAATCATACATCGGATGTAATTGATCCTGAGATTTTAAAACAAGCAGATTACATCATCACGCTTTGCGGTCATGCCAATGATAATTGTCCCGTTGTACGTAATGACAAGGCTGAAAGATGGCATTGGGGCTTCGATGATCCAGCAAAGGCGACAGGTACGGAGGAAGAAATCACAGCTACATTCGCTGATGTCCGTGATTCAATCAAAGCTCGTATAGAGCAATTCTTGAAAGAGGGTAAGTAAAATGAATCATGCCGAGAAAAAGTACCATGCACTCATTGCTGACAAAATCTTTATGGGCGGAGCGGCAGACGTTGAGGCAATGGTTCTTAACGAAGGCATTGAAGTCGTGGTGGATCTGCGGGAAGAAGCAACAGAGTGCGCGTATCCTGCGGATCATGTGAAGTGGGTGAAAGTTCCGCTTGATGACAATACAAAAGAAAATGAAGCCGAGCTTTTTAAACATGCAATTGATGAGGTTG
The DNA here is from genome assembly GCF_052244825.1 of Paenibacillus sp. 1A_MP2. Classification (NCBI taxonomy): domain Bacteria; kingdom Bacillati; phylum Bacillota; class Bacilli; order Caryophanales; family Paenibacillaceae; genus Paenibacillus; species Paenibacillus sp. 1A_MP2. The sequence goes on along the minus strand of NZ_JBQQCS010000005.1, from coordinate 202,532 downwards.
TTGGAGCTCATAACGCCGGCAAGAAAGTTGCCTTTCACTGTGGAGGAGGCAAGGGCAGAACGGGGACCGTTGCAGCTGGTATACTATTAGAACTAGGTTTGGCAAGTACACTTGATGATGCTGAAACAAAGGCAAAAGAAATCAGAAATATCATCAATATTAAGCCTGTGCAAAAGGAATTATTACAAAAAATATATTCCAAATAGATTTGATAAAGTCGAATTAGGAAACAATATCGTCCGGATTTTGCTTTCGGGGAACGATAGCTCACTAAAACAAGGAGGCCGTCGGCCAAGAGGGTGAGCTGCTTTTGTTCTACTACCGGGAAACGTTAGTTCAATACAACAAAGAAAGCAGCTGATCAATGTGATCGGCTGTTTTTGTTCAACTAACGGGCCAGGATAGTTGAATTAAACAAGGGGATAATATCACCAAAAAACTAGAAATGCAATTTGTTCCTAGCATTTGCTCAGCGTACATTCTTGAAAAGAAGTTGTTAAAATGCTCAAATCAATCGGAGTATCTTCACAATATCTTCAAAGTTTTTGGGTAAAATGTTAAAGTGACTCGATTACACCGACCCATAAGTACAAAAAAATAAAAGTAAAGGTGCGTGAAAGCAGTGAAAAAATCACTTGTTTTACTTAGCTTGGCAGTTATATTGGTGTTGAGTGCCTGTGGGAACAAGGAAAACAGCAACAATTCCAACACGGCTACAGAAAGCGAGCACTCGAATATGGGTGAGATGGATCATTCAGGATCGGGTGAGGTTCCGGAGGGTATAAAGGATGCGGAGAATCCTACTTATAAAGTTGGAGACGAAGTCGTCATTCAAGCTGATCACATGGAGGGTATGAACGGAGCAAAGGCAACAGTAGTAGGCGCATATGATACGGTAGCCTACACAGTAACTTTTACTCCGACTACTGGAGGAGACCCAATACCGGATCATAAGTGGGTTATTCAAGAAGAAATCAAAGATGCAGGCAGTGAGCCCTTAAAAGAAGGGGACAAGGTTACCCTTGAAGCTGATCATATGGAAGGCATGATGGGTGCTGAGGCCACTATTGACTCAGCTGAGAGAACAACGGTTTATATGGTCGATTATACACCAGCAACCGGTGGAAACCCGGTTAAAAATCACCAATGGTTAGTAGAGAGTGAACTTTCTACAAAATAGCTCTTTATGATGAATGACGTCAGTAATGACGTCATTCTTTCTTATGCTGCAATATGTAGCGAAGTTAAACTACATACTTTATAGACTGTCGTGTTCAAAATCTCAAAAAATTAAAGAATATCTTTCAGAAGATCTAGCCTCTTAGTCGCTAACCATTGTTGGTATACACATGAAAAGAAAAAGTAAAAAAATTGAGGTCGAGAACAGGCAATTAATTCAATAAGATCGATATATAAATCCAAAGGAAGGCTTTCAAAGGCCTTCCTATTTTATTGCGGGTAAGGGAAGGGCATTTGTTCTATTCTATGAAAAAGCGAATAGAAATGGTAGAGACAAAACGAAAAGGAAGTGAGGAACGAAATGGCACGTAGAAGAAGAAGGAGTAAGTTAGTCGTTTTTACATTTCTAGCATCCTTCATAATTTCCTTGAAGGTTATCCCTATGTACATTGACTTCATTCCTGAAGAGGAAAGCCTACCTCCACGCAACCAGGTAAAGATGAACAACATTACTTCAGATCAAACAGTCGGAATAAAATCTAAAGAAGTAACCAAACTGAGTAAGGATAATCAGGCTTCTAAAGATAAGATAACCAAATCAACGACTAAAACAAAAAATGAAAATACAAACCATGAGCATGTGACTAAGAAGCCAAATAATATAACCGTCACGAAAAACAAAGACCAGCAAAAAAGTGGTTCTAGATCCACACAACCACAAATTCTTATTTATCATACTCATAACCGTGAATCTTGGTTGCCGGAGCTGCAAGGCAAAACCTCTGCAGATGAAGCATTTGACTCTAATATTAATGTCACCTTACTAGGAGAGGACCTCACTAAAAAACTAACAGCAAAGGGGATGAATGTGATTCAATCTACTGCTGATTATCCAAGTGTAGTTAAGAACTTCGATTACGCTAAATCGTATAGTTATTCGAAGGATACATTGAGCCAAGAATTGTCTAATCATAAATCCATTGACTATGTCTTTGATATCCATCGTGATTCACAACCCAAAGATCAGACGACCATAGAGTTTGATGAACTTAACTATGCACAATTATATTTTGTCGTAGGAAAAGAAAATCCCAATTGGCAAGAAACGATGGAGTTTGCCACCAAATTACAGAATAAATTAAACAAGAAAATACCCGGAATATCAAAGGGGATATACTCAAAAGATCATTCTAGCGGTAACGGACAATACAACCAATCGCTTGCTGAATCTAGTGCCCTGATCGAAATCGGTGGTGTAGAAAATGTACTTGAAGAAAATTATAGAACGATTTCGATCTTGGCCGATGTAATCCATCAAATCTGGCATGAAGACCATGGCTCAACCCTCTCATAACAGTAAGTATGCACTCACCCTAATTAGCTCTGCTGATTGGGTTTTTTTATTGATTTTCCCCCACTAAAAGCTGATCATGGGCTGATACATGGAAATCGTGTTGACCATTGGCTATTGATGCGCTTGTATATTTAAGCTATTACATCTTGTAGATATAGGGTGTCCTCCTTTATATTTTCGTCAAAACACGCAGAATCTTCACAATTTTTCTCTATACTGACCTAAAATTATTTTAGACAAGGAGAATGACCCATGCCAAAAAAGAAAAAAGGGCTATCCCTGGGTGTTGGATTTTATCTCGCATTATCATTAGTAGTGATTGTCGGTTTTATTTTCTGGGGGAGAGTAGAGAAGACAGGACTGCAAATTTGGATCTATTAACACCTCAGTCCACCACCCATCCGCATATCTTTAGTTTTGCAGATGATGATACAACCATATGGATGGGAACTCATAATGGTATATATGAATTTATAGATCAAAAATGGCAGCGAACTCGTAAAGAACTTATGACAAGTGATGTAATGGCAATTGAAACGAATCCGAATAATCCCATGAACATCTTTGTCGCGGGCCATGGTTTTGTGAAACGTTCTAATGATGGTGGGGAGACCTGGGAAACTGCAGAGAATGGACTTCCAAATAAAGCAAAACCCAATGAGCCGGATGTGCACTACTTAGCGATGGACCCGAGGAATTCAAGTCGATTAATTGCGTTGTTGGCTAGTGCTGACAACAATGTGTATCAAACGAAGAATGGTGGGAAACAGTGGAACAAAATCGGAAGTATCCCCCAAGGGGCGTATTCGATTTCTATACTTCCTTCGGCTAAAGAGACCATTTTGGCTGCAACGGAATCAGGGCTGGTTCGCTATAATGTCAAGGGCAGAGATTTGGAACAAATCCAGATTACAAACGAGCCGGCATACGGAGTACTGTCTTTGTTCGATGGAGGAACGATTATCATGACAGAGAGTGGATTTTTAAAATCTACTGATTTGGAAATATGGTCTGACCTCGACGTAGACTTAAATGGTGAGATGCCTTTGGGGATCAAAAGTTCAAAACAAGATCCCAATCGGCTCATCATTGTGACAGATCAGTATTCGGTTTATGAAAGCAATGATGGTGGAGAGAACTGGTCTTTAAGGGAATCGTGAAAGAATAAACCTAGGTAGCTCCTTTATTATGAAAAAGAATTTAAATCTAAGTGTATATATAAAGAAAAAGCTTGAAAATTATACTATAGGGGGGTATTCTAAAGTCATCAAATGCAACGGTGGACTTAAGTAAGAGTTGCTTTGATTCAGTCATATGAAATACATGAAGAGGGCAATAAACTAAACGCATTCTTTATAACATTAATTCGGTTAAAGGAGAAAAAGAAGTGAACAATGAAAGATTGATGATTGCAGTTTCCCCACCGGTTCAAGTAGGAGGAAGCTTGTTTACTGCAGTACAACTTTCAGCTATCAGTAAACTTATGGGTCCAGAGCAAAAGACCGAGATGACTCCGTTTAAACAATTTTATATTGAAATATCGGCTGAATCGGAAGGCGTCGTAACTGACAATCTTCGAAGCATTGGACTTGAGGTAAACCCTGCAGGTTATGCAACTAAGGCCCTGATCGCTTGTAATTTCTGCAGAGGGGCTGAAGATTCCGGACTAGACATTGCTCAAAAGTTAAATCAAGCTATAGCTGGGATATTGACACCGACACCTCTGAAGATCGGATATGCTGGCTGTGCACTCGGGAGTAGTGAACCCCTCATGAGAGATATCGGAATCGTTAAAATGAAAGACAAATTCGATATGTATATAGGTGGAGATCCAAAGGGAATCAAAGCTTCTTTGGCTGAACTTTTTCTAGCTGGTTTAACGGAAGCGGAAGTGACACAAAAGGTAATGAAAATAATCGATTATTACAAAATTCATGCAAAAGGTAAAGAAAAATTCAGCAAGTTTTTGAAGAGAATCACTGCTGAAGAATTAAAGAGAATGCTTTAATTCTATAGTAATTGGCAAAAATAAAATTAAAGCACTGCAAGTGGGGAACCGTCTAATAACAAATGAAGTGCATACTACGTAGCGTGAAAAACAATTCGTCCTTTCTGAGTCAAAATAAATTTTATGAGTCGCCATAATGGCGACTGTTTTGTTTTCCTAATATGATTTCAAAAGGTGATATATTCGGTGTGGAATAAAATTCATTTAAAACTTAGCTTTACCATTTTCAGCTTGTTTATTGGGATTTTAATATTGCTAAGTATTGTACTTAACCTCATATTCACGAATTTTTTGTCATCAAAGGTACACGATGAAGCTAATGAGTTAGCAGCACATTTGTCTACTATGCTTGAGGAGCAAGGCAACAGTGCGGAACAAATGGCTGATTTTACAGGCGTCCAGATGTACATCTTGAGTTCACAAGGAAGATTCATTGAATCAAAGACTTCAGACGCCTCCATTTATCCTAACTATATCTGGGATAATCGCAAATTGTTAGAAGGGAAGAAGGTGGAAAGAGAATTCACTTTTAATAACGAACTTTACCTGCTTCATGGTATCCCCGTAACCACTAATCCAACGGTCAAAGGGATTTACGTGATTAGTTCTCTAGAAAATATGAAAGATTCGATCCAAACGATTAGAAATTTACTGTTTATCACTGGATTTGGAGCACTGTTATTGGCGTTGGGTTGCATATTTTTTCTATCCAAAAGATTATCGAATCCATTATTAAAAATTGAAAGTGCAACTCGCCAAATTGCCAAAGGAGAACTGAATCTTGAAATTCCTGTGGAAACTAAAGATGAGATTGGTTCATTGTCACAAGCCATAAACGACCTCGCTAAAGAATTAAAACAATATCGAGATAATCGTTCGGAGTTCTTTGCCAACGTCTCTCATGAATTGAAAACACCCATTACTTATATGGAAGGGTATGCAGACATATTGGCTAAAGATCTTGTGGAAAATGATGAAGAAAAGAAAAAATATCTACAAATCATTTCTGAGGAAGCACGACGTTTAAATGTAATCATAAATGATCTCTTTGAATTGTCTAAGATGGAAGAAGGTAAAATTGACTTGAAACTGATGTCTGTAGAACCCACTTCGATTATTCAAAGGTCTATAGATAAGGTTCAATTAAAAGCCCAAGAAAAAGATCTTACGATTCGAAGTAAGTTGAGTCCCGTACCCCATATTTTTGTAGACTCTAACCGACTGGAACAGATTATTTTGAATCTATTGGATAATGCCATTCGTTACACAGCCGAGGGGTATATTCAAGTTTCTTTAACTTCTGAATTAGAAGGGGTTGTAATAAGCATTTGCGATACGGGGCACGGAATTTCAACAGAAGAACTTCCCAATATATTTGAACGTTTTTACCGGGTTGAGAAATCCAGATCCCGGGCATATGGAGGAACAGGACTGGGGCTGTCCATTGTTCAAAGTCTTGTTTTACAACAAGGAGGAACAATTCATGTGGAAAGTAAAATTGGAGAGGGGACGCGATTTAAAGTGATGTTCCCGTCCATCACCTCTTCTTCATTAAAATCACACAGCTTCAAAATATAATATGTGAAACAAATGAGCTAATGATCGTTCAAATTTACGGTCAGAAACCGCATATTACTAAAGATTAATGAAATGGATGGGATGACCATATGAATAAATTGAAAGCATTAGTTATTGATGACGAATGGAACATGAGAAATCTGTTGCGAATTTATTTAACTAAAGAGGGTTTTGATATTACGGAAGCTCATAATGGAACCGAAGGACTGTCCTATCTTCAGAAAAATTCGTATCATGTCATTTTATTAGACGTTATGATGCCGGATATGGATGGATGGCATCTTTGTGAAAAAATCAGATCGTTTACTGAAACACCTATATTGATGCTTACAGCTCGAGGGGATGTGAAGGATAAGGTACATGGGTTAGGTGTCGGTGCTGATGATTATATGGTGAAACCTGTAAATTCTGATGAACTCATTGCTCGCTTGTTTGCGCTTGTTCGACGCTCTTCACAGTCTTTAAGCCTTAAAGAAATCGGTAAAAAAATCATGTATACTGACATGATTATTTATCCAGATCGAAGACAGGTTATTGTACTCGACACAAATCTGGATTTGACCCAAAAAGAACTTGATATATTGCTTATATTGGCCGAGAATCCACAAAGAGTTTTCTCTAGAGATGAAATCATTGAACGTCTCTGGGGAAGTGACTTTTTTGGAGATAACCGAGTCGTAGACACCCATGTGAAAAATATCCGGGAGAAGTTGCAGTTGGCTGGATTGGAACAGAACCCCATTCAAACGGTTTGGGGCATAGGGTATAAGTGGTTGTATAGTGTAGAGGAGCCTTGAACTTATAACTAGAATTCGGCAATACAAAAAGAACATGTGCTAAGAAGCGATCGCTCCCTAACTTCAGCAGGAGACGGTCGTTTCTTTTAGAATAAGATATACGAGAATTCCACATTAAATCCACACAATTTAACAATATAATACTCTATAGGTTACAAATATTTAACTATTTTTGCCGAATTTCGTATTGAAAACGGGGGAACCATTTGTTGGGTGAATTATTCTTGTAAGAAAAGAATATAGGGAGCCTTTAACCGAATCCTTAAGCTAACTCCGTAGGCATCTAAGGGAGGAACAAAAGTTTGAAGAAAGTCATTTTATCGGTTCTTGGAGCAGCAGTTTTATTTACCTCCACAGCAACAGGTGCATTTGCTAGTCAGGCAAAGCTAACAGAAGAAATAAAAGAAGTGGTTGGAACGCCATACCTTTATGGTGGGACAACAACATCTGGTTTTGATTGTTCCGGTTTTATCCTGTATGTTTTTAATAAGTTTAAACTAGATTTGCCGCGCACCTCTAGTATGCAAGCAGCAAAGGGATCGTTTGTAGAGAAAGAAGAATTACGCCCAGGGGATCTCGTTTTCTTCAATACGAATGGTCGCAGCATTTCACATGCGGGAATTTATGTAGGTAACAATCAATTTGCACATTCATCAAGCAGTAAGGGTGTTCGAATTAGTAGCTTATCTGAAAGTTATTATAAAACCAAATATGTAACAGCTCGTAGAGTGGTTAGCGAGCAGAACTATCTTAAAATGGTTAACGATAGTCATTAAAATGGACAAGCCCGTGGGTAATTCACGGGTTTGTCCATTTTGTTTAGCAACTTGCCTCGAACAGATAGAACCATTCTCCAGTGAACTAAACTAATAAATAAGTAAATAACTTATCTAAACTGTGATTTATGATATGGACGGTAATCTTTCACAGATTCCACATACATAAAAGCTAAACTAATCTTATATTGATTAGAGGAGAATAGCCCTATGTGTGGATTTGTAAGTTTATATAACAAATATCGTATGCCAGTAGATGCAAACATTCTGCAACATATGACCGACTCCATAGCTCATCGTGGCCCAGATGATGAAGGGATATATATCCATGATCATATCGGTCTGGGTTTTAGGAGACTAAGTATACTGGATATTGAGCACGGGGCACAGCCCATGACCAATGAGAACAAAGATATTTGGTTGGTATTCAATGGAGAGATTTATAATTATAAAGAGTTGAGGGATTGGTTGAGTCAGAAGGGGTATACATTTTATACAGATTCCGATACCGAAGTATTACTGAGGCTTTATGAGGACGTTGGAATTAAATGTGTCAACTATTTACGAGGCATGTTTGGGTTCACCATATGGGATCAAAGGAGTGATCTTTTATTTGCGGCACGGGATCATTTCGGAATCAAGCCTGTTTATTACAGTGAGACCGCCTCCGGATACATGATTGGCTCTGAAATTAAAACGTTGCTGGCTTCAGGTAGGATTGATAGGGAAGTGGATGAAAATGCTCTTTATCAGTATCTCACATTTCAATATGTACCTGAACCTCTAACGATGTTCAAAGAGATCCATAAACTGAAAGCAGGCCATTATTTGATTGTACAGAATAATGGAATGACCATCAGACCGTATTACGAAGTGAAGTTTGAGCCCCATGAAAGTAGGTCGTATTCCGATTTAGTAGAGGAAACACGATCAGTAATAACGGAATCTGTTCGTATTCATAAGAACTCAGATGTCCCTAGGGGAGCATTCTTATCGGGTGGTATTGATTCAAGCAGTTTAGTTGGTTTACTTCATCGCTTGGAGCCCACCCAAACATTCAGCGTTGGATTTGATATGCCGGGCTATAGTGAATTGGATGATGCTAGGAAGACAGCAGCCTATTTAGGGACTGAGCATCATGAAATTCGGATTAATGCCCGCGACTATATAGATATACTACCTTCTCTAATATGGCATATGGATGAGCCAGTAGCAGACCCATCAGCCGTGGGTCTCTACTTTGTATCGAAGTTGGCTAGTCAGCATGTTAAGATGGCATTTTCAGGTGAAGGTGCAGATGAATTTTTTGGTGGCTACAACATTTATCGGGAACCCTATGCTCTCCGCATGTTTCAGGGTCTTCCAGGTCCATGGAGAAGTCTTGCAGGACATCTTGGACGATTAATGCCTACCGGCATGAAAGGCAAAGGATTCTTGGAAAGAGGGAGTCTTATTCTGCAAGAACGTTACTTTGGAAATGCGAAGATTTTTATGGATCATGAAAAAAGTAAGGTATTAGCACCATGGTTATCGGAGCAGGGAGTATGTAAACCAACCCAGCAGGTGACTAAGCCACTTTATGAACAAGCGAAGTTATATGATGAAGTCACACAGATGCAGTATATTGATATTCATACGTGGCTACGTGGGAATATCCTAATGAAAGCAGACAAAATGTCGATGGCAAATTCCTTGGAACTTCGCGTTCCCTTTGTAGATACCAAAGTATTTGAATTAGCTGCTACCATCCCTACAAAGTATAAAGTTACACCCACAGCAACTAAATTATTACTCCGTGATGCTATGAAAGATGTGGTTCCACCTGATGTACAGCAACGAAAAAAATTAGGTTTTCCTGTCCCAACGAGAGTATGGTTAAAAAGTGAATGGTATTCATGGGCTAGGAATCTGATTATGACAGCAGACGTAGATCAATGGATCAATAAAACGTATGTATTGCAGCTACTTGAGATCCATAAGGAAGGGAAATTGGATGCAAGCCGTAAATTGTGGACCATTCTTGTATTTATCTTATGGCATCAAATATATATTGAAGATCGTGCGTATTCCTTTTCAGGTCCATCTTCCAATAGAATGATATTGTAATAAAAAAGTCAGTAACGTCGCCAATATAGTTCTGAAATATCGTCCCCTCGGATTAGAGTTCATTTTAATGAGTTCTCTATACCTGGGGGATTTTGGTATGCTAGCTAATAGAAGAGAATGATATGCATTTAAGCGCAACAGTATCGCTTTTTTACAATTATGGTGTTTCTAAAAAAATGCGGCAACCAATCCTCGGTTACATTCCGGGAAAGATCGCCGCATTATAATTTCTTCTGTTTATCTTTTAACGTATTATTAGCAGATCTTAATAAAGAGTAAATCAATGCTACTTATTTATTCCGCTACGTTCTCCACACTCGGATCAGGTGTATAGTTACTTTCATAATCTGTATACATGACTTCCGTTACCATTCCCGCGGAAGCATGATGCAAGTCATGGCAATGGAACATCCAATTTCCAGGGTTATCGGCTTCAAAAGCAACAACATAAGTTTCCCCTGGTTTAACATTTAGTGTATCTTTTATGATCGTTGACCCCTGATAGGATTGACCATTTTTACTTAGCACTTGGAAAAACTGTCCATGGAGATGCATAGGATGGTCATCCGTTTTGGACTGATTCACAAAAGTAACTTTGACCTTGTCACCTTTCTGGACTTTTATGACATCTGTATCCGGAAATACCTTTTCGTTTATGGTGTACACCATTTCTCCATCTTTCATTTCTGTATTTAAATTCATTGTCACGTTTTGATCAAATATCTGATTCAACGAAAATAATGAATCTGACATGTTACCATACTTTTCGAAGTCAAACACAGGAAGCGTAGCTGAAGCATTGGAATTGTCATTTTGAACTTTTGAACCTTCGTATTGGATAACGGCTTTCATATTTTGTTTCGGCGACTCAATTCCATGTTCTTCAAGTAGCCAGGAGCCTGGATTATCCGCTGTAAATTCAATATCATAACGTTCTCCAGGAGCTATAGAAAGTAATTGATCTTTTATCATCTCGGGTTCATTTATGGGCTGTCCATCCAACGCTATTACTTTAAAATTGTGGCCATGTAAGTGCATTTGATGACTGATGTATCCTGCATTAATTAAGCGAATTCTAACTTTATCGCCCTCTTTAACCATGAGTTTATCAATGGCAGTACCTGATTTCCCGTTTATCGTGTATAGGTCATACATGCTCATATCATGTCCGCCCATACCCGTAGTGTTCTCGTCCATGTTCATATCCGATCCGGACATATTCATTTCATTATGATTCATCTCTTTCATACCCATATTGTCGGAATCACTCGTATTCATGTCGCTGGAACTCATCCATTCATCTAACATGAGAGTATAGTCCCGGTCATAGTCATTTTTCAGTTCCTCAACAACAAGGGAACCGTACAAGCCTTTATCCACTTGGTTTACACTGTCTTGATGAGAATGATACCAATAGGTACCTGGTACATTAGCTTTGAACGTATACGTAAATGTTTTACCTGGTTCAACGGCATCTTGTGTAACGCCAGGAATGCCATCCATGTTATTCGGAACGGGGTAGCCGTGCCAATGAATGGAGACAGGCTGATTCAACTCATTTTTTAGATTGATTTTTACGTTGTCTCCAACCTTTACACGGATTTGAGGTCCGGGGACAGAATTGTTGAAAGTCCAAACAGGTAATATCTTACCTTTGGAAACTTCAAGATTGCTCTCTTGTGCGGTGATCGTAAATTCTTTGCCATTTACCACTGGAGTACTAGATGTGAATTTCACAGGACTGGAACCAGCCGAAGTAGGATTATTCGTGTTTGAATGATCCATTCCTTCCATTGCATTATTTTTAATCGCATTAGTACATCCCGTAGCGAGAATAGCTAAAGAACCAATTACGATGAACCTCTTTAAAAGCATCAATTTCATATTCTTTCCTCCACCGTTTTGTATTTGATTGGTAATAACGATAATAGTATAGAAAATATATGTAGAAATAATGTAGATGAATTTCATTTTGTATAGTATAGGGGGGCTATAGTATAATATAAGATAAAATAATGAGGAGTGATCGGAAAATGGGAGACCTAATTCAAGAGCATGAGTCATGCAACACGGAAGAACGCAGGAGCCATCATTCTGAGAAAACAAAGAATAATTTAATTAACCGACTTAACAGAATTGAAGGACAAGTTAGAGGGCTAAAAGGATTAATCGAAAAAGATACCTATTGTGATAATGTGCTGAATCAGATCTCTTCAGTCCAATCGGCTTTGAACGGTGTTGGAAAACTTTTGTTAGAGCATCACATGAAAAGCTGTGTAATTGAACGAATTCAGGAAGGTGAAAACGAAGTTATAGATGAATTGTTAGTGACCATAAATAAATTAATCAAATAGTGCTGTAAACAAAAGAGGGTTTGCAAAAACTCTTTTTTTGTTTACAGCTAAATACTTTGACAAATATAGTGAGGGGGGTATGGTATTAATGAAGGAGGTGATGTACATTAAAAGTCATTCATTTGGACAATATAGGATGAAGTTAATGGTCCAATGACAAACAATCATTGAGGCCTAATGCTCCTATCCGCTGCAGGTGCACTTAATGGAGTCAACAAAGCATATTGAAGTAGTGAATGAATTAATCAAAAGAGTTCATGCCTCAATGAAATAACATATATTTAAACTCAATTAAAGGGGAGTATGAAAAATGGAAAATATTACACTAAAAGTAAAAGGTATGTCATGTGGGCATTGTGTAAATTCAATTGAAGGTGCCTTAAATCAAATAGGCGTAGAAGGAAAAGTAATTCTCGCGGAAGGTAAGGTTGAAGTTAAATTTGACGAAACCAAACTAGAGTTTTCGGATATTAAAGAAGCAATTGAAAATCAAGGCTACGACATAGTCGAATAACATGATCTTCTTGAATCATTACTTCAAGTTAGAAGAAGGTGAAGCGTATGCATGTCGAGGTATTTACAACGCCAACTTGTGAAGATTGCAAAAATTTCAAAAAATTCTTAAATGATCATCAAATACCGTATACAGAGTTTAGTATAGCTGATCATCCAGAAAATGCTGTCCTTCTGCGCGAACGAACAGGTAAAAATTTGGTCCCTACAATTTTCATTGAAGGTAAAGTTTATTTCGGATTTGTCTTCAATCGTCAAGAAATTGAAAAAACACTTCTTGGATAAGAACCCTAAATGATATTTCGGTTCACTCCATCGATTGTGAAATGTGCACAGAATTATCCTCTTTCACACTCTAGAGTAGTAGATTATCTTCTGAAATGCCGCCATGAATAGAAATTTCTATATGGGGTAAATATAAAATAGGGGACTACCCTACTACTTTAGATACGAGAGGAGAATTATAATGTCACATCAAAAGTACAAAGAGTGTATTGAAGAGTGTTTAAAATGTATGGTTGCATGTAATCATTGTTATGTTTCTTGTTTAGATGAGGAGCATATTGGAATGATGAAAGAATGTATTCGCTTGGATCGTGAATGTGCGGATATCTGTGAATTTGCCGCTCATGCCATGTCGATCAATAGCAAATATGTTAAAGAGATATGTCTTGCTTGCGCAGACGCTTGTGAAGCTTGTGGGAACGAATGTAAAAAACATGATCATGAGCATTGTCAACAATGTGCAGAAGCGTGTTTTGCTTGTGCAAAAATGTGTCGTGAAATGGCCGCTTAATAAAAGAAATGTAGCACAGAAGGAGTTTTCTCAGAATCAGTTCATAAATTCTGAGAGAACTCCTTTTATTAAATTCCTAAGAAATAATTCGAATTTTGAAAAGGAAGAATAACATAATTACATATCAACAATAAAATGGGCTTAAAATTTTCGGGTATTGCGCTTGACAAAATATAGGGTAGGGGGGTATGCTTTATACATGAAGTGAAGTTAATATTACTGAAATAAAAATCTCATATATAAGGAGAAGTGAATTATGAAAAATGAAGTGTTAAATGTGAATGGCATGTCTTGTGTACATTGTGTCAACTCAATCGAAGGTGCTTTGAAATCGCTCGGTGTTCAAGGGAATGTTAATCTTGAAAATGGCACTGTTACCGTAGTATATGATGAAAATAAGGTGACTCTAGAGACCATTAAAGAGGCTATTGAAGAGCAAGGATATGAAGTCTAAAAGGTGAGGTGTATATATAGTGTCAACAATTGAAGAGAAAAAATCACAAACATCAATTCAACTCTCAGGTATGACTTGTGCTGCTTGTGCTTTAAAAATTGAGAAGGTTTTGAACAAGCTGGAAGGTGTATCAGAAGCTAACGTAAACTTTGCGATGGAAAAAGCGACAGTAACATATGACCCAAGTAAAGTCGACATCGGTAAGATGGAAGCAAGCATTGAGAAGCTTGGCTACAGTACAGTTAAGGAAGCCGTTGATTTGGAACTTTTCGGTATGACTTGTGCGGCTTGTGCCTTAAAAATCGAGAAGACTCTGAATAAGTTACCTGGCGTAAGCACGGCCACCGTAAATTTCGCCATGGAAGTTGCTCATGTCGAATATAATCCGGCAGATGTTTCTGTGACTGATATGCAAAAGAGAGTAGAGAAACTCGGCTATCAAGCTGTACCGAAACAGGAACAAAGCGACCCAGCTGAACGTCGACAAAAAGAATTATCAAAACAAAAAAGAAAACTTCTTATTTCTGCGATTTTATCGTTTCCCTTACTCTGGGCAATGGTAAGTCACTTTTCATTTACTTCGTGGGTATGGTTACCAGATCTCTTTATGAATCCATGGTTCCAATTGGCATTAGCAACGCCAGTTCAATTTTATATCGGAAGACCCTTCTATATTGGTGCATATAAAGCTTTACGCAATGGCAGTGCAAACATGGACGTTCTTGTTTCATTAGGGACCTCAGCTGCTTATTTTTACAGTCTGTATTTAACCATCGTTTGGGCAATTGAAGGCGGTAGCGTACATCATGGACCTGCGATGTACTATGAGACAAGTGCCGTGTTGATTACCTTAGTGGTTATGGGGAAACTGTTCGAATCCCTGGCAAAAGGACGTACGTCAGAAGCTATTAAATCCCTAATGGGACTTCAAGCCAAGACGGCGATAGTTGTCCGAGAAGATCAAGAATTGACCATTCCCGTGGAAGAAGTGATTGTAGGTGATGTTGTAATTGTTCGACCAGGGAGTAAAGTGCCTGTGGATGGGGAAGTTCTGGAAGGACTCTCGTCTGTGGATGAATCGATGCTTACTGGTGAAAGTCTCCCTGTAGAAAAAAAAGTGGGGGATGCTGTTATCGGAGCAACCATAAACAAAAACGGTGTGCTTCGAATGAAAGCAACAAAAATAGGTAAAGAAACAGCTCTTGCACAAATTATTAAAGTTGTCGAGGAAGCGCAAGGATCAAAAGCTCCTATTCAACGGGTAGCAGACGTCATCTCAGGGATTTTTGTGCCGATTGTTGTAGGAGTCGCTGTAGTGGCATTCTTGGTATGGTACTTCGGAGTAACACCGGGTGATTTTGCTGGTTCTTTAGAAAAAGCAATTGCCATTCTGGTTATTGCTTGTCCTTGTGCACTTGGGCTTGCTACACCAACCTCCATTATGGCTGGTTCTGGACGTGCAGCTGAACTTGGAATCTTGTTTAAAGGTGGAGAACATCTGGAACAGACCCATAAAATTGATGCAATTATTCTCGATAAAACAGGTACAGTAACAAAAGGTAAACCTGAACTTACCGATGTTTTGGTCGAGGGCGATGAAACAGAATTCCTTAAACTTGTGGGGCAGCTGAGAAAAATTCAGAACATCCATTAGCTGAGGCTATAGTTGCGGGCATTATGGAAAGAAATATTGAACTGCTCAGAACAGAATCCTTTGAGGCCATTCCAGGCTTTGGAATCAAGGCTGTTGTGAGTGGTAAAGAGTTATTAATTGGTACACGTCGTCTAATGGATAAATTCGATGTAGAAGCAAAACAAGCTTACAACATGATGTCTACTTTAGAGGAATCCGGGAAAACAGCTATGCTTGTCGCTATTGATAAAGAGTATGCGGGGATGGTTGCTGTGGCAGATACCATTAAAGAAACCTCTCAGGCTGCTGTCAGCCGTTTGAAGGAGATGGGTATCCAGGTCATTATGATTACCGGGGACAACGAACGGACGGCAAAAGCGATTGCGGCTCAAGTTGGCATTGACCACGTCCTGGCTGAAGTTCTCCCTGAAGGTAAAGCGGAAGAAGTTAAAAAACTGCAAGCACAAGGTAAAAAGGTAGCGATGGTAGGAGATGGTATAAACGATGCTCCGGCCCTTGCTATGGCAGACATCGGAATGGCTATTGGTACAGGAACAGACGTTGCTATGGAAGCTGCTGATGTAACATTGATGCGTGGCGATCTTTCAAGTATCCCTGACGCTATTTATATGAGCCGTAAAACTATGGCTAACATTAAACAAAATTTATTTTGGGCACTCGGTTACAATACGCTGGGTATTCCAATAGCTGCGATCGGCCTTTTGGCTCCATGGGTAGCTGGTGCTGCAATGGCATTAAGTTCAGTATCTGTTGTTCTTAATGCACTTCGGCTACAACGTGTGAAAATTCGTAATTCTTAAAAACTGACGTGATAAAATCATTGTATAATATAACGATAGGGGTACGTTTGTGTTACATTATATAAAGTATCAGTAACAGGGGTACCCCTATGTGTACGTTAGAAAAAGATTGCCAAAACTCACTTGTAAACTAGAAATTCGTTCAGGAGAATGTTAGGTTGAAAAAATGGATTATATTCTGTATTAACCTGGTTGTATTTATGCTTGTTTTCATGAAGCGGGATTTATTGTATGCATGGATAGCTGGGGATAATACGGCTAGCTTACCTCTGATGTTTCTTGTAATTACTATTCTTGCTATGTTTCCTGTGATCCCGTTTGGCATTGTAGGTGGAGTGATCGGCGCTAAATATGGTGTAGTATTGGGCAGTACTATGAACGTGGCCATATCCACTTTAGCTGCGATTATTGTCTATCTATTGGCAAAATACTTACTTTATTCTTGGGGAAGAAGGATTACCCAGAGATTTACATCTCTAGATCAACTACATGCGATGAGTAGCCAGCGCCTGTTTTGGATGATTCTATCAGCTCGCATCATACCCATTTTACCAGCTGCGGCAATCAATATTTACGCAGGAGTATTCCATTTAAATTTTAAGATTTTCATACTCGCAACCTTATTAGGTAAAATCCCCGCAATGATGACCTTTGCCTATATAGGGCATGAAATATGGAATGAAGGAACACGACTAGTACAAGTCAGTTTGATGTATGCTTCATTTTTATTACTGGTTTTTATCGGCTATAGAATATATCTTCGATATAAAGAATAAATACAATTCAATAAGGTGACTAAAAAGGCTCTACGTCCTCGTAGAGCTTTTTTGGTTTGCCTTCAGCTATTTGAAATTTGGTTGTATTGATATAACAAAAAAACACACTTCCTTCAAATTTAAAATTTACACTGTTACTTAAGAACGACCAAGAGGAGTATTATCAGATGAACAATCATTACGATGCAGAAGAACCAAAACCAATCAGTTCTAAGTTTCGCATTAACTTTTTCTTTTTTGTATCCTTTGTCATTTTTTCAGTTATCATCATTCGTCTCGCTTATATGCAATTCGTAGAAGGCCCCGAGCTTAGCCGTTTACAAAGTGAAAGTGTCACCAGAACAAGTCCTTTGTTGCCCGTTCGTGGTTCCATTTATGATTCATCAGGTAAAATAAAATTGGCATATTCCGAGCCCATTCAGTCGTTATACATCACATTGTATAAAAATTATAGTCAACAGGAGGGGGGGCCTAAAAATCCCAATCGTGAGGAAGCTGGTCAATTTGCAGAAAAATTGTATGAAGTATTTCAGGAATTTAAAGATCCAGGGAGTAAAGAGTTCTCGGTAGATGATATTTTGAATGCGATGGATCTGGAATATCGACAGACCCAAGGTTATTCTCCGAGATTGATCAAGAGTGACCTATCTGATAGAGAAGTCGCTTACTTTCTTCAGAATAGAAATATCATTCCTGGATTGAGTGTAGTGGAAGAAAGCAAACGCAAATATGATAAGGATGGCGTGGCTGTTCAAGCTATTGGTTACATGAAAACATTCAAAACATCAAAGACACTAGCAAAATACAAAGAAATTGATCGTTTAAATCCAACTCAAACCAATCCTGGGCTTGTATACTCTGAGCTAGAAAATGTTGGTGTTGATGGTCTTGAACTTCAATATCAGGACGTGTTACGAGGACAAAGTGGTTTTAAAGAGATCCCCATTAATGCGTTAAATTTGCCTGAAGAGGGAGGAAACATGCTCCCTCCAGAAAAAGGATACGATATCATCTCGACCATCAACAAAAACGTACAAGTTCAAACAGAACAAGCTATAAAAGAACAGTTGAATTGGTTACAGCGGACTCCAGTTTCAGGAAAACTTCATACTAATGCAAAAACAGCTTTTGCTGTCGCAATGGAAGTAGATAGCGGTAATGTCGTGGCTATGGCAAGTATGCCTGATTATGATCCGAATGCGGAATGGGATTATGAAAAGATTAAGTACATCTATAGAAATGGTACAGTTGAATCCTTTCCTCCAAACGACACCGGAAAGCACCCAGAGTCAACCGTATTATTGGGGTCAACAATAAAACCATTAAGTGTTTTGATTGGCTTAAATGAAGGTTTTTTTGCTCCGAATTCAACATATCAGGATCGCGGATACGCGGAGTTTGGTAAAGATCGTACCAGAGTCAGAAACTCTTCAGGAAGCGTATATGGTCTTTTAAATCCAGAGACAGCAATCACGAAATCATCAAATGCTTTTATGATTGACATGATCGGTGAGCAGCTTTGGAACAAGTATAATGTGGAAGGTATTAAAGTATGGGACAGATATATGAAAGAATTCGGCTTAGGCGTGGATACTGGAGTGGATTTACCCAAAGAATTTAGAGGCAGAATTGAATATAACCAAGAAAATCAATCTGCACTCACAGGCTTGGCTTTTGCTTCATTTGGACAACAAGGCAAATATACAACAATGCAGCTCGCACAGTATACCGTGATGTTAGCGAATAAAGGACAACGTCTTGAACCACACCTGGTAAAAGAAATACGTGACTCTGAAGGTAATGTCGTTAAAAAAATTAAACCAAAAACACTAAATACAGCAAATTATGATGACAGATACTGGCGCACCATTCAACGTGGAATGTCTACCAATGTAGATGCCGCGTTCAGTGGGTTTCCCTATGATTTCGCGAGAAAGACAGGCACCTCTCAACAGACTATTTATATAAATGGTCAATCGATTAATGTTGAGAACGGCGTATTTATCGCCTTTGCACCTCGTAAGAATCCAAAACTGGCAGTAGCCGTGGTTGTACCTGAAGGGGGGTATGGATCAAGTAGCGCAGCACCCATTGCTCGTGAAATATTTGATGCCTATGATAGGGAATATGGACTGGGTAGCAATCCAGCAAAATGAGCCGTCAAATAAAAACAAAAATATTATTCAATTGATTTATAGTGACCATATGATAGCAAGAGTTGTTAGTAAGAACTGGGGGATAGGGCAGAATTCCGATTGTTGCACGCTTTTCTTGTTTGGACTTGAAAAGTGAAGAAGAAGTCACTTAGGGGATATCGTTTAGGCTCCTGCGACACAACACAGAAATAACTATATCGGAGAACAACAACCTAGGCTGAAAATCATAAATGTCCTTGGATGTACTAGCGAGCAAGCATTTGATATAAACTAAGGTTCATCTTAGACATAGTATTCGGCTATGGAAATAAAGTAATAGCACAAGCCTCGAATTTCATATATATCCTCCATTGTAAACAATTCCATTTGGGATGGAGGAGTACTATGGTTATCACACCGGATATCCCGGATCTTCCCTTTACCGTCGAAGAGGGAATGAAGTGCTTTGTGTTAGTTGCGGAGCCTGTAACGAGAGAACTATTGCCTGGAATAAAAATGAAGGGCTGGGGGTATAACGGTTTCATTCCGGGTCCAACTATACGAGTTAAACAAGGCGATTGGGTTAAGATCAGGGTTATAAACCATCTACCGGAGGCAACCAGTGTCCATTGGCATGGCCTGGATATCCCCAACTCTATGGACGGTGTTCCTGAAGTTGAACCAACACCCAAAATTAGACCAGGTGAATACTTTGATTATTGTTTTCAGATTATGAATGCACCGGGAACGCATATGTATCATACTCATCACAATACAGTTACTCAAGAATTAATGGGACTAGGGGGTGGATTTATAATAGAATCGGGATGTAATGACTATATTCATAGAGATTACTTCATCATGCTTCAGGAATTTCATCTTCAAGGCCTGCCTAAGGGTGAATTGAGGAAAGGAGATTACGATTTAGACCCCTTAACGGACAGTTTTAATTTTTTCACAATGAATGGGCGTTGTTTTCCATATTCTAATTCTTTACCAGTTAAATATGGCGAAAACATTCGTATTCGTCTTGGGAACATAGGAATGAATGCACATCCCATTCATCTTCATGGACATCAATTTCTTCTCACAGCTGCAGACGGTAATGAAATCTCAAGTTCCGCCAGATTACTTCGAAATACGATAGAAGTTTCGAGTGGAACGACATACGACTTACTCTTTTGCGCGAATAACCCAGGAACATGGCCCTTCCATTGCCATATGCCACATCATATATCCAATAACTTCACTAAACCAATTGGTGGAATGTTTAAGACAATTGTCTATGAGAAATAAGAAAAAAATGATAACCCAGTAAAGAAAGCGAATGGAGGGGCTAAAATCTCATTAAGTGGAGAAATATTTTTTGATCCAAAGACGGGATTAGAGAACCTTACGATCTGGTCCTCTATAAATAACAAAGAACTACATGCATCAATAACCATATATAATGATCAAAAGAATACAACCTCACTTTTAGTTCATATATTCTATAATGATGGTTCGTACATTTTTCCAGTATACCCCGGAAATTCAAGAGCATGTAGCTGTCAAAACATAACCCAAATAATTGTAGCACCTGAATCAGAAATTACGAATAACTGTAGTGGGAAATTTATTATGGAAATATTCTGACTACATTCAGCAGTTCTAATGGTAATTAAATGAAAAAATGAAAAGAGATCCTCAAACCTCTCGCTATGCACACATTGTGGCAGCAGACCGCAGATGGCGAGGGACAAGAACATATTCCCATTGAAGTCGCTATTTTAGCGGCTTTTTTATGTTATCGGTACAAGTTCTTGTCTCAAGGTAAGGACAAGAACTTGTACCGATTGCCGAAATGGACAAGGACAAGAACATATTCCGATTAGATGATCATCTAAATAATAAGCATATGTAGTTAAAACCTCAATAACACTTAGAGGTTCACCGAGTATCGGGAGAAGGCTGTTAGCATTTAAAAATTAAACTAACTCTCAAGAGTAATTAAAGCTTTTTCTGGACAAAATTCTTGAGTATGTGCAGGAATGTCTTGATCTACCCCAATCAACCGTATCTCAACATTTGCAGAAACTTCGCAGTGCCGGTGTTGTCGCTACAGAACGGATCCATTATGTGGTATTATTTGGATTGAAGATAAAGCTCTACGGAGGACGTACAAAATATGTAGGAAAGGGTGTAATTATGAAATTAAATCATCTGAACCTAACAGTTACTGATGTTCCTGCTGCTCGCGAGTTTTTAGAGACTTATTTTGGTATGAAATGTGAAGGTACGAGGGGAAACGCATTTGCAGTTATGTTTGATGATGAAGGCTTTATTCTCACTCTAAAGAAAGGTAAAAACGTACTCTATCCTAGTGACTTTTCATGCATCCATGGGTGGTACTTCTACTGCTGTCGCTGCGCCAAATATACCGGAATTTTGCTCCCGCCGGAAATAATGTTTAATTTGATGTTAAATTTATCCTTGATTATCTTCCCAAACCAACCCGGCTGCTGGTATGGATATATATGGTATGGTAAGAACGATATCAAATAATCTCATATAATTACGTAAAATAATAATTTGACGAATAAAAATATTGAATTATAATATGTACAAAGTATCCTTTAGAAAAAGGAGAATCCCATGGAAAAGCAAACAAAAATTAAATATTTAGAACGTATTGAAGAAAAACTTGATGATTTGCCCTGGTATGTTACAGAGTATATAGATAGCAGAAAAAGAAAATTATCACCAACCACCATGCTCAACTATTGCCATGATTATATAATTTTTTTTGACTGGCTAATTTCTGAGGGGCTTGTTAAATGTAGTCGTAAAGAAGTTGAGTTAAGTACACTGGAATCATTGACTATACGTGATGGGGAAAATTTTCTTTTCTTTTTGGAGAATCAACTAGGGAACTCTAAAAGTACTGTGAACAGAAAATTGGCTGCACTTAAATCATTGTTTAATTACTTACAGAATAAAGCTGAAACTTCTGAATTAGCTCCTTATATTAAGCGTAATCTGATGGCCAAGTTAGAATTAAATCCTGTTTTAAGCACAGCTCAGTCGAGTGCACAAAAAATCAGTGGTAAGATTCTGAAGCATGAGGAGTTCAATCTATTCAGACAATTTATTGCAAATGATTATGGTGAATTGATTAAAGGAAATAAGAGATTATATAACTATTTTTTATTTAATCGTGAGCGTGATACAGCCATCGCTTCTTTGATTCTGGGATCTGGATTGAGACTGTCCGAAGTGGTTGGCGCTAATATTGAAGATGTAGACTTGACTGAAAATTTACTACGAGTAGTCCGTAAAGGCGGTAAGGAGCAGTATGTTTACTTTAGTGATCTTGCATTATATGACATCAAAGAATATATAAAAATTAGAGATCAAAAGTATAAACCCAGCTCAAAAGAGATAGCCTTATTTATAGCTGCTCCTGTAGGAAGAAAAGGAGGCACACGAAGACTTACTCAAAGAGCCATAGAAAAGTTAGTTCAAAAATATGCTAATCTTTATGGTAAACCATCTTTAAATGTGCATGCATTGAGACATTCATTTGCAACTCGATATCATAAGGCTAACAATGATGTTCCAAAACTGAAAGATCAACTAGGTCATTCATCAGTACAGACAACGATGATATATACACATTTATCAGATGATGATTTGAAGAAAGCGGTTAATAAAATGGATTTAAATTTTTTTATGCAATAAACTTTAAGTTCAATTGTTGTCGAGGGACAAGAACATAGACCCATTGAAGTCGCTATTTTAGCGGCTTTTTTATTTATCGGTACAAGTTCGTGTCCCGAGCAAAAGACAAGAACTTGTACCGATTGCCGGAATGGACAAGAACATAGTCCGATTACCGATTAGATACATGTCTAAATAAAATGAGAAATAATTAAAGTCTCAATAGTCAGTATAGTGCAGGACAGTTTTTTCATTTCTAATGGATCAAATGAATTGATTAGAGATAAATCACGGGCAGATAGGGTAAAGAAAGCGAAATATTGTTATCGGAACTAGCTTTTAGGACAAGAACTTGTACCGATTGCCGAAATGGACAAGAACATGATCTGATTACCGGTTAGATGGATATCTAAATAATCAGCGTATGCACTTAATACTTCATTAAGCTACATTAAACATGAAAATGTTCACGTTGTTTTGGGACAAAAGGCAAGATGTGAGAAGTAAATATGGGCGGCTTGGCATTAAAAACCGAAATCTTGGTTACTGGAATTTGCTTTTGGGGACAAGAACTTGTGCCAATTACCGGAATGGACAAGAACATAGTCCGATTGCCGATTAGGTATATATCTAAACATTTAACACACGCAGTTACAACTTCATTAAATACCTTAATACATAACAATTTTTATATTGTTAAAGGAAAACTGACACGATGAGAGGTTAAACACGGTCGGCTTGGCATTAAAAAAGAGAATTATCAGAATGAACTGGCAGTTGAGGACAAGAACTTGTACCGATTGCCGGAGTGGACAAGAACATAGTTCGATTACCGATTAGACATATTTCTAATAAAGTTTTCGCTCATCAATTCATTAGGCTAACAGGTAGATTAGTTAAACAAATGCAGAGAAAAGGAGGTGGTTCATAAAAATACAAACGACGGTTGCCTTTGAGCTATACTGTGGATCATAGCAAAGACGGCTGCCTACTGCAGAGGAAGAAAAATGACTCTTAGCATGCACAACGTTACAAGACCAAACAAGATGGTCTGATTATAGATCATTTCAAAGAAGATCCTTCAGTCAAGCTATTTGGACTATGGTGATGAAGTTGATTTCATTATTTCAGGCAAGATGCGTATGCAAGTAGAGTATGACTGAGGGGTTCCGCTTCTCAGTAATTATGTTTTTTTGTACATATTAAAAATCGACCCTAATGCTTGTTTTTTGGCTTTTAATTAAAAAATACGTATACAGGGATTATCAAGGGTTATCATAAGTATTACAACTCTATTTCGTTGGTTTAAATGCTATATTGACCTAAGGTTTTAGGTCAATTATTATGTTCAGGAACGCGTTCAAGTTATTTTATATGTTGTTGTTGAGGAGTAGATAGAATGGAATTTATATGGTATTTGGCTTTAATCATTGTTAGTACAAAAATAGCAGGACATGTATCAGTAAAATTGGGGCAACCCTCTGTACTTGGCAAACTGGTAGTCGGTATTATTTTAGGACCTGCAATTCTCGGGTGGATTAATAATAATGAATTTATTCATTACATCTCTGAGATAGGTGTCCTATTACTTATGTTCATTGCTGGATTAGAAACGGACCTTGACCAGTTAAAGAAAAACTGGAAGTCCGCGGTTGCCGTTGCCATTGGCGGAATTATTCTTCCTTTTGTAGGTGGATTTGGAGTAGCAGATCTATTTGGACTATCCACGAACTATGCACTTTTTATGGGTGTTTTATTCAGTGCAACATCTGTAAGCATCTCAGTACAAGTGCTGAAGGATATGGATCGTTTAAGTTCAAAAGAAGGCACAACTATTCTCGGAGCTGCTGTAGTAGACGATATTTTAGTTGTTATTCTTTTGGCATTTATGATGAGTTTCTTGGGTACAGATCAGGATGTATCGTTAGGACTTTTAGTAGGGAAGAAAGTGCTGTTCTTCATAGGTGTGTTTGTTGCAGGGGTATTTATAGTTCCTCGTGTTATGAAGTGGCTCTCAACTCTTAAGGTAACAGAACCCATAATATCAATCGCACTCTTCATTTGTTTTGGATTTGCGTACTTTGCTGATTTGATGGGTATGGCCGGTATAATTGGTTCATTTGCTGCCGGTATTGCAATCTCACAAACGAATTTTAAGAATGTTGTTGAAAAAAGGTCGAGCCCATTGCATATTCAATTTTTGTTCCCGTGTTTTTTGTGAGCATTGGCCTCAATGTTTCATTTGAAGGTGTAGGACAACAGATAGGATTCCTTGTCGTTCTAACCATTGCTGCTGTTTTGACTAAATTACTGGGCGGTGCATTGGGAGCAAAGATTACAGGATTCAGCAATGTATCTTCTTTTGCTATAGGAGCTGGGATGGTATCAAGAGGAGAAGTTGCATTAATTATTGCTTCAACTGGTATACAAGCAGGGCTTCTTTTACCTGAATATTTCACTTCAGTTGTTATAATGGTCATTCTTACAACTTTAATGGCTCCACCAATGTTAAAGGTGTTATTTAAGCCACGTAAGGAAACTGCTTCAAAAGAAGGCGGACTATAAGAGTAAAAGGGGGCGAATATTATATCTAAACTCTATTTGTTTTCTTATAAGCCTAAAAATGAAGGATGGACTGAGGAGTGTATAAACTTTCATCTTGAACACCTGTTTGAGGTCAAACATCTTCATGACAGAGTGTATTTAATTAAAACAGCTGATGATATTGATTTGTTAGATAAGTACCTTCTTGAGTGTCTGCGGACGCATGATAGTTACTTTTTATTACAAATCAGTGAAATGCCTGTCACACATCGTCAGAATGGTCTTATATCTGAAGATGTAACTAGATGGCTTCAACTCTAATAATTATATCGAACTTTCATAAGATAGTTCGTTATAGACAGGTTAGTTTAATTTAATGGCCCCACATTCATGTCCTGGTTGAGGACATGAATGTGGGGCCATTACAAATTACATTGCGAGTCTAATATTCTAATCTAAAAGATTAATTCAGATGCAATCAACTCTAAAACAATCGTCTCTCTTTCAATGGAAAATCCCATGGAAGCCTCTTTATTCAATATTACCTGCCGATTATGCTTAATGGCCTGATGAATGTCGATCCAGACGGCAGACATCCCATTGTTCATTTCATAATCTTCGAGTTTGGCTTCTCCAAGCTGTTCATGAATGTTGCAAACATAATAATAAGATAACATATGGATCAGATCATATTCGGGTTTGTAATGGGGACGATACTCTTCAATGTAGCCGAACTCGTTTGTTACCTCAACCTGGGTAGCTCCGGTTTCTTCGGCAATTTCTCTTCTTAGCCCACTTAGTAGGTCCTCATCCGCTTCCACACCACCTCCGGGAAAACTGTAGTCATTATATCTACGGGTATAGAGTAGAAGAATCTCAGAACCACGCATAATAATGCCACGTGCTGCTTTTCGTTCAAACATTCGGCCATTTGGATCAGGTGTATCGGGATGAATTAACTTTTGAATCATTCTCATTGTTTAGTCGTCCTTTACTTGAGTAGGATGTGAAACGCTATGAATGGAAGAGAAAATCACAGGAGTTCGTTGTAATTGTGAGTAAAAGAAGTTCTGGAGTACTTCTGAGATCTTCCTTTCCCAAATCCCACAGCGGGCTTCTTTTTTCTGCTCTAGTCCATATAGTGCGGATTTCAAATGTGATTCTGCTGTTTTCATCAGTTCGTTAGCATCTCGTACATAGACAAACCCTCGGCTAATGAGATCAGGCCCTGATATCATTTGGCATGTCTCATTGTTTAAGACAAGTGCTACAATAAGTACACCATCCTTAGCCAATCTATTGCGTTCATCAATGAGTTCAGGCTCATGCCTCTCAACTTTACCACGTATCACAAATGACGATCCCGAAGGGAGATTCCTTCCTTTTCGAGCATGATATTTAGTAATGAGGAGAGGCTCTCCATTGTTCAATACATAGATTCTGTTGGAGGGTATTCCAACTTGCTCAGCTAGTTTTTGATGACTTACCAGCATTCGATATTCTCCATGGATCGGTATGAAATATTTCGGGCGCATGGTCCGTATCATCAGTTTTAAATCTTCCCGTGATCCATGCCCTGAAGTATGAATGTCATACTCTGCTCCGTAGAGGACAGCGGCTCCAGAACGCATCAGCATATCTATGCTTCGATTGACTTGAATGACGTTACCAGGGATCGGAGAAGAAGAAAAGACAACCATATCTCCTGGGAATATTTGAACGTGACGGTGGGAGCCGGCTGCAATACGGGTTAAAGCTGCATTAGGCTCTCCTTGACTACCCGTGCATAAAATGATGACTTGATGATGTGGAGTGGTGTGGATTTCCTTCATATTCATTAACATACCTTGTGGTATATGAAGGTGTCCAAGTTCTTGACCAATGGAGAATATTTTTTCCATACTGCGGCCCAGTATTAAAATTCTCCGATTACACTCTGAAGCAGCATGAATGACTTGTTGTAACCTGTGGACATTGGATGCAAAAGTCGCAAACAAAACTCGGCCTTCACATTGCTGGATTAATTCCAAAACAGATTCACCCACTGTTTGTTCTGAAAGAGACTGACCTTCGCGTTCACTGTTGGTACTATCAGACAGCAAAGCAAGCACACCTTTTTCACCTAACTGCATCATTTTATGAAGATCTGCTGTCTTTCCTTCAGGTGTCATATCAAATTTGAAGTCACCTGTGTGCACAATAGAACCATAGGGCGTATCTACAACGATACCAAAGGCATCGGGTATGCTGTGTATTGTTCGGAAAAAATGAACAGAAAGCTGCTGAAATGATACGCGTTCGTGATCCTGAATGATATGAAAATCCACTGAATTCGTTAACTTGTGCTCTTCCAACTTGGCTTTGACCAAGCCGATTGTTAGTGCACCGCCATAGATTGGAAACGAAAGATGTCTGAGTAAATAGGGAATAGCGCCAATATGATCTTCATGTCCGTGAGTAAGGAAAAGAGCTTTAATCTGTTGAGGCTTGTCCAGCAAGTAACGTATATCAGGAATAATGTAATCTACACCGTTCATATGGGCATCGGGGAATTTCAAACCTGCGTCAATCAAAATGATTTCATTTTTATATTCGATCCCATACATGTTCTTTCCAATTTCCCCGAGACCTCCAAGCGCAAAAATACGTACAGCAGGAGGAAGATAGCGTGATGTTTTTTGTGGTTTTTGAGTCTTTAATTTGGAGTGTTCCAAGATTTCCTCTCCTCCAGTCAACGTTTAAATGATCTAATCTAATTCCTTTAGAAAAAGAAGCGAGACCTCTGCAATTGCAGAGGTCCTGTGCTTCATATCCATCATCTATTTCACAATCATAACTGGACAATGAGCCCTCTTAACGACTTTATGACTCACACTTCCAAGTACGAATTCCTGTAAGGAGTTCAGTCCCCGGCTACCGATAATAAGCAGATCAACGCTGTTCTTATTCGCGTAATCAACAATCGTAGGACCAGGATCTCCATTTACGAAGGTAACTCGATAGTTCACATGTTTCTCTGTAAGTTCTTGCTGAACAGGCATAAGTTTCTGTTTACGTTTCAGTTCAATTTCCTCATGATTCTGAGAATGGAGCACTTCATCTTTGACCTTGGACAGGTCTACAACAAACAGAATCTCGACCTCAGCATCAGGGATTAAGGATGCAATATAAGCGGCTTCTTTCGCTGCCCGAATGGCATTATTAGAACCATCTGCAGCAAGTAGAATATGTTGATACATGTTCATCTCTCCTACCTTAATGTGATTTTAATTGTGCATTTGGATCTTGATAAACCGCTAACTTATTTACGAGTTTTTCACTTGACGTATTCAGTCCTTTAATCTTAACTCGGTTATGATTCTCCCGATATCTAATGACTACTTTATCGACAGCCCCTACACCTGAGTCATCCCAAATATGTGCATTTGAAAAATCAATACTAATGTCCGAATCCGCAATCTCGAAGTCAAAAGATTCAATAAAACCTTCCACCGATGCAAAGAATAGCTGACCCGACACATCAAATCTTACGTTTTTCTCCGTTGAGAGCTGCTTCACACTCACCTTTGAAATTTTAGAAGCAAAGAAGATGGCACTGAGAATGACGCCGACAATGACACCTAGTGCAAGATTATCGGTTGCTACAACAACAATAACGGTGACTAGCATCACGAGTGCATCACTTTTTGGAGCTTTACGGAGATAAGAGAAGGAAGACCAGTCAAATGTTCCGACGGCTACCATGATCATGATCCCGGCGAGTACAGGCATAGGGATCTGAACAACGACACCGCCAAGTACAAGGATAAGGAACATGAGGAATACGCCTGCAACGAGTGTAGATAACCTTCCTCGCCCACCAGACTTGACGTTGATTACAGACTGTCCAATCATGGCGCAGCCTGCCATACCGCCGAAGAAACCGGTAATGACGTTAGCAATTCCTTGTCCGCGAGCTTCTTTGTTTTTGTTACTGTTCGTTCCCGTCATATCATCCACGATGGAAGCCGTTAATAGAGATTCAACCAACCCGACAATAGCCAGTGAAATAGAATAAGGGAATATAATTTGCAATGTTTCGATATTAAAAGGAATATCGGGAATAAAGAATGAGGGAAGAGATTGTGTGATAATACCTAGCTCTCCAACCGTTCCCAAATCCAGGTTCCCCCAAATGGCAGCTGCGGTTAGAACCACAATGGCAATAAGAGGTGCTGGAATGGCTTTGAAGAATCGGGGTAAAACATATACAATAAGTAAGGTAACTCCAACGAAGATGTAGGTCAGCGTAGATATGCCTACAAAATGGGGAACTTGTGCCATGAATATCAGAATAGCGAGAGCATTCACAAAACCGATCATGACAGCCCTCGGGATGAATTTCATGAGTTTCCCGATTTTGAATACGCCAAAAAGCAATTGGATAACCCCAGTAAGAATGGTGGCAGCCAGTAAATACTGAACGCCATGTTCCTTGACCAAAGGAACCATAAGTAAGGCCATGGCTCCAGTAGCAGCCGAAATCATCCCTGGTCGGCCACCAATAAATGAGATGATGACAGCAATACAAAACGATGCATACAGACCCACCATGGGATCTACACCAGCAATAATAGAAAATGCAATGGCTTCGGGGATGAGTGCCAATGCCACTACAATCCCGGCTAATATGTCCCCTCGAATATTAGAGAACCAATCTTTCTTAATCCGTTCAATCACGTGTACTTCCACTCCTTATCTTTTTTTATGACTCTTACTCGACTAAAAGTCATATCCGGTTGAAGTATATTGATCTTATCACAGGAAGTCCCAAAAAGGAACCATTTCGGTTCTTATTTTGTGTTATAATTTTATAATGTCAGTTGCAGTTAGGAGTTTTAACATGATTATTGGCTATATGAGACCTTCACAGGATGACCCGAATTGTCAAAATCAACACGAAATTTTAAAGCGGAAATCCTGTGATCGAATATTGAAGGAAGAACATTCATCTGCAAAGCAAAGAACGCAGCTAAATGCCATGATGAACCAGCTCGAAGCAGGAGATGTCGTCGTTGTTACTCGATTGTTCTCCTTAGCTGACTCTACAAAACATCTTGTCGATCTGCTGAAGGAATTTCAAAAGCGAGAGGCCCATCTGTATTCTCTGAATGAAAATTTGAATACACAGGACAGTTCTGGTCGTATTTTTCTGGAGCATGTGAAGGCTTTACTTGACTTCCAAGGAGATTTAAGCAGTGAAAGCACGAAAAAAGGAATGGATGAAGCGAAGGAAAAGGGGACGAAGTTAGGTCGTCCTCGTAAATTGGATGGGAACGTAATGAAGGCGATACAAATGTATGAAAGTAAAGAGTACAGTCTTGCTGAAATTCGTGAAGAAACAGGTATTAGCAAAACAACGCTGTATCGATACCTCGATAAGTAATTAAATTAAGAAATAGCCTGATTTTTCTCCACGACGATGAAGAGAAATCAGGCTTTTGTAAATTGCATTAGAATACGATCAACTAACTTTCAGAAGACATGGCAATGGCTTTTGTTCCATGCACTGTCCCATAAGGATGCTCAGGCGGTGCATAGATCACGTACACTTTAAGAGGTATACTGCCTGTGTTGGATATTGTGCCATTTTCCAGCAGGCACCATAACGGCATAGTCCTCACAGGCCATCGTTTGAAAATTCAATTTGTCTTTCTCGTCTCCCATTTGCACAAGTCCCTGACCTTCTTCAATCCGTATGAATTGATCGGTTGTCGGGTGGACTTCCAGACCGATATCTTCGCCAACACGGATACTCATCAGAGTCACTTGAAAGTGCTTTCCTGTCCATAGAGCCGTACGATAATTTTGATTATACTTTGTAGCTTGATCAATATTGATTACAAGTGGTTGTTGTCCATAATCTCTTATTTCTATATTTCCACCAGGGTGACTAAGGTTCACATTTCCATGGCAATACGGAGGGGTGAGGACCTGTCCGTTGTTATTCCGGATGTTAGGCACTGGATTATGCCATTGATTTCGATTTGATAATTTAGGGTACATAGTCATTCTCCTTCTTTGGTGAAATATCTACTCACACCCTATGCAGCCGCCTATAGAAAGGTATACAACATTTGCAATAATGGGCATAAGCCTACATGTTTACATTGGTTTTATGACGTGGAGCGTTTACGTAAGTAAACGTTATAATTTTTTTACCGAGCGTTTTAATGAACACTTCCAGGGTAGCTTTTTAGATGAGATAACTAGTCATCGAAGAAATATACTTGCAATTTGCAAATAAACAATTATACTAAACGAGTACATACCTTGTAAGAATGAATCACTCTAATTATATTTGAAGGAGATGTGTTATGGAGCCAATCTGGGATGTCATTGTTATTGGTGGAGGTCAGGCAGGACTTGCTTCCGGTTATCATTTAAAAAAGAAAAGGCTGTCTTTTTTGATTTTGGAGGCAGGAGGAGCAGCGGTAGGGGCGTGGCCACAGTATTACGATAATTTGAAGTTATTCTCACCGGCCAAGTACTCGTCTCTGCCGGGGCTTTCGATAGATTCTCCAGGGGATCGATACCCACAACGTGATGAAGTTATTCAATACTTGAAGGACTATGCTTCTCATTTTGGATTGCCTTTGGTTTATAACAGCCATGTAGATCAAGTATCCAAAGAATCCGGGGTTTTTACAGTAACAACTTCAAGTGGAAAGAAATACGTGGCTCGCAATCTGATTTTGGCAACTGGATCGTTTAGTAGACCCTATACCCCTTCGATTCCAAACCATGAACAATTTGAGGGAGAAATCTTACATTCCGCGACGTATCGAACACCGGCCCCTTTTCATAATCAATCGGTCATTGTTGTAGGGAGAGGAAATTCCGCGGTTCAGATTGCGATGGAACTATCCGAAGTAGCTGAAACAACACTTGCTGTGAGAGAACCAGTAGCACTAATCCCGCAGCGTCTCTTGGGCCAGGATATTCACTTCTGGTTTAAGCTAACGGGGATCGATTCGTTTTGGAAATTTGGGAAGTCATTTGCAAACGGGTCATCCGTTCTGGATTTGGATGGATATAAGCAGCGGCTTAAAGCGGGGAACCCGAAACAAAAGAAAATGTTCACCGCATTTTATGACAGAGGTGTGATCTGGTCTGATGGAACACAAGAAGAGGTCCAAACCGTCATTTTCGCGACAGGATATCGTTCCAACGTTTCTTATATTGATGCATTAGGTGGACTGGATGGTCAAGGCGAACCCGAGCAAAAGAACGGGATTAGCAAGACAATCCCCGGACTTTATTTTGTAGGCTTGTCTGGACAGCGCTCCTTTGCATCAGCAACTCTTCGGGGTGTGGGGCCAGATGCTGAGTATGTCGTTAAGCATATCCAAAACAATTTAGAAAAGCAGAATAATTTAAAATAGTTGCAATATACAAATAATATGATTATAATAGACACCAAGAGGTGATCATGTTGCCGGATAACCAAAACCCAAGAGAGTTATTACAGATCATGGTACGTCGCTTCGGCTTGCTGGATAAAAATTGTTGCACGGTTGGAGAGCAGGAAATATCTTTAATCCAAAGTCATATCCTATATGAAATTGACCATCAACATGAGCCATCTATGCAACAAATTGCCGAAACGCTAGCCATGGATATTACAACCTTTAGTCGTCAAATACAGACGTTGATTAAGAAAAACCTGGTCTTAAAAACACCTCATCCTGAAGATCGGAGAGTATACATTCTGAGATTGACGGTAGAGGGGAAGTTTGTAGCGACAGCTATAGATCATCGGATGAATACACATCTGGAAGAGGTTTTTTCTTTCATGACTGATACAGAAAAAGCAATCGTTATGCAATCTGTTAAACTGCTTAATGAGAGTATGTTAAAATCGAAAATGTGCTGTACGTCAGTGGGGTAATGAGCATTATTACCCCGTTACATTTCTCTAATACTTGTAGGTTGCAAATATATTTAACTAACTACTGGAGGTCATTTGAAATGAAAAACATTGAATTTAAACCAGTCGAGTCCTGTTGTGAACCTACGCTCATGGAAAAGCAGATCTCTCTTCAAGATCCTGTACACCAAGGAGAGCTATCTCATTTACCTGTAGCCATCATTGGTGCTGGGCCTATTGGTCTGGCAGCAGCGGCACATCTGATTGAAGCTGGCCAATCATTTATCATTTTTGAGGCGGGGAGTAAAGTAGGTGAGAATATCTCCAAGTGGGGCCATGTTCGTCTATTTTCGCCATGGCAGTATAACCTAGATAAAGCAGCAGAAAGGTTGTTGACGAAGAATGGGTGGATTGCCCCATCTCCAGACGAATTACCGACGGGACATGAGCTGCGTGATCAGTATTTACGACCACTCGCTGAGTTACCCGAGATAAACTCCGATCTTCATTTGAATACACGTGTTGTTGGGATCAGTCGCAAAAATACAGATAAAATGAAAACACCCGGTAGAGAACAACAACCTTTTGTCATCTATGTAGAAGAAAAAGGCAAGGCCAAACAATATGAGGCGAGAGCTGTCATTGACGCTTCGGGAACCTGGGGAAAAGCAAATCCGGTGCTTTCAAGCGGAGTACTGACTTCTCAGGAGCAATCTCTTCATAAACAGATATTCTATGGTATACCGGATGTACTTGGGGCCGATCAAGTGCGCTATACGGGTAAACATATTGCTGTCGTAGGTGGCGGCCATTCAGCCTTAAATACCTTACTTGATTTAGCTAAACTGCAAGAAACGAATGCTCATACCAAACTGACCTGGATTATGCGAAGAGATCAAGTAGAGGAAGCTTATGGTGGAGAAGCGAATGATCAACTGGAAGCTAGGGGGGAATTAGGCAGTCGCATGCATGAATTGGTGGATTCCGGAAAGGTTAGTGTGGTCACCCGTTCCACATTCAGGAGTTGAAGCAAGATGGGGAGAGAATCACTATTAGTGGAGAGCAGCTTGGGGAAAGCCGCGAACTGCAGCACATGGATGAAATCATTGTGAATGCAGGAAGCCGACCTGACTTTTCCTTTCTTGGCGAACTACGTTTGAGCATTGACCAGGCAACAGAAAGTGTGGAAGCGTTGGCTCCGCTAATCGATCCGAACATTCATAGTTGCGGTACCGTTCGACCTCATGGGGAAAAGGAATTGCGTCATACAGAACCAGGCCTGTATATTGTGGGTATGAAAAGTTATGGCCGTGCACCGACCTTCCTGATGGCCACAGGTTACGAACAAGTTCGATCTGTAGTTGCTTTTCTGGCGGGTGATCTGGAGGCTGCTGCAAAAGTAGAACTCGATCTGCCTGAAACAGGGGTATGCAGTGTCAGTCGTCCACAAGCAAAGCAAGTGCAAGCCACCGGTGATTGCAGTTCCTCTTGTTCTAATGAAGGATGATATGAGTTGAAATTTCAAAAAAGGTACGTTAACAACCTATTTGTTAACGTACCTTTTTATATTCTTCTTGAATTTTCCTACTTCCGTCAAGATTATTATGGCTCGATCTACTTCTTCAAACGGTAATTATGTTGATATGGTTATCTTTTAGCCACCCAATCAGGATTGCTGAAAACCAGCCCTTTGTAAAATTTCTGTAAAACCATTTGCTTTAGGTAAATTGAGTATTACAATATAAGCATAGGCTTATATTTGTCTGAAATAGAGTTTTTTATCGACACTTAAGTATCTCAAGAAGATTGATTATAGTCTACGGAAGAAGGTGTGATTTTGCTTATGGAATGGATGGACTTTGTACCAAAACAAATTTTAGTTATTCATCATAATCCAATGATGATCAGCTTATTGCAATTCGGTTTATCCAAGCAAGGATACCACGTCAAAAACTTTGAAGATAGACACTATACAGATTCGAGTCATCTGGATCTGATTATTTTAGATTCGAAGCAAGCCAAGGAGAGGGATATTCTTTTGACAATACAGTCTTTTCGACATACGCCACCAATTCTCTTGCTTGCTGAGACGCCCGTTGATGATGAAAGAAATGAAGCTGGAGAAGGTTTAGATTTTGTTAAGGAAAATCTTAACGTTCCTTTTGAATTTGAGGAATTGAACTTGAAACTAAAGTTGATTTGGGCCAAGTACAGAATGAAGATTCGACCTTATGACTGGCAAGTATCTGTTCAACATAAAGCATTTAAGTTAAATGAAATTGAAATTTATCTCGATTGTATGGAGATACGTTTGGGGCATGTTCGTCAGGCACTACGCAAGGCAGAAATTTATCTATTAATGCAACTTCTTCAACGGCCAGAGCAGTATACATCGGCTGAACAGCTAAAACTTTTGCTAGCGAAAGACATTGTACTGGACCGGAGGCGTGTTGAGTATTACGTGAATGAACTGCGGCGGAAGATAGAGATATTTGATGATTTGATTCATATTCAAACCAAACGAAACTTTGGATATTGCTTGCAATTTAAAGGAGTGAGTTAATGAAACAGCCCAAACGAATATTTTTCTGGTGTACACATAATCGTTGTCGAAGTCAGCTCGCGGCTTCGTATACTTCTTTCTATGCGGACAAACAGGTGCAGGTAGATAGCGGCGGCATAGATCCGAGGCCTGTTCATCCACTTACCATTCAAGTTCTTCAGGAAGAACATGTACCTTGTCATGAAGAGTTGGGCAAGCTCCTCAATATGATTTCATTTGTAGATTCCGACGTTATTATTATACTGTGCGATGAGACCAGAGAGGCCTGTCCCGTAATCCCTTTTGGTCTGGATTACCGAGTATGGCCGATTACCGATCCACTCGCTGTAAATAATCCTACGATCCTTGCTGTTCGTCAAACTAGAGAAGAGATCAAAATGTACGTGAGGGAATTGCTAAACGAATATGGATTACTCCGGACTTTTTGAATCCAAAACGATTGTGGCTAAACCTTTTACACAGATTTAACACAAAAGGAGAATTCATTTAATCATATAAACTAATAATGATATGTGTATATAAACATTAAATTTTAGGAGCGATGGGGATCATGAAAAAGGGAAAATGGTTTTATATGCTGTTGGTGCTGGTAGGAGCACTATCTTTGTCAGCATGCGCAGGGGGTACAGCTAGTACAGGTAGTAACGAGAGTTCAGGGAATGGACAAACCGCTACATCAGAAGAACAAGGCACCTCGGAAAAATTGACAGGAACGGTGGATATTGACGGATCAAGTACGGTATATCCCGTTACTGAGGCGGTAGCTGAAGAGTTTGGTAAAGAACATGGAGATGTCCGTGTCACCGTTGGTGTTTCAGGTACAGGAGACGGGTTTAAACGATTTGCTAACGGAGAGACGGCGATTAATAATGCATCCCGTCCAATTAAACCGGAAGAAGCCGAAAATGCGAAAGCAAATGGCGTAGAGTATCTGGAACTTGAAGTTGCATATGATGGTCTTTCCGTCTTGGTCAATCCCGAGAATGACTGGGTCGATCATCTGACTGTAGAAGAGTTGCACAGCATCTTCAAACCTGGAAGTACAGTCATGAAATGGAGTGACGTACGCAGTGAATGGCCAAATGAGAATATTAAAATCTACTCACCAGGTGCCGATTCAGGAACATTTGACTACTTCACAGAAACGGTAAACGAGGAAGCGCAGCAAAGCCGGAACGATGCGCAAGTTACATTCAGTGAAGATGATAATACACTGGTTCAAGGTGTGGCAGGTGAGAAGTATTCCCTTGGGTATTTCGGATTTGCTTACTATGAAGAGAATCAGGACAAGTTGAAGGTGGTTCCCATTGATGGAGGAAACGGTCCAATTACACCTACACACGAAACGATTAATGATGGGACCTATGCACCTCTATCCAGACCGCTTTATATTTATGTGAACAAACAAAAGCTGGAAAATCCTGAAGTTATGGCATTTGTTGAATACTACTTGACGAATGCTGCTGAATTGTCAGAAGAGGTCGGCTATATTCGTTTGCCAGAAGAAATGTATAAGGAAGATTTGGAGAAGTTAAAGTAACCGCGTAAACCTTAACGTGTGTGATGCTTCTTGGGGACCAAGAGGCGTCACACACGCTTTAGTTTTTAATGAGGAGAGCTGATATGAACACAATACCCCAAGGAAATCATCCTTTTCGCTCTAACCAGGTGCGATACGCAGATTATGTGATGCCTTTCCTTTTATTCTTATGTGCATTGGTGTCCATCCTTACAACAATAGGCATCGTATACACACTCGTTTCAGAATCCATTGCATTCTTCAAGCAGGTGCCGATTCTTGAATTTTTAACAGGTACGACTTGGGCGCTGTTAATTCAGCCAGTAAGCTTTGGGGTAGTTCCGTTAATGTTTGGAACATTGATGGTCACGCTAATTGCTTGTTGTATTGCCATCCCTGTAGGGCTGGCAACAGCCATTTATTTGAGTGAATATGCAACACTGCGAGTACGAAACATCGTGAAACCTGTGCTAGAGGTTTTGGCCGGAGTTCCAACCATCGTTTATGGATATTTTGCCTTAAGCTTTATTACCCCTGTCATTCAAACGCTTATTCCCGGAACGAGTCTGTTTAATGCCCTAAGTGCAGGAATTGCCGTTGGCGTGATGATCATTCCTATGGTTTCATCACTCAGCGAAGATGCCATGAGAGCTGTGCCCAGCAGTTTGCGATACGGGGCTTATGCGCTGGGGGCAACACGATTTGAAGTGGCTGTACAAGTTGTTCTTCCTGCAGCATTATCCGGAATTATCTCTTCATTTGTTCTTGCCTTTTCTCGTGCTATAGGAGAGACCATGATTGTAACTGTTGCAGCAGGTGCGACTCCTCAGCTTACGGCGAACCCACTTGATAGTATTCAAACCATGACAGCTTACATCGTGCAAGTGAGTTTGGGTGATACTCCGCATGGATCACTAGCGTATGGATCTATTTTTGCTGTAGGTCTTACGTTGTTTGTAATCACGCTTATCTTAAATATCATTGCTGCGGCTGTATCGAAAAGATATAGGGAGGTCTACTAAATGCCTGAAACGGTTGTGAAGCAGAACATCCAGAGTACAGAAACAAAACAGGTTCAGGCCAGAAAAAAAGAGACGGTTGGATGAAAATTTTGTTTCTGGCGGCGACGTCCGTCGGGGTACTTGCACTTATGCTTCTTATTATCGATATTATGATTGACGGAGTTGCTACATTTACTCCTGAGTTATTTACCAATTACCCTTCTCGCAGGGCAGAGGGGTCTGGCTTGAAGTCAGCCCTCGTTGGAACGCTCTATATGGTCTGTATCATGGCTCCAATTTCATTTCTTATTGGTGTCGGAGCAGCTATATTTTTGGAAGAGTACGCAAAGAAAAACAGGCTGACTAGACTAATACAGCTTAATATTAGTACACTTGCCGGAGTTCCATCCATTGTCTATGGTATCCTGGGACTCACCATTTTTGTGAGAGGATTAAACCTGGAGCGAAGTCTGATATCCGGGGCATTAACCATGACACTGCTTGTCCTTCCGGTGATTATCGTGTCTGCACAAGAAGCGATAAAAGCCGTTCCAGGTTCCCGCAGAGATGCTTCTTTTGCACTGGGAGCCAGCAAATGGCAGACCGTACAACGTTCTGTCCTTCCGTCCGCTTTTCCAGGGATCTTGACGGGGATCATTTTGGCAGTGTCCAGAGCAATCGGAGAAACGGCTCCTCTGGTGATGATTGGAGCTTTAACCTATGTAGCCTTTTTACCTAGTAATCTGATGGACCAATTTACGGTGCTTCCTATACAGGTATACAACTGGATATCCAAACCGCAGACTTCGTTTCACGATTTAGCCGCGAGTGGTATTATTGTTCTGCTCATTCTGCTGCTTACACTTAATCTGATTGCCGTTGTATTGAGAAATAAATATCAGAAAAACCTGTAATTTTAAGGAGACATATTGTATGAACGCCATTCAAATTCAAGACTTGAGTGTATTTTATGGACAGCAACAGGCTGTGAAAAATATTAGTCTAGATGTACCTGAACATTCCATTACTGCGTTTATTGGTCCTTCGGGCTGTGGAAAATCAACACTTCTTCGAACCATTAACCGGATGAATGATCGTATCGATGGGGTGCGAATTGAAGGAAATATTCGCATTATGGGGCATGCTATCTATGATGATCAAGTGCGTGTGGAACTACTCCGAAAAAAAGTGGGAATGGTGTTTCAGCAGCCTAATCCGTTTCCCAAATCAATCTATGATAATATCGCTTATGGTCCTCGGTTACACGGCATTACCCGCAAACCCGAGTTGAATGATATTGTGGAGAAGAGTCTGAAAGCAGCGGTTTTATGGGACGAAGTGAAAGACCTGCTAAAAAAATCCGCTCTGCAGCTTTCAGGAGGACAACAGCAGCGCTTATGTATCGCCCGAGCTCTGGCGATGAATCCTGAAATTTTGCTGATGGATGAGTCTACTGCTGCATTAGATCCGTTATCCACCCTTAAAATTGAAGAACTCGTTAAAGAACTTCGACAATCCTATACGATTGTGATGGTGACTCACAACTTGCATCAAGCTGCAAGGATTTCAGATCATTGTGCCTTTTTTCTGGATGGAGAACTGATTGAATACGACGACACAAGCCAAATATTTAGTAACCCGAAAAATCCAAAAACGGAGAATTATGTTGCAGGTCGTTTTGGTTGAAGGTTATGTTCACGAAAGAAGCATTACACTGACTTCCTTGATTTCAACATATCCTTGCTTTAGAATATAAATATAAACTTATATATCAGTTAGGATTGTTGAACGCAGGGAAGGATGAACGCAAATGGAATCTATTGAACAAATTTCAGATAAGTTAAAGTTGCTTGGAGATAAAACCCGTCTGACCATGCTCATTCTCTTAGAGAGAAAGAATGGTGTGTGTGTGATTTTGTTGAAGTACTTGATATGTCTCAACCCGGAATTAGCCAACATTTACGCAAATTAAAGTCTCAGGGGATTGTTAGCGAAACACGCCGGGGGCAGTGGGTATACTATTCCTTAGATGTAGAAGATAAGCCATATATTAAAGCGGTGCTCGATCAGATGCCAGATCAGGAAACTGTGCTGCTGTCTTTGGGGAAAAAGGAGTCGGTTCCCAGTGTTAAGGGAGGCTGAATACTCAAC
Source organism: Paenibacillus sp. 1A_MP2 (assembly GCF_052244825.1). Taxonomy (NCBI): domain Bacteria; kingdom Bacillati; phylum Bacillota; class Bacilli; order Caryophanales; family Paenibacillaceae; genus Paenibacillus; species Paenibacillus sp. 1A_MP2. Next base: position 161,866 of record NZ_JBQQCS010000005.1, on the reverse strand, counting down.
CGAATAAAACGGTGTGCGTGGACTCTTTATACCATGGAGTCGACGCACACTTTTTTACGGTAAAGGGTTGATACAATTAAATAACTATATTATAATATAATTATTCGATTATATACCGTCTGGAAGGAGGAATTCAATTGAAGACCATACATGAAGCGGCAGACAAACTAAAGCTCTTGGGAGACAAAACCCGTTTAACCATGTTGACGCTCCTTAAAGATCGGGATTGGTGTGTTTGCGAATTTGTTGATGTCTTGGATATTTCTCAACCGGGGATTAGTCAGCATTTACGTAAATTAAAGGATCAAGGGATGGTTAAGGAAAATAAACGAGGACAGTGGGTCTACTATTCTTTAAATGTGGATGATACACCTTATATCAAAACCGTTCTGGACGCCATGCCTCATTCCCAAAACATTCTCCGGACTCTGAACAAGGTGGACGTACCTCGCATTTGTAGTTGAACTTTTGATCATTATATAAGTACATCATTATATAATAATTGAATGACATGAAGGTATGAGGAGAATGTTATTAGCTATACTGCACTTGATTAGAGGAGGTAGAACTTGTGTTTTCTGTCGTCATGGCCTGCATTATCTTTTTAATTACGTTAGTCCTCGTCATCTGGCAACCTAAAAACCTGTCCATTGGTTGGTCTGCTTGCGGCGGAGCAATTCTTGCTTTACTTGTGGGTGTGGTCAATCTCCAAGACGTCTGGGATGTGACGCAAATCGTTTGGAATGCCACGCTTGCGTTTGTAGCGATCATTCTGATTTCGTTAATTCTGGATCGTATCGGATTTTTCGAGTGGGCTGCCTTACATATGGCCAAGGCTGCTCACGGAAATGGTGTCCGGATGTTTGTTTACGTCTCAATCTTGGGTGCTGTGGTTTCTGCCTTCTTTGCCAATGACGGAGGCGCACTGATTCTGACACCGATTGTTCTAGCCATGGTACGCGCACTGAATTTCGATGAGAAAAAAGTATTTCCATTCATTATCGCCAGCGGATTTATTGCGGATACGACCTCTTTGCCACTGGTTGTAAGTAACCTAGTCAACATTGTATCTGCTGACTTCTTTGGCATTACATTCATGGAGTACGCAGGAAGGATGTTTGTTCCGAATCTGTTCTCACTGGTTGCGAGTATCGGCGTATTGTATCTCTTCTTCCGAAAGAGTATTCCCAAACGTTTTGATGCCAGTGAATTGAAACCTCCAGTATCTGCCATTAAAGATATGAAAATGTTTCGATTGTCGTGGGTGGTCTTGGGAGTTCTGCTCATTGGATACTTCACCAGTGAATTCGTCGGTATTCCCGTATCCCTTGTGGCCGGTGTTGTCGCGATATTCTTCCTGTTCATGGCTTCCCGCAGTTCTGCTGTACCGACTACATTGGTTGTCAAAGAAGCGCCGTGGGCCATCGTATTCTTCTCCATCGGCATGTATGTCGTGGTCTATGGTCTACGTAACGTGGGTTTAACGGATCTCCTAGCCGTGGTCATTCAGGCTGTGGCGGATCAAGGATTGTTTGCTGCAACGATGGGTATGGGCTTTATTGCGGCAATTATTTCATCCTTGATGAACAATATGCCTACCGTGCTAATTGATGCGCTTGCCATTGATGCAACAACGGCTACAGGAAAGGTTCGGGAGGCGCTCATTTACGCCAATATTATTGGATCAGACCTGGGTCCCAAGATTACTCCGATCGGTTCACTGGCGACGCTACTCTGGCTTCATGTACTTAGCACGAAAGGCGTCAAAATTTCATGGGGCACTTACTTTAAGACAGGTATCATGATCACCGTTCCGACTCTGCTTATTACGCTATTGGGTCTGTATCTGTGGTTAAGCATTCTATAAAAAGCATTCTATAATTCAAACAACGAGGAGACGATGAACATGAGTAAAAAAACACTGTACTTCCTATGCACTGGCAACTCTTGCCGGAGCCAAATGGCCGAAGGCTGGGCTAAGAAATATCTAAGTGAGGACTGGAACATTTATAGTGCGGGAATTGAGGCACACGGTCTGAATCCAAAAGCAGTGGAAGCCATGAAAGAAGTTGACCTAGATATTTCAACTCAAACTTCCGATATCATTGATTCAGAGTTGTTGAACAATGCTGATTTTGTAGTCACATTGTGTGGAGACGCTGCGGATAAATGTCCAATGACACCACAACATGTCAAGCGGGAACACTGGGGGTTCGATGATCCTGCCAAAGCGCAAGGGACAGATGAAGAGAAATGGGCTGTATTCCAAAGGGTTCGTGACCAGATTGGGGAGCGCATTAAAACGTTCGCTGAAACCGGCAAATAATACAAACTGCCGGGAGAATGTTTCCCGGCTTTTCTAATTTGGAGAGGGGTGTTCGCGTTGAAAACAATGGAGATCTACGATCCTGCCATGTGTTGTTCTTCCGGCGTGTGTGGTCCGGGTGTTGATCCGGAACTGATTCGTGTATCTGCTGTCGTCCATAATTTGCAAAAGAAACAGTTTCAGGTATCCCGTTATAACTTAACCAGTGAACCTGATGCTTTTGTGGCAAGTCCGCTCGTAGGACAGCTTTTGGCTGAAAAGGGTCCTCAAGTGCTGCCCATTATCATTGTAGATGGTCAAGTGGTAAAGGAAAATGGTTATCCAAGCAACGAAGAATTCGTTCAATGGACCGGTTTGACGGAAGAAGAACTGGTGGCTAAGCCGAGAATACGTCTTGAAGTCAAAACCAAATCCGAGCTTTAGGAAAGAAGGTCCTCTCAACATGTTAAACCGATTTGAACCGAAATCCATGTCGTTAACCCCTTATCTGTTTTTTACCGGAAAAGGGGGCGTAGGCAAGACGTCTACGGCTTGTGCAACAGCCGTATCGCTTGCCGATTCGGGGAAGCGTGTTTTGCTGGTGAGCACCGATCCAGCTTCTAACCTACAGGATGTTTTTGGTATGGAGCTCTCTAATCACCCCGTACCTGTAATTGGAATGAATAATCTGGATGCCGCCAATCTCGATCCTGAAACCGCCGCTAATGAGTACAAAGCTGAAATGGTTGGGCCATACCGCGGCGTGCTTCCAGATACAGTGATCGCCACGATGGAAGAGCAATTATCTGGAGCCTGTACGGTTGAAATAGCTGCCTTTAATGAGTTCAGTTCCATGCTGACTAATCAAGAACTGCGAGAGCAGTATGATCACATCTTGTTCGATACGGCTCCGACAGGGCACACGCTGCGTTTGTTGCAATTGCCGACCGCCTGGAGCGGGTTTTTATCTGAAAGTACGCATGGCGCTTCCTGTCTGGGACCGCTTGCCGGTCTGGAAGCGAAAAAAACATTATATGAGGATGCCGTCCAAACCTTGTCTGATTCCAATGAGACGACACTTGTACTGGTGACTCGTCCGGATGATTCGCCGCTGAAGGAAGCTGCGCGGGCATCGCAAGAGCTTGGAGAGATCGGTATTCAGAATCAGTTATTGATCGTGAACGGGATGCTTTCTTCGGTTGTCGAGCAGGATACAGTTTCTTCTGCTTTTTACGGTCGACAGGTACGTGCATTGGAGAAACTTCCTGAAGCTGTTCAGCAGCTTCCAATCTATCAAATTCCTCTAGCGCCGTTTAACATCACTGGCATTGAGCATTTGCGTCATTTCTTCGATGCCCCGGAGGTTAGGCTGGTACAAGAGAAAAATGTAAATTCTTCGTTGGTTTTCCCTTTGCAACATCTCGTAGATGATATGGAGAACCAGGGTATCCGAGTGATTTTCACCATGGGAAAAGGCGGCGTAGGCAAAACAACGGTCGCAACAGCTATAGCTGTTGGTCTGGCAGAGAGAGGTCACCGGGTACATCTGAGCACAACCGATCCCGCTTCCCATCTGAGTCATGTGCTCGAACAAGAGACGGACAACATCACCGTGAGCTGTATCGATCCGAAGGTCGAACTGGAACGATATAAACAGGAAGTCCTGGAGCAGAACAAGGATTCTTTGGATGAGGATGGTCTGGCTTACTTGGAAGAAGATTTAAGATCACCTTGTACTGAAGAAATTGCAGTTTTCCGTGCATTTGCCAATCTGGTTGAACGAAGCAGCGATGAGATTGTGGTTATTGATACGGCTCCAACAGGGCACACGTTACTTCTTCTCGATGCAACGGAAGAGTACCATAAGGAGATTGCACGTTCAGCAGGTGCCATCCCGGCTGCCGTTCAGCATTTGTTACCACGACTTCGTGATCCGAATGAAACAAGTGTTGTTATTGTTACACTCGCAGAGGCTACACCGTATTATGAGGCTTTTCGTTTGGAACAGGACTTACAGCGGGCCAGTATACCAACCAAGTGGTGGACCATTAATCAAAGTTTTGCCGTGACAGACACCATGGACCCCATTCTTAGCGGACGGGCCATCGCTGAGCAGGAATGGATTCAGCAGATTCATAAAGCTTCGGATGGAAACACCGTGATTATACCATGGGAATCCAGAGAAGTAGTTGGTTATGATAGCTTAAAGACCTGGACTGAAGCGGGAAGTACGAGTGAAGTATAGAGAGGAGTCAACCGAGGATGATGATTACCGATGGTGCTAAAACCTATATCGAGGCAATGATGAAAGAAGCAGGTGTGCATACGCTTCGGTTTGCCATGGTTGGCGGCGGATGCTGTGGACCCAGTTTTCAACTAGGGCTCGCTGATCCTGCAGAGAACGATGTGGTACAGGAAATCAATGCGATACGCGTAGCTGTCGATCCCGAGATTGCAGCTACCGTAGAATCGATTACCCTGGATGTGGAACAATCTGCTGATGGACTTGGACTCGTCGTTAGTGGAGGCTCAAGTTGCTGTTAAGCACAATTAGAAAAGAGGAGGATAACGATGTCTAACTATCATGAACTGGTTAAAGGTAAAGTATATATTGGGGGAGCAGATGCTGCTCTAAGTGCGATCAAGGAGCAAGGTGTAACTGAGGTATTTGATCTCCGAGATGATGGTAAGGCACAAGAAGGATTTCCTGATTCAGCACACCGACATCATTATCCAATTGTTGAAAATGGGAATGATCAGGAAGAATCCATCAAGTCCGCTATTCAAGCCGTGACTGAAGCTGTTCAGGAAGGTAAAAAAGTATTCTTTCACTGTGCTGGTGGCCGGAACCGTACGGGTACAGTAGCTACAGCTCTTTTGATGAACTTGGGTGAAGCTACTACAGTTGAAGAAGCTGAAAAACTCGCAATGGAGAGACGTCCGGACATTTCAATCAAGCCTGAAATGCGTCATGTACTGAAGAGTATGTATGAAGCAACTAATAGTTAATATTATTTCTTTTAATAAAGGGACGTTGTCATACACAATGACGACGTCCCTTTATCATTTCTTTTAGTAGTCGCTGAAGAGCGTTGTTTTCATCCCTTTATCCGTGCATTCCAGCTTGGTGAATGAGTTTTTCCATAATCATAATATCAATAAGTTCGCCATCCATAATACCTTGCTGTTCAAAAAAACCTACAGTTCGATACCCCAGTTTCTGGTATAATCCTTGCCCAGCCTTATTAAAGGGAAAGGTAAACAACACAATTTTATGAAAGTTATGCTTCCTCGCTTCATTTTCCAACTCTAAAAGGAGCGCATTTCCAATGCCTTTTCCACGATACTCTCTATGAATATATATCGACAAATCAGCGACACCGTGATAAGCACAGCGGTGCGAGTACGGATTTAACGAAGCCCATCCAATAACTTGTTCTGATACCTCTGCTACCAATGCGACATGTCTCCCTTGATGTTGGTTAAACCATTTTTGTATGTATATCATATCTTTCGTTTCCGTTTCTAGCGTTGCAATTCGATCTTCAATACCTTGATTGTAGATGCCCAATATACTATTTAAATCGTTCACTTTGGCTTGGCGGATAGATACCATTTGCATATAAGAATCCCTCACTTTTTAACTATCTATTGTAAGTAAATAATGAATTCATGAACAGACTTTAGCATGACTGTTTTTGGAAATCAACACTTAAATTTAATGTTGAACAACGAAAAATAAAGTTGCTATTTGCAAATTATCAGAATATAATAAAGGAAAATTATTCAAGTAAATGTATTTTGTATCCTTATTTTAATGTGAATTAAGCCATAAATAATGAAGTGTATTCAATGTGTGTCTCTTATTCATTTAAATGTGATATATAACAAGGCGTGTAATTACTTGCGTTAAACAACTATTATAAGTGAGTTATCATGTCTGTCTTTACATAAGGATAGATTGATATAAATGTACTAACCATTCTATCGTGAGGTGAATTTAAAATGCTCCAATTATTGCCTGAGCTACATCGGAAGTATACTGATTTTGTGGAAGAAGCTCTAAGAGCGGAGTACCTCTCACCCAGAGATCGAGCATTAGTTGAACTAACAAGTGCGATGATCATCGGAGATCAAGAAGATTTGAGGAAGGCACTTATTTCTGCTAAGCAAGAGTTCATTACGAACGAAGAAATTGGACAAGTTGCCGGTATCATCGCCGTAGCCAAAACAAAGAAATTATTCAATGAAACCTCCACTCAAGAAGGTATCTTGCCACAGAGTTCCCAATCCGAGTGTTGCAGATAAGGAGGCATTAAAATGGTGAATCGTCCTGTAGTTCTGCTTATTGGTCGGCGAGATGATGTTGAGGAGATCCTTTTCATAAAGGAACAAGGCTATAAGGTGGTTCTCATGAATACGAAGATACCTTTTGAAGATGCCATGATTGCAGATTTCCCTTTTGAAATGGATTTGAATCAGGAAGAAGAGGCAATCGCTAAGGCAATCGAAATATCTAAACGGCTTTCTATTGTTGCTGTGTATACGAATAATGAATATCGCATCGTTCTAGGTGCGAAAATAGCCGAGGCCTTGGGTCTGCAATTCCACTTATCTTCACAGGCCGCTTTAAATTGCCGCAGCAAAGCACAAACCCGCGCATATTTAACCAAACACCAGGTATCCCCCATCCAATACGCTTTAATCCAAACACCTGCAGAGATACTACACATCCTTAGTGAAATGAAGTTACCCGTTATCGTAAAACCTTCTAATGATGCGGGCAGTCATATGGTACAAAAATGTAATACGTTAGAAGAAGCATGGAGTGCTGCTGAACTTATTAGCACTAATGCTCTAAACTGGGTTGGACAACCTTTAGAGAAGCATATTCTCGTAGAGGAATACATCGAAGGACCTGAATTTAGTGTTGAGTCATGTACGATCAATGGAACCACACATATCATTGCAATTACCGCTAAAAATACATCCGCATTAATTGAAGAAGGACACTTGGTACCTGCTCTATTATCAGAACAGGATTCTACCCTGATTCAAGAGGTCGTTATTAAGGCTTTGGCGGTCCTAGGCGTAGATTATATTGTCTCCCACACTGAAGTTAAGCTTTCTCCTCAAGGACCCAAAGTAATCGAGGTGAATGCGAGGGTGGGCGGAGATCAAATTCACAACTTGGTTCATGCTGTTACCGGATATGATCTGCGTAAGTTGGCATTTCATATTGTTACGGGGGAACCTTTGCAAGTGCTCCTAGGGACATACCCATCACAGATTCAGCCCAAATTCAATTTTTACTTGCGTATCAAGATGGAAATGTTCGATTGAACAAGAACGCAGCTCAATCAATTGAAGGAATAAAGCAAGTTGAGATCTCTGTTCAAAATGGTGATTACGTAACGATGACTAAGAGCAACTATAATCGTTTGGGCTATATGATAGCTCATGGTGTAGATGGTAAGCATGCATCTCAAGTCTTGAATACCGCAAAAGAAGCCATGCATTTTTTCATAACAAAGGATCAAGATGGAGAGGTGCCTTCGTCTACTGATAAACGTATGGGTGTCATATGAAAAAGAATATTATTTTCCTGTGTTTATCTGTCTTTATATTGGTCGTAGGTACCGGGATTGTAGCACCACTACTTGCTCCTTATGCAAAAAACTTAGGGGCAACCGGTTTGTGGGTCGGAACGTTGTACAGCGGATTTTACGTAGTTCGTCTTTTAATTGGTACACCGATCGGGAGATTGGCAGATAAAAAAGGACCTAAAGCCATTCTTATCTATAGCCTCATACTTTACCCCTTTATTGCGCTAAGTTATGGACTAGCAAGTAGTATAGCAGGTCTTCTAGGGGCACGGTTACTTCATGGCGTAGCATCAGCCATGATGCTACCTATGGCTATGGCTTACATGGGCGAAATTAGCCCTAAAGGGCAAGAAGGCAAGTATATGGGGATATACAACACTGCTATTTTCTTGGCAAATGGGTTGGGTCCCTTTCTCGGTGGATATATATCAGTTCAGTACGGGACACAGAATGCATTTTTCTCCTTACTCGGCCTTGCGGTCATCGCCTTAGTTATTGTCTTTGCTTTACCTTCATCAAGGGCGAAGAAAGAAACCAATGTGGCTGATCTTAACGAAACCAATTCAGAGCGTACTCATCTGAAACGATCTCCCTGGAGACATCCCGGGATTCTAGCATTGTCCTCCGTCAATGTCATTGTAGCTGTTCTTTCCATGTTCATGATTTCCTTCTTCACCCTGTACGCCCAAAGCAGAGGGCTTAATGCCCTGATGATCGGTTTTTTAATTGCCTTAAACAACATCATAATAGGTGCAACACAGGTACCGCTAGGTTGGGTGGTTGACCGTTTTAATAAAATGAAGTTAATTCTTATCTCAGCTATGTTGACCACGATTCTTTTAATGATGTTTCCCTCTATGCATTCGCTTTGGACGATCGCTTTACTGATGATTGGAACCGGACTAACTTCGGCAGTCACACTGGCTTCCTCTTCAGCATTGTCTACTGTTTTGGGAAGAGAGGCGGGAATGGGGGCGACGATGGGATTTTTGGGTTCTGCGACAAGCTTGGGAATGATTGTGGGTCCGCTGACATCTGGCATTCTAATGGACACTTTTCAAATTGACACTACGTTCTATTTCTCAGGTTTCCTTTGGATTCTAGGCACTCTTGTTTTCTATGTATTATGGACTGCCTATGTCCGTTCCATAAAAATACAAAGCATCTCGAAGGGAGAAATAACAAATGTCTAATCAAGAACTGGTAGTTTCCAATGTTTCAAACTGCTGCTCGCCTGGTCCAGCTGAATTGGATGCAGCAACGCAAGCAATCAAAGACTTTTATAACTCTGTAGCTGAAGGTGAAGGTAACTACTCGGAAGGAACGGATAAATTTTCTCCGTCCGGACCTACAGAACGTATTAAAGAGTTTGTTCTTGCTTCAGATAAACAGCGAATTCTCGATATCGGTTGTGGCATGGGAACAACACTGCTCTCTTTGGTGGAGTCACATGAAGATGGAAAGCAATTTATTGGTGTAGATTTCAGTGAGAACATGATTGCCCGTGCCAGGGAAAAAAGCACCCAATTTCCAGATGGGTTTCGTAAAAAGTTGGGCTTCTTTGTTGCCGATGTCCAGTCGCTTCCGTATATGGATGGCCAGTTTGATTTGATATACAGTGAGTGTGTTCTGAATCTGGTGCCTGACCGGATTAAAGCCATCCAGGAAATTACACGTGTGTTAGCACCTGGGGGTACCTTTATCTACACGGATTTTGTTTCTTATGCACCCGTCCCGTCTTCCATCAAGAATGATTTGTCCTTGGTTAGCGGTTGCCGCGCTGGGAGTATTCAGTTAAGCGAGAACATTGCCCAAATTGAAGAAGCGGGGTATATCGATTTGGAAGTTATCAATTTTACAGATGACAAAAACAAACGATATCGTGAGCTGATGGAATCGAGTGAAGAGTATAAAGATGAATATCTGCAATTTCAGCAGGATCATGCTGAGGCCCATCATTTTTTAGAAGAAAAAGTAGGCTATTACTTGATTAAAGCCACGAAAGTTTAACCGAAGAAGAACCTTGAAAGATAGGGAGGAAGGCTCATGAAGGTCCTGTTGGTTTCTAACTTTGAAGGTGGCTATCAACCGATGACGGTAGCTACAGCCTTGACCGCTTTATTACATGCAGATTTCGATGTGTCTGTGCTTGATACTTATGTCGAAGGAATTGATGAAGGACGATTTCTGGATCAAGAGCTTATCGCCATTTCCATTCCATTATTTGATGCTGTTCAAGCGGCCACTGAACTAACTCAAATCATTCGTCAGGTTAATCCGAAGGCTCATATTACGTACTTTGGTCAGCATGCAACTATTAATGCCAGCCGACTTGCCGGGAAGTATAGTGATTCCTGCGTTTGTGGAGAGTGGGAGAGACCTTTGGTCAATCTTGCAAAGTATCTGTCTGGAGACACTGATTGTACCCTGGATGGGGTTCTCATCGGACGTGATGCTCTGCAGGGTAAAGAAATTCATCCGTATATGTCTAGAGATCATTTAAGCGTTCCGACACGGCATATGCTTCCGCCGCTCTACAAGTATCCCCAGAAGCAAATCAACAAACTATTAGGCTCTGAGCAGATCGTGGGCTCCACTGAAATCGCACGCGGGTGTCATCATAAGTGTCTGTATTGCTCGGTATATGCTGCCTATGAGGGTAAAGTCATCCTGGTATCTGAATCGATTGTACTACAGGATGTCAGAAACCTTGTCGAAGGGGGGATGACGCACTTATCCTTTATTGATGCAGACTTCTTTAATGCGAAATACCACGGTATCAAGATATTGCGTCAGTTACATGAGGAATTTCCTGATCTCACTTACGACTTCACTACCCGAGTAGATCATATTCTTGAAAATAAAGAAACATTAGCTGAAATGAAAGGGCTCGGTGTTAAGTTCATTACATCCGCGTTAGAATTTCCATCGGAAGTTGTACTGGATGCCGTAGCCAAAGACACCTCTATTCAAGATATCGAACAGGCTATTGCATATCTCCGCCACATCGAGATTTCACTCAATCCAACCTTTATCATGTTCAACCCCTGGACCAATACAGAAGATTTAACGACTTTCCGCTCTTTTGTAGATGATAATGACCTGAAGAGCATCATTGACCCCATACAATATGAAACAAGACTGTACCTATATAAGGGCTCCCCTTTACTGAGACAAGCCTCTATACAAACACTTGATCTGATTGAACATGAGTTCTATTACGAATGGAAACACCCTAACCCCGATATGGATGAACTATTTCAAGAGATCGTTACAGTTCCTGAAGACGGTATTTTTAAACGCTGTTGTTTAAAATGTTAAGAGGGGACAACCATTTGAATGCGACAGAAGTCAAAGATGGTTTTCCATTATTGAGCTTTGAAACCAGTCGCAGTTCTTTACTACTTGATCTCCGAAAAAAATGGATAGCTGAGTTTATTGGAACCTTCTTCTTAGTATTTGCCGGCACAGGTGCGGTAGTAGTAGATACCACTACAAAAACATTAACACATATCGGGGTAGCTATAACGTTTGGGCTTGTGGTCATGGCTTTGATATATGCTTTTGGACATGTATCAGGTGCTCACTTTAACCCGGCAGTCACCCTCGCTTTTTATTTCTCAAGACAAATCACAGCGATTGAAGCCTTCTCTTATGTTTTCATACAATGTGTTGGAGCCTATGCAGCCAGCCTTACCTTACTATTTATGTTTGGTAATGTAGGGAGATTGGGGGCAACGCTTCCTTCAGGGCCCTGGTTGCAAAGTGCCATTTTGGAATTCATTCTATCCTTTATTTTAATGATGGTCATTTTAAGTTCTGCTGTCCATGCAAAAGCATCAAAATCATTCGCTGGAATCGCTATAGGAGGAACAGTCGCTCTAGAAGCAATGTTTGGAGGTCCTGTAAGTGGGGCATCTATGAACCCTGCACGATCTTTAGGCCCAGCTTTGGCCTCCGGACACTTGGAGTTTTTATGGATATATATCGTATGGACAACCATGGGCGCGATCACGGCTGCTTATGTCTACAGAATACTTCACGAATAACCATTTTGAATGAAAGAGGAGGAGCGTTTATATGAAAAAGGTCCAAATGGTGTTGTTAGGTGGCTTCCTAGGAGCGGGGAAAACAACAACAATGATACAAATGGCCAAAGTTTTACAAGAGCAGGGGAAGCAGGTCGCCATCATTACTAACGATCAAGGGAAAGAATTAATTGATACGGAACTCGCACAAATCAGTGGACTGGAAACCAAAGAAGTAACAGGGGGATGTTTCTGCTGTCGGTTTGAAGACTTGTATGAACATTTGAACCAACTTACTTTAGAAAAGAAACCGGATTATATCATCTGTGAAGCCGTTGGTAGTTGTACGGATCTCGCTGCAACGGTCATTCAGCCCTTAAAACAAAATTATGCTAACGAGTTCACAACGGTACCCTTGACTATTGTGGTTGATCCGGCTAGATTGTTGGCTGAATTAAATGAGGAAGAAGCAGGACGTCTTCTATTTTCTCAATCCGTTAGTTATATTTTTGAGAAGCAGTTGGCCGAGGCAGATATTATTGCTGTAAATAAACTGGATCAATACACGGAAGAAGAGATGGATAGAGTGGTCACGTATCTTCATCAACGCTATCCGAATTCAATCATACAGCCGATCTCAGCGACTACAGGTGTTAACTTAGCCCCTCTACTCGATTTATGGAATAGTACAATTCCAAGCGGTCACAAACTTTTGGATATTGATTACAGTGTATATGCTGAAGGCGAAGCCAAGCTTGCGTGGATGAATATGCTGGGTGACGTGAAGCATCCGGATGGAAAAGCATTCGATCCTCAGCAGTGGGTAGATGGACTTTTAAGTAAATTAAACGGGCATTTTTTGAGGGAAAAGATGGCCGTAGCGCATCTGAAGGTACATGCTGGTAATGATACAGGCTATGTCAAAGCAAGTGTTGTTCAAACAGGTGCAGCACCTATATACACCAATAGCTACTCACAAATGGGTAATCAGTACCGGGTCGTTCTGAACATTAGGATTGAAGCTTCACCGGGACTTCTGGACTTAGTCGTATCGGATGCGATTGCCTCCATTGATCAGAATCTGGGAACGGTTTGGGATCAAACGTACCACGAATGTTTTAGTCCACTGCCTCCACAACCGACTCATCGGATGAAAGTAACTTCTTAAAGTGAGGAGGAACATATGTTGAATACAAAAAACTCTATCGAACTCTTTCCAAATATAAATAGTCAGCAAACAACTGATTGTTGCGATGAAGACGGGGTAGAAGCTGCTGATTGTTGCTCTGCGCCTGACTATTCCGCTTCTTTGAGTATATATACTGAGATTAAGCAGAAATTAAAAGAGACATTTGAAAACGAGCTAACTATTCATGTGTATGATTATTCCCTACCTATGGATCGAGCGCTTGCAAAACGGAAGTTAAGATCTCTATTCGAAGAGCGAGGTTTTGCACATATACAGTCAGATAAGCTCATCGAGTTTGCTACACCTGCCGTTGTCATTAATGGTGAGCTTATGAGTTTTGCGGAACAGGTTGAATATGAACATCTCGAGAAAGCTTTACGTTCCAAATACACACTACATTAATGTATGAAGACCGCCGAGAGACCTCGGTGGTCTTTTGTTGTATGTAACATAAGCCAGATAATAGATATCTTAAAAAATCTGTCACTGTAGGAGGAGTTAGATTGTGTGTTTATCCCTTCACAGGTTGACAACAGTTATCAGATTGAAGCATTGCTTTATTCAACAGTTTAATTGAGTTAATCACCATCTCCTTCTCAAATCCACTCATATGCGAAAAGATTTCATCTAGATAGGCACTCATTTGCTGATCAATAGTGGTTGCAACAAACTTCCCTTCGGTTGTAAGTGAGAGTAGATATACACGTCTATCTGTAGAATCTGGTGTTTTGTTAAGTAATTTAAGCTTCACCAAGGATTGAACCTGTCTACTGAAGGTTGTAATATCTGTTCCTAAAGTGTCGGCAATTTGCTGCATGGAGGGATTGTGCTGACGATCTACCTCATACAATATATGACTTTGAGCCGGCGATACATCAATAGCTCCCACGGTACAACAATTCTTATTGAGCAGACCAAACCGTCTAGTCATGATTTGGAACAACTCGCGTACATTTTCCATGTTTTATTCACCTCATTTCAGTTATATCTTAACGCATGCAAAATCACAATTGTATATTTGGATTTTCGTTAGTTGAAAGTATTAGCAGATAAGAATAACACATAGGACTACATAAAACTCAAGATATATATAGGCATTATAAGAATTTGTACTGTTAATGTCAGTTGCAAATATGTAACATGTTTTATAACATATGATTCGAGAAACCCCCTTAATCCATGTCATATCAGACACAACAGACTATAATTTAGCTTTTTCGTTTTGTGTGTTACGAATATCATAATACCACCTCTCAATTGATGGAATATTTAGGTGATTATACTGGCTGCATGTGGTACTATTTTACTAAATATTGTATAGATTGGAGTGAACAAATGTGAACGATGAGGAAGAAATAGAGATACCAATTCCTGTTATTCGAAAGAAAATCACAAATGCGGATTTACTCTTAGGAAAGACTATTGAACCGATTAAAAGATTACAAGTTATTTCCGAAGATGACTTTGAAGATTTAGTTTGTGAATGGGCTACAGGATATCTTGCTCAGACATATGTAAAGGTTCGCCGCTGTGGGGGAGCCGGTGATATGGGTAGAGATGTAGTTGCATATTCAGTCTATGACAAGAAGGAGCAACTTATATGGGATAATTATCAATGCAAGCATTACGATAATGCTCTTACTCCCAGCAATATTTGGATAGAACTTGGAAAACTTTGTTACTACACTTATATTGGTAAATATACTGTTCCTAGAAAGTATTACTTCGTAGCCCCAAAAGGTGTATCTACAACTTTAGGAGATTTAATAGATGAGCCTGAATCTCTAAGGAAAGGACTCATAGCAAACTGGGAAACAAAGTGTAAGAAAAAGATTACCATTAAGCAGAATATTGAATTACAAGGAGATTTCTCTGATTATGTTTCCTCCTTCGATTTCACTATTATTGATAGTGTTGAACCACAAAGATTAATCGAACAACATGCTCAAACTAGATATTTCCCTTATAGGTTTGGTGGACTTCAAAAGAACCGGCCTCAGCCAGTGCTTCCTCCTGAACAAATTGCGGAAGATGAGTTGTTATACATTACGAAGCTCCTTGAGGCATATTCTGATAGTCATAAAGTAAAGCGGATTATTGTTAAAGAGCTTCCTGAACATCATAACTTTTTTAACCATTTTGAAAGGCAAAGGAAATCTTTTTATTCTGCTGAATCACTAATGAGGTTTGAAAGAGATACACTTCCTCCTGGTGTAGATGCTTTTAAAGAGCTGAAGGAAGAAGTTTACGATGGCATAATAGACATACTTGAGTCTGAACATGAAGATGGATTTGAGAGAGTCAAAAAAGTTTGTCTAGCAGCTCGAAACCTAAATGTACCGAGTTACCCTCTATACAATTCACTGAAGGGTAATGATTTGGCAGGGATATGCCATCATCTGGCTAATGAAGACGAAATTAAGAAATGGGTGAACTAATGGCAGAGCATTCGGCGAATGATATGGCTTTTAATTCTCCATTGGAGATTGGATTAAGAGCTTTAATCATATTATCAGTGAATCAGCCGGCTTATCTCGATTTGCAAAGATTGGTTTACTACGATTACTTAGTATTACATACCAGGGATATCGGTGATCCCAATTCACCGGATTCAATTCACCCCGCTACTCCTCATCGTTCAGGAGAAATTGTTGTTCGAAGGAAAGCTATGCAAGATGGGTTGGATTTAATGTACAGTAGAACCTTATTAGAAATTGTTTTTGGGGGAAATGGTGTTTCTTATATAGCCACGGAATTATCAAATGCTTTTCTAGATCTTTTTGAGTCTGAGTATTATAAGTTATTACGGAACAATGCATTTTGGGTTAGTCAATTTTTTTCAGAATACTCGGATGAAGAACTAAAAGGATATATTGATAATAAACTTGGAAGTTGGGGAGGAGAGTTTATGTACGAAGCTCTTACAAGGAGTGGTCTTGAATGATTTACGGCTTTGAACTTAGAAAGCTCCGAATTATAGGGAATGATGAGAAAGTTTCAGAGGTTTCGTTTAAGAGTGGATTGAATGTGATTGCAGGCCCGTCGAATACAGGGAAAACTTATATTTTTGAATGTATTAACTTTATGTTAGGTGGTACCGAGTTACCTGAACCCATCGATGAAGCTAAGGAGTACCACACTGTCCAGCTTGAGATAATCAGCCGTAATAACCAAGTCTATACTCTTGAGAGAGGACTGACAGGGGAAAAGTTAAAAAATATAACTCAGCTATTTCGGAAATTGAATCTAATAGCAAATTTACAGAATTAGCTCAAAAGCATGCGAAGAAAGAAAGCGTATCCAGTTTTCTCATGAAGTTGTCTGGCTTTATAAACACAGAGTTATTTGTAATTAAAAACAAGGGAACTAAGGAAACTCAAAGGTTCAGCTACCGTAGTTTTAACGATTATATTCTTATTAATGAGGTTGAGATCATTTCAAAGAACTCACCAATTCAATCTAAAAATAACAACCAAACCGCAGAGGAATCTATTTTTAAGCTTATCATCTCAAATAAAGATGATTCTGTAACACGAAATACAGTAAAGACTGACAACCAAAATGGTTTTTTTAATGCTCAAATAGATATTATTAATAAACTAATTTTGGATATAGAAGCGGAAATTAAATTATTAGAATTGCCACAGAGTGACCAGAATTTATCTAAAGATATTGAACAATTGTTATTAAAACGGAGTGGATTAAGTTCGGAAATCGAAACATTAACAGAAAAACGTAAGATCTTCTGGGAGAATATTCAAAGTAATGAGTCTAGGCTACTCTCTACTAATCAATTAATCAAGAGATTTTATCTCCTGAAAGAACAATATGAGACTGACATTAAAAGGTTATCATTCTTGATTGAAGGGGATCATTACTTTTCGATGTTAGACTTTGAACGGTGTCCTCATTGTAATCAACTAGTTACAAATACAGAAGATTGCGACCACGTAGAAATTAAACAAAGGAAGGACTCATATACGAAAGAACTTCTTAAAATAAATAGTCATCTTAAAGACCTTAATGATGCACTTGAGTCTATGGAAGGTGAAAAAGCTTTACTGTTAGAATCAACCTTAGATGTTAATCTAAAGTATGAAGAAATAAGTATTAAACTCGATGAGCAACTCTCTCCAAAGATACTATTTATTCAAGAGGAATTGACAGCATTTCTAAAAAAGCAAAAAAACATAATTGAATATTCTGGTTTTCGATCATCGATTGAAAAACTGACGAATGAAAGAGAATTAATAGCAAGTAAATTAGTTTTAACAAAAGTAGACGAACAGAATCAAACTGTTGAAATGGACTACACTGGATTAATAGCTGAATTGTGTGTGCATATACAAAGATTTTTGACTGATTGGAACTTTCCGGATTCTTCTACTGTTGATTTTGATCCTAAAAATAAAGATGTTCTTATATCAGGAAAAGCAAGGAGGTTATTTGGAAAAGGATACCGATCTATTAGTTATGGAGCCTTTATTATAGGATTAATGGAATATTGTATTAGTAGCGCTTTGCCTCACCCAGGATTTGTTGTTCTTGATTCCCCTGTAACCTCCTATAAGGAACAAGATGAAAACGAAGATAAGACGCCTGAAGAACTGCAAAACAAATTCTTTGAAGAATTAGCTCAAACAAAACGACAAGTAATTATATTGGAAAATAAAAAACCTCCAATATCTATTTCAAAAAAAATAAATTACATTGAGTTTACAAAAAACAAAGAAGTAGGGAGATATGGTTTCTTTAATGTATAACAGCTTGTATTTCTTTCAATTAACAATTCTTTTAATGTTTGTTATTTGGAAATGTGATGAGTATAAGCTGGTATACACTCACTATCGAGACATGAGATTGAATGAAATTTTCTTGAACCATTAAACCGTTTATCTGAAAATGATCGACGTTTTTTTTGTGAAAAGGGGCTAATTAATAAAACGTTGTTACATTTATGCACAGATAAACATAGAGTTAGAACAGAATACGGTATATAACGACATAGGGTGGATATAATGCAGTTATTACCATTGTTTTCTTCTCCCATATGGGTAAACCGACCTTTGAAGTTGAAAGGTCGGTATTTTTTGTCTTAATGTAACATTCAATTAGTATGGCAGAGTGTCATTTTCACATGAATTATGTTATCCTTTGGGTAAATTGTGTCACTCTTCATATCGGAGGTCAGGAAGAGGTTTCGATTGAAGAGTTTGCTACTTTAGATGAAGAAAATCAAGAACCTATCACCACATTAAATTATCTCTATGAGGGGGATTAAAATGAGTAAAACGAATGAAGAGTTTATTAAACAACAGCAAGTTGGTGACCTCCCGAAAGTGAAACTCCTGGCTCCTTCGTTAGATGGTGGTCCTGATCGCGAAGTTACCGTTGTTTACCAACGAAAAGCAAACTATGGTATACCTTCTTTCCTCAAAGATAAATAAACGATTTACAATGAAAAGCCAGCATTTCAATGCTGGCTTTTCTTTATATAAGGTATTGAATTTATCAAGTCATGTTGATGTTTTCCTCAGTTAATTCATTTTCGAAATAGAAGTCATCTCAACAACATAATTCTTAATTGGATAAAAATAATAGGGTGAATTAGTTTAGTATAGAACTAAACAGTAATGAAAGCACATAATTTCAGAGCTCATTTAGCTTCATAAGTTAGCATATTAAACCATACAAAATGAGAATAATTACAAGGAATATAGATACTTATAGACACATTTATCTATATGATGCAACCAACTTTCTATACTCGCTACTCTTTACTTTGAATAAAATATAAAAAAATAGTCAATACCACTCACTAATTAATCTGCTGAGGCAAAGGAGAATAGATTAGTGAGTATAGAAAAAATCATTCAATTTGTTCAATCATCAAACTATGTGCAAATGCACAGTTCAGGTGCAAAAGTAGGATTGCTGAAGCAAGTCATTGGTGAATATCAGTCATCTCTGGGACTTCAACGACTTGAGTGGACAGAGCATAATGTCGTTGGAAAATTCATCACAACTAAACATTATGACATGAAAAATCTACAATTGTTCGACTTATTAGAAAGTCATGGAGTTCTATCTAAAGTAGTCCGGATTAAATTAAACAAAC
This sequence comes from Paenibacillus sp. 1A_MP2, assembly GCF_052244825.1. Taxonomy (NCBI): domain Bacteria; kingdom Bacillati; phylum Bacillota; class Bacilli; order Caryophanales; family Paenibacillaceae; genus Paenibacillus; species Paenibacillus sp. 1A_MP2. The sequence continues at coordinate 142,620 of NZ_JBQQCS010000005.1, read as the reverse complement.
TAACCGAGACGGATAAACTATTACTTAAAGAATTCTGTATGGCTGGTAACGAATATTTAAGATTTACTCCATTTGAAGGGATTGGTGGCCATAAAGAAGAGGAAATAAGTGTGTATAGAAAGAACATAATCAACAAAAACATGGATAGCCTATTAGACCAATGGAAGCATTATAAAAGGATTTACTCTTGCTTGGTAGAACAATGGGACTCTCTACGAAATATCGCCTGCAAAGAAATGTTGAGTACAAATCAGTACAAAGTAACCTTGCCTGTAGGTAAATTAAGTTTAATTACTCCAGACTTTCACGTTGATACCGATGTTGCACATAAACTAGGGGGAAGGAGCTGCTACAACGAAACGGAAAGATTAATATGGAACAAGTAAGATTATATGCAGCTAAAGGATACTTTTCATTGTCACAAGTGTATGAACTTCTACATGTGCAGAATATCCAAACGAAATATTTGCTTTTAACATTAACGAGTGAGCGTAATATGATGGAGGGACTAGTACAGCAGAATAATAGATACTCTTGGATTAACATAAAAAGTGAAGCAGCCTGGAAGGAATAATGAAACACAAAAAAAGCCGATGTCAGTTACATCGGTTTTTTTGTGTTAACTATCGAAAAATTCAGATAAGAGCAGGTTAACCTTTTTTAAATCAGAAGATTTCATAGGCCAAAGCTTCTCATTGATTTCGTTTAGCAATTTCTCTTTATCATTTTGGCCAGTCTTAACATACTTGCTGTAAAAAAAGAGTTCATGGACGTTAACTTCAAGAGCATCCGCAATTTTTTGAAGGTTTAACAAGGTTATGTTTTTCTCGGCACGTTCAACACCCCCAATATAGGAGAAGTGGAAGCCGGCCATTTCACCTAATTCTTCCTGCGAATATCCTTGTTTTTTTCGTAATTCCCGGACACGTTGCCCCACTAATCTTAATACAGGTTCGTTCATTGCCACACCTCTAATTAAGTCTAAACAATGTGAAACCTTCAATACATTAATGTATATAGATTATTTTTAAAATATGATAAGTTTATATATCAATTTATATGGGCATAAATAATAGGGGAGGTGGAGAGGATGAATGAAACACTCAAAGCAGGTATTGGGATCGCTACGGTAACGGCAGAAGGGATTTTGTTTAACGGAAGACAATATACCAATCGAGAAGTCATAAAAAAGAAGTGGTTTGACGAGGCTAGAGATCAAGGAGAATGGAAGATCCCTATCGTTCATATCAAAGACTATCACGACGCAATTCTGATTATTTCGTTAAAATATCATGAAGTAAGTGTGGCTACTTGGGTAAGCTTGGAAAAGAGAAACGTAAAGGATTTAGATGATTATCACGATCGATTGAACCAACTAAAGCAGCTAAAGAAGAACATCACAAAACAGATTAATTAGTCACACCGAAACAATAAAAAGGTCTTATTCAAAGAGAATAAGACCTTAATAGTAAGTGTAATTCAATCAACTAGACTGGACAGTATAAAATATTTCTCTAGTGATTCAATATTACGCTGAGCCATTTGTTGTTTCATATTACGGACAGTATTCGTTGCTGCGTATTGAACTCCAAATGAATGGGTGAGCTGGCGTACAGTAACTTCTGAGGCACCGAATTTCGAAGCATACTTCTTAACCATAACTTGAATTGCACGCTTTGAGATTCGTTTACCCTGTGTTTCGCCGTTAGGTTTTGCCAAGAATAACGCTCGTTCATCTGTTTGAGGAGTATACGTGCCAGTTCGAACTTTCAAGTAATCGTAAAGATAGGTTTTGGCATTATCGCCAAACATAATTCGGTGTTTCGTTCGTACGCTAGCTTGCTGCCTCGTCACAATAACGCAGTCATCCTGAAGGCTAATATCATCAAGATCCAAATTGACAATATCACTTACTATCACTCCAGACTCTAAGAGGAAGGTAACGATACTGACATCACGAGCTCGATTCTGGTTATGGAACCACTGGGCTTGTACATTATTTTGTTCTATTACGCCTTCCTGCACAAACTTAACAAATGCAGGGATTTCATTGAGACGTAGGATCTTGTTCTGTAACTGACGCGCGACCTCCATATTATTACTAGGCCTTTCCATGATGAAAGTAGCAAAAACATTACGTTTCAGAATAGGTGTTTCGTTACACTCAAATCTCAAATGAAGATAGGTAAACAACGAGCGCAACGAATGAATCTTACGTACTAGGGACGTATATTTCAAATTTCTAGACGATGTCAAGTAATCTGCGAACTCTTGCACATGTTCACGCCTTATATCATTTAACATGTCTAAGGTAATTTCTTTTTCACTAGCAACGAACGGCCACAGATGTGGTGCGATCCAGTCAAAAAAAATACGAAAATCTCGGGTATACTCTAACAAAGAAGAAGGTGATCGATCATGGTCTAGCTTATGTTCAATGAAACATTTTACGGCTAAAGGTAACTCTTCAATGAGCTCCGATAGTATGGTTAAATCTCTGGATTCTTGCACTTTCATAAACACGGACACCTTCCTTAATCTCTTTTCAGAATGTGTGCCCCAAATGCCTCAGTTTGATACATTTTAAGATGAAACCTTGTTTGTTAAAACCTTTTTTTGAAGAGGACTATCGAACAATAATTCGAGTGGAACATCTAACAATTGCAACAATAGATACAAATTATATGCACTTATCATATGCCTTCCCTGCTCAATATTGGCAAGGGAAGAACGAGCAAGATGATAATTCTGACATAACTCTTCTTGCGTTTTCATTTTTAACTTGCGAAGATCCCGAAGTTGCTCACCTAACCACTTATAAAATTCTTCTTCTGACATATAAAATTCTCTCCCTCTATCATTCTATTACTTTTTAGTATGTTCATAGAAAGGCAATTTTTATACATGGATGTGTATAAAATTCTAAATTTTTGTTTATACAGGTAAACAAATCTAAAGGGGTAACTTGCTATGAATAGAAACGAACTCTTAAAGTACCAGCCCATCAAGATTCTACGAAGCAAAAAATATGGAAACAATTATTGGACCCCGCGTGGAAATAAAGTAGGTAAGCGGATCGTGAGCCTATATAGTGATCTGGAATACGATCACTGGGCTATGGTTGATGCGGACCCCGAAGTCATTACATACTGTGAGCAACCACTGGAGATCTCTTATGTATTAAACGGCCGCCTTCGCACATCTATATTTGATATGTGGATTTTAAAAAAAGATGGATCGGAAATTTTTGTTGAAGTCAAATACGAGAAGGAACTGACATCTAAACATCCAAAACACGCGAGAACACAACGGCAAATCGAAGCGCAAAAAGAATGGTGTCGTATCAACAACAAACATTACGTAGTTCGCACAGAAGGCGATATAAGAAAGGGCCGACATTCAGTTGAGAACAGAACATCCTTGTGTATGTCAGTAGTCAATAATAAGAAGCCTCTTTATTTAAACGAAGTAATCGGCATTATTCCTCCTGAAGGGATAATGATTAAAGAAGTTGTGAAAGAGCTCTCTAATCTTTCTATTGAGTCTACACTTTTAAGCTTAAAATGGCTTCTTTATGAGGGGAATATCAAAGCGAACATGGAAGATCAAATTATCGGGTTTGATATGGAGGTTTGGAGATCATGAGCAGATCGCGAATATACGAGCAGAATGGATTAGAACCTGACCAAGCTAATCCTGAACTTTGGCCCTCTGTAGATGAGAATGCTCTCACTGAATCTGCACATACAATGTATGTACAGCGTAAAAACGCAGTAATAATGTATTTCCGGAGAGATGATTTAGACAATATTCACCGCACAACCGGAGTTTCCCCTAGAAACTTGAGAAGATTAATTCAAAGATGTATTCAGTACGATCAAGATGGCGTTGTTCTTGGATTTCGAGGATTGATTCCACAAAAAAATATAAAAAAATATGAGTTGGATTTATTAGGTCAAAAAAGAAATAAAGATCAAAAAACCGGAGAATTCAATCGTTTTATGGATATTCATCCAGATATTAAAGACCTGGTAGAAGATCTTTTCTTAGGAAGAAAAAAGCGTTCATTGGAACCAGTCATGAAGATAAAGCACATACACAAACGATTTATTGATCAGTGCAGGGAAAAGGGGATAACGCTCTCCGATTACCCTTTAAATACAAAATGGATGGGGTATAAGGCTCTACAACGTTACATCAAACAAATAGCTGAGCAAAACTTTAGAAAAGCTGCATCTCGCCATGGTAACGATGCGTTCCAAAAAGCAAACCGAGTAGGGGAAGCGGATCAAAACTCACTATCAAGTCTATTCCCTTATCAGAAAGTTCAGTTTGATGCTCATCGAATTGACGGTTTTTTTACAGTAGATATCGTTACACCAGATGGAGACCCTATGACCCTGACTCTTGAGCGGTTCTGGATTCTTACTATTATCGATGTAAGTACTCGGAACATTTTGGGATATTCAATTTCACTAAGTAGAGAGTATGGGGGAAGTGACGTGATGCACTGCGTTCGTAATGCAGTCATGCCACATAAACGACTTGAATTGACAATCCCAGGCCTGAGTTACCATCCCCCTGGAGGTTTTCCATCAGAAAAGTTTCCGGAGTTAGAGTGGGCAGTATGGGATGTAATGTGTCTAGATAATGCGAAATCCCACTATGCTAAAATGGTGCAAAATCGACTCACGAATCTTATTGGATGTACACCGAACTTTGGTCCCGTAGCACTTCCAATGAGAAGAGGAGTGATTGAGAGATATTTTAGAACCTTAGCAGGAAGCCTGTTTCACCGGTTACCAAATACAACGGGGAGTGGTCCAGATGACCCTAGAAGAAACAATCCTAAAGAAGCAGCACTGCGTCTTAACATCACTTACGAACATTTATTGCAACTCGTGGATGTAATGATTTCAAATTACAATGGTACACCTCATGGCGGGATTTATCAACAAACGCCCCTTGAACTTCTTGAAAAAAGAATACACCAAAGAGGCTTATTACCAAGGCGCCTAGAAGAAGAGAAACGATCGGAGATGTTGTTTATGCAAACCCAAATAAATCGAACCGTAAGAGGCTCTCTAGTGACTGGAAGAAAGCCCTACATTCAATATGAAGGTGTAGAATACCGGAGTGAAAAACTTGCGAATTCTGCTCATCTAATCAAGCAAGAGCTCATTGTACATGTGAATGTTGACGATCTGCGTATCATAAAAGCATTTTTACCTGACGGCAGTGAATTTGGTTATTTAACAGCTAGTGGAAGGTGGTCACTCACTCCACATTCCTTGCAAATGAGACGTGCGATCAATTCATTAGTTCAGCGAAAGCTAATTCATTACACGACTTGGGACGACCCTATCTTCGTGTATACTGACTATTTATTGAGTAAAGAAAATTCCAAGAAATCAACAATAAATAAAATTACTCAAGTAAAAGAGGTAATTAAACAAAAGTTAACAGATGAAGCGGAAGAACAAACAAAAGCATTACAAGAAGCAAAAGCACAAAATGAATTATTAGACAAAGTTCGAGAAGAACAAAGGAATAGGGAAAAGCTTAATGAGATGGATAACTATGAACGCTTATTAAAACAATTCAAGACAAAGACGTATTAAATTAAATAAGGAGAAGATGACATTGGAAAATCACTTAATACCTGTAGGAACACACCCTATTGAAGTAGGGCATTATTTACTCCCAACCAAAGAGGTACTCCGCTTGATGGATAACCTCAAAAAGATTGTACTGAACCGATTACCAGGAATGATTGTCTATGGTCGGCCACGCCTTGGGAAGACAACTGCATTAAAATTTGCTTTGGAGAATCTGCCACATTTTATGAATGCGCCCATACCAATCTTTATAGCCAACAGTAATTCATACAAGTTTCCAAACGAAGGTAAATTTTATGCAGATCTCCTTCATGACTTTGATTTTCCGTTTATAGCTAGAAGACAAGCTGATGAAATGCGGAACCAAATTGTCAATCTGCTAACAGAAAGAGCAGAATTGTCTCGTTTAAGAAGGGTAATCTTAATTATGGATGAGGCACATCGCCTGACAGAATCACATTATATTTGGTTAATGGACATCCACAATCAACTGGATCGTGCGAAAATCAGCATGACTGTGATTTGCGTTGGTCAAGAAGAATTGCTCACGAGAAGAACATTTTTTCTAGGGCAACGTAAGTCACAAATCATTGGACGTTTTATGACACATGAGCATCGTTTTTTCGGTATCACTTCCTTGGACGATATCAGAGCTATTCTTCGATGCTACGATTCATCAGAAATCTCTGCATATCCAGAAAACAGTGATTGGAGTTTCACCAGATATTTTTTTCCAGAAGGATATGAGAAAGGTCATCGCTTGGAAGATGATGCTACTTTAATATATCAACAATTTCAGAACCTTCGCAGCGAACACGGTGTTCATTCAAAACTTGAGATCCCTATGGAGTACTTTACGTATGCTGTTGAAAACGCCTTGAAGATATATGGGGCTCATGGGGAACAACTTGAATGGATTTCACCTCAAGATTGGTTAGAATCCATTAAGCTTAGCGGCTACATTGAGTCAGAAATTTATATGTCTTTAGCGGGTAGTGGAGATTAATTAATGAATGTCATATGGAGGAAAGAATGGATTAATGAATATGAATCTCCATGGTCTGTATTTGAAAAATTGGCTTTGGTAAACCTTACAGATCGGAACGAGATTCTACAAGTATTTGGTAGTAGTCATGTAAAGAGTATTAAACACCACATTGGAGATAAGCAAAGAGAACTATTACAGTTAAGTGGTTTTAACATCGAAAGACTTCATAAAACAATGGATTTCAACTTGCAAGAGCACATTAATAAAAATATTCAGTCGTTGATAGCTCCATTTACTGAGTTATACAGCTCCTCGGAGCATTGGTTTTATCCAGATTTACATTGGTGTTCGCAGTGTATGGAGGGAGGGTTTCATTCTTGGTTGCATCAGTTCAGGCTTTTCGATGAGTGTGTATTTCATGATGTTAAATTGAATCATGTTTGTCCTTGCTGTGGGTCAACAATACCTTTCTTGTTGTCTAATAGACAGTTAGAACATGCATTTCAATGTAAGTGTGGACATGCTTTGGCTAATTTTCATGTGTCCAGTTGGAACCAATGGAGATCGCCTAATCAAATGAATCCCGATGTCCTTCGTTGGCTTCAAGTAAATCAGGCAAGTCAATCAAATATGCAGTCTAAATGGATCATTCATTCAGAACATTGCAATCTGAAACGATTAGTTAAGGATTCGCCTGAAGAAATAAAAGTATTTCATTCAGCCGAATCCTTACACATGGGGATTACTTCTCTAATCGTTTCCAAAAAGAATTGCTGAAAGTTACTTCCGATGCTGTTCAACGAGTTGTAGAGCGACTGTTTCAGGATATACTCCAAACCCATCAACATTGCATCACTCAATTAATGGAGCTAAGAAAATCGCATGAAGCGATTGAGTTTCCTGAAATTTGTCCCTATGCCTATGCTTATATTTTTTGGAGGAAATCTATTTTAAAGGAGGAACATTTCTATGGCTTTAATTCTTTAAGAACAACCTTGATCTCTGATGCTGAACCACTAATAATCAGGGATCTTCTGGAGTATTTTTCTGATCAGGTCGTCAGTTATCAAATGAAGATTATCCAAAGACTTGATCCGAGAATACTTACCTGGATTCTAGAAAAACTAGTCATGCAGTTCAGTGAAAAATTCTTCTGTGCTTGGTTAGAGATTGCAGGGAAGAGGAGTAAAGAAATTAGCGTACCATCTTGGCAAGAAATTGAGAACATGAGGGATCGGTCTTTTCCCAGTGTTGCTTTTAAATACAATTTTGATGAGAGCAGTTCTTCCAGCAGCATTGAGTATTATCATCTAAATAAAAATGAATCAAAATCGATACTTGATGATTTCGAATGTCCTTATCAGCATGAAAGCGCTAAAGGAGATATTCAGTCGATGATATCGTTCACACCACAAAAAGTTGCAATGCTTATCATGAATAATCCAAGTGATGAGCATAAGATGCTTCAAAAAAAAGTCGAAACATATGTGAAAAAATTGAATTTTTAAAACCGTTAATCGAAAATGATCAACGGTTTTTTTGTGTGTTTAGACACTAAACCCCAGAGGAAAAAAGGAAAAGGGAGAAGTTTACGGAAGTTTACGGTAATCGGTACAAGTTCTTGTCCTTTAACGGTACATGTTCTTGTCCTCCGACAAGAATGACAAAATGTCGCGGGACAAGAACATTGTTCCATTCAAAGTCGCTATTATAGCGGCTTTTTTGTTTTATGGAACCAAGTTGTTGTCCCAAGCTGAGGACAACAACTTGGTTCCATTGCCGAAAAGGACAAGAACATTGTGTCATTTCGGATTAGATAGTTATCTGAAAAATTTTAATTGGAACTATTGTGGCTGATAAAAGCAAGGTAATAAAAAATTCACCGTTTTGAAAACGTGTTTTGTATCTAAAAACCATCTTTTTTCTGGCTAAGGTAAGAGCTTGTTACATTGGAAAGATAAAGTATATGGTACCAATGTTGATTAGGTCATTTATCTGTTTCTTTAAGCTAACGGAAAGGAATGATGAATCGTTCTTCGAACCTTTTATTTGTCATTCAAAGTTAAAATTGCACCAATTCTGTAGAGTTACATATCATATTATTGTAGACATTGTGTCTACTTCTGTTGGAAAAGGTTAGCCAGCCGATTCACTCCCGGCTGGCTTTGTTATTGTAGAGCTTGTACAGCTAACTTGATACAACTGACTCAACATATTAGCTATACGGTGATAGAGTTTATACTATACACTCGAAGGCTAATTAACTGAAAGAACTGCAGCCACCAAGTATATCCGAACCCTAATCGTCTGAATACATCGTTGCATTAAAACTTTCTGGCCCCAAACGCACGTTATTCACACTAAACAAAGGATTATAGGTAAATATTGCGTAAGCTGAATAGATAATTTGTCCACTTCCAGAAGTGGGTACATTGTACTCTGCACCCGTAAAGCTAAATACACATGGACTAAAAAATTCGTTACCAAGTACGATCGTTCCAGCTCGGTAAACCAGCTGCTGAGAGGCTCCTAATCCCCGGTATACTTCGATAACAAGGTTTCCGTTAATAGGCAATTCATTCGCTGTAAGTTCGACTATACCTGAAAAAAGCGTACGGACCGATGCACCCGGGTTATTTACTTGCAATCCTAATTGCGCAAAAAGTAAAGGAACTCCATTTGTAAAACTCGGAGTTAAAATATTTCGTCCATTGGAACCTTGAGAAATACGTGCATCTAACGTTTTGACCATGGTAGTCCTCCTCTCTTATTTAGGAGTGGATTGACCTTAATCGTCACTATATGCAACGGCATTAAAACATTCGGGCCCTACACGTGTAGCTACTTCAGATGGAGATACTGGAACAAACGTTACATAACATGAATAGATCAGTTGGCCAGATGGGGGAGCTGGAACGTTATAATCGGATCCTTCAAAACTCGCTAAGATACTTCCTTCCGAAGGGAAAACGGGTTGTTGAACGACATAGACTGGTGTTCCTGAATTTGAAGCAGATCTATATATTTCAAAGCGGACTGCAGAAGGAATAGAAGACAAATTGGCAACTGAAATGCGATACGTGCCGTTAAATTGTGTTCGAATGAGTGGTCCTGGACTAAAAATATTAAGTCCGAGGATCCCCACAAGAGTCGGCACATTGGGTGCTAGTGGAGCATTTAATGGAGTAACACCGTTGGATCCGAGAGAAGTACGAGCATCTAGCGTACGTACCATGGCGATTCCTCCTATCTATACACTTTTATTAATCGGATACAATAAATCCATCAAAGTTTTCCGGTCCTACACGCACGGTGCCTAGTAGGTTGGAGCTGATAAATGCAGTGTACGTCAATTGGGGGAGGATAGGTGGATTAAAATCGTTACCCGAAAACGTAATGACCTGTGGCGCTAAGACGCTTAGCGCAAATGTAGCCGTGGCAGAATATACTGCAGGGTCTGTTGCCTGGGTTCCTCGTATGACTCGAATCGTAATTCCAGCAAGGGCTAGCGGAAGTGTAACGGAAACCGTTCCTTTAAATTGAACACGTGGGTTTGTCCCAGCACCGGCTGTCAGTAGTCCAATTTGTCCGAATAACTGAGGAGTGTTAATTAATAGAATGGGGTACAGAAATAGAGTTAGCTAAACTTGCATTTTGTGATGTTCGAGCATCCAAAAAAGTGGTCATGAAATACTCACCTCCTTACAACTTAGATATGGCATAATATATGTAATACCCGGTAAATTGCATGGATGAAGTGGCTATCAAAATAAAAAAGGCTATTATCAATTAGATAACAATAAAAGTGTTTGATTGCATGGTTGGTTTTAAGACTAATAGGTATAACATATTTCATAAACTGAACGGAGAAGACGTTCTCTGTTTGTGGTAATGCCCTTTTTTTGTAGAGCCTTAACAAAAAAGATGTATCTGAATAATCTATCTCATATCACAAAGAGGGGGATGGGAGCATGAGTGAATATGGAAATGGTAATGTAGGAGGAGTAAGTGGAGGTTATAGTAGTTTTACGTCCATCGGTGCAATACTCGTACTCTTTATATTATTGGTCATTATTTCTAAGGCTTTCTTAGTTTAAACAATACCTGGATAATACCAACAAAGCAGCTGATCCATATGATCAGCTGCTTTGTTCAACTAAGACAGATATATTTAGAAGGGTTAACAATGGTCTTTAAGAAGCTCATTGAGAAATTATTGCCAGATATCTAAACTGCATCATGACCATGATAAGTCAAAGTTTTAGACAAATTTAACACGCTTGATTGTCCACAATGGAATTTCAATTTTACTTTCTGTGGTATCTATAGTGATGATATTAGGTTTAGAAGTCTTGATGCATTTTCCAGTATAAAACTCACCACTAATAAGATGTACAATTATGCATCCAGATGATTCATCTGTATCGAAAAAATTAAAGTTATTCATCCAAAACTCCCCTTAGGGATATTCAGGATAAAACTAGTATCCCAAATATGTCTTTACCCTTAAAATAGATGTTGAATCATCGTTTAGTAATACTACAGAATTTATATAAGGGTGATAATGTCGAGGGACAAGTACATGGTCCCATTGAAGTCGCTATTTTAGCGGCTATTTTATTTATCGGTACAAGTTCTTGTCCCGAGCCATGGACAAGAACTTGTACCGATTGCCGAAATGGACAAGAACATAGTCCGATTGCCGATTAGATGGATATCTAAATATCGATCACATGCACTTAAAGCTTCATTAAGTATCATAAAACATGAACATGTTCACATTGTTATGTGACAACTGACAAGGTGAGAGGTTAAAGACGGTTGCTCGGTATTAATAAGGCGACTTATCTGACTGAAAATAGCTGCTGAGGACAAGAACTTGTACCGATTACCGTGTTGGACAAGAACATGTTCCTATTGCCGATTAGGCGTGTATCTAATCGTCATCTTGCCTTCAATTCATTAAACTAAGGCAGGATAGTTCGTTTTAGTCATGAAGAACCGTATCCATAAATAGCGTGGGAAATTTTAGTGTGGACTAAAAAAATCAGATGATAAGAAAAGCTTACCCACCACTGCACTTACCTGTTGGTACAAGGTTCAATCGCGTAAGTACTATTGACGTAAACACTCTTTGTAAGATGTGAAGTACTGATATCCTATCTGTGCGAACTCGTTATAAAGGGTGTTATTTTCATTTTGCAGAAGGTTTATAATTAATCTAACACCAATAAGCAAGAAATTTTGAAGGAATTGAAATGGCCGATGTATGTAAAAAAATCATTTTATAGGAATAAATGAAGAATAAACATTTGAGAAAATATCCTTTTCCAGAAATGTTTTTCAATTATGTAACGTCTTTTAAGGTAATACAATTAAATTTGGAAGTGGGTTCTAAAGATGCGAAAAACAAGTGTTTTATTTTTGCTTGTTGTGTTTATGCTGGTAAGTGTCGCTTGTAATACAACGAGTGAAAAAATTGAGGGGAGTTCTGGTACCGAAAGAGCAATTCAAGGGAAAATCATAATTAATAAATTACCGATACGCACAACAATTCAGGAATACAAGCTTCATACTCAAAAGGATGTAATCCTTGAAGTTGAAGATTCTTCGAACACCACATAGTTTACTGATGCGATTAAGGATTCAAAAAATAAGCGGAATAGCTAATGTAGCTTCTCCAAATTATGAAGTGACCATTCAGAACGATGGTAATGAAATTTCGTGTTATTTATGGATCAATATTAACGACAAAACGAAGAAAAGTAATGCGATGTACATGAATAAAGATGATACGGACACTGGGTACAAAATATCAGTTGAAAAAACGGAGTCACTTATTAAATTAATTAATGAGATCGATAGGGGATGAAAACAGTAAACAACGATGCTGACAAAGGTACAAGTTCTTGTCCCATTCAAAGTCGCTATTATAGCGGCTTTTTTGTTTTATTTTTTTTATTATGAAATCTGAGACCGGGTTGTCGAGGAACAATAACTTGTACCGATCGCCGGAATGGACAAGAACATAGTCCTATTACCGATTAGGTGAATATCTAAAGTGGAAGTGGTGGGTCTCTTTTGAGTGACTAAAACGCTGAAGGCTGGATTATGATCAAAAGACCAGCTTCAATACTCGGAAGTATATCAACTGGAACTTTAATCCCATTTGAAATGGATATAACAAGCTCGTCAATAAGCACTTTAGCAAAGAAATGTAGAGGATGGCGAATGTGCTTTTGTATCAAAGAGTGAAAATATTATCTAGATCGTACTTTGTCCTGACTTGTACTTGTAGAGGGACAAGAACTTGAACCGATTACTGTATTGGACAAGAACATGGTCTTATTACCGATTAGGAATATAACTAATCGGTCTTTTCTTCGTTAAATCATTAAGCTAACGAAGGGTAGTTGAATGTCCGTAAAGGTATAAAAAAAGGATCGTAGCTTTTCTGCACCGATCCCTATTTTCAACCGTTAGTGAAAACAGAAGCATTTTCTAATTAAAAGTTGCATTTAGATGGCTTACAATTTTTTGAGCATCATATTTTACCCAACCCAATAAGGCTGAACCCCTAGAACTTTGCCAAGGTAGCCCGACAAAATACAATCCAGCAACCTGGGAAACACCTTCAGTATGTTGAATTTGGCCATGCAAATTAAATGCGTCATGTATATCAATCCATTGGTCATCTCGCCTGAATCCAGTAGCCCAAATTATATTATTCACCTTGATCTGAGTCCCATCCTCAAATGTAATATAGTTGCCACTAGCGTTCAGTGCCCGAGGAGCAACACATACTTCTCCGCTTTTAATTAGTCGTTTCAGATCATATCCATATACTTGCTCAGTCTGGTTTTTTAACCATCTACCAACTGGACTCTGAGTCTTAGCACGGAGAAACCCGAGTTTTTCAAAGTACCAGAAGATGCTTCGATTCATAATGTACAAAGGCTTAAACGCAATCTCCCGTGCTATGGATATGTATATTGAGTTGTTTCTATTTTGATCTTTTGCCAGCTCCACTGCTATTTGAGCACCAGAGTTTCCTCCACCAACAACCACCGTGTTTCCAGGTCTTAACTGTTCCGGATTTAAGTATTCTGAAGAATGCAACTGGATAATTTCATCTGAAAAGGACTTGTAAAAGGGCGGGATATTGGGGACTTGGAAAGGGCCTGTTGCAACGATAATTTTACGCGCCTCCATTATACCACCATTGGATGATTCTACTATGAAGTGTTTATCCTTCTTACGAAGTCGTTTAATTAAACATTTCAACATGATGGGTAACTCCATGTGATTTGCATATGATTCAAGATAACTTGCAATCTCATCTTTACTCGGTAGACCATTTTGATCCCCATTCAACAACATTCCTGGTAATCCATCATACATGCGAGGTGTGAAGAGATGGAGTGATTCGTATCGGCGACGCCAAGAATCGCCTATTGATGGTGCAGAGTCCAAAATCATAAAGTTTAAACCCGTTTGTTTTAAGTAATACCCTGTGGCTAATCCGGCTTGTCCTGCACCAATAACTAACACATCGTACATAGTTATCCTCCTTCAATTGAGTAATCAACTTCAATCAAATTTTCGTTTGATTGAATAATTATAATATGGTAAGGTAACAATAATCAAATACAACTTTGATTGACTGGAGGGTATATTTATGAAGGACAGTTGTGAAATTTACTGTTATGACGAGCCTAAAGTTCGTAAAGTACAAAAGGCATTAGAACAGCAAGATATAAAGGGCATGGCCAAGATGTTTAAAGTTCTGGCCGATGAAACTCGAATGAAGATCGCGTTTGCTTTATGTGAAGAGGACGAGCTTTGTGTTTGTGACGTGGCCAATATTACAGGGTCCTCACTTGCAACTGCATCTCACCATTTGCGATCACTAAAACAGCTTGGAGTAGCTAAATACAGGAAAGAAGGAAAGTTGGCGTTTTATTCACTGGAAGATGAATACATGCGCCAATTAGTTCATTTAGCTTCAACACATAGCAAGGAGTCGATGTTGCATGCAACAACATGAAGAAGAAAACAGTAATAAAGAGGTCTATCGTGTACAAGGGTTCACCTGTACAAACTGTGCCGGTAAATTTGAAAATAACGTAAAAAGACTTCCTGGTGTCACAGACGCACAAGTTAACTTTGGGGCAGCCAAAATAACCGTAATGGGAAATGCAACTGTTGAAGAGCTGGAAAAGGCAGGCGCTTTTGAAAACTTAAAGATAACGCCTGAAAAGCAACGAGTTATAGAAAAGAAAGAGCCATTTTGGAAAGAGAATTGGAACGTGCTTCTCTCACTTGTATTGATGGCGGCAGGTTACTATTTGGCCTCGTACTATGGTGATGAAGCCATGGTTCCTGCATTGGCATTCGGTACCGCCATTATTATTGGCGGGTATGAACTATTTAAAAAAGGGATCAAGAACCTGTTTCAGCTGCAATTCGATATGAACACACTGATGACGGTTGCCATTATCGGTGCAGCTGCTATAGGAGAATGGAGCGAAGGCGCTGTTGTTGTGTTGCTCTTTGCCATTAGCGAAGCGTTAGAACGCTACTCTATGCAGAAAGCACGTCAGTCGATCCGTTCACTTATGGATATTGCTCCCAAGGAAGCGCTAATTCGACGTGGTTCTGCTGAGATGACCATAAGTGTTGATGATATTCAGGTTGGAGATGTAATGATCGTTAAGCCAGGACAAAAATTGGCTATGGATGGAGTTGTAATACAAGGAACGTCAACGCTAAATCAGGCAGCAATCACGGGAGAATCAGTTCCGGTCGCTAAAACTGTGGACGATGAGGTGTTTGCCGGAACACTAAACGAAGAAGGGCTGCTTGAAGTCAGAGTTACCAAGCATGTAGAAGATACGACTATATCTAAAATTATTCATCTCGTGGAAGAGGCTCAGGCTGAACGAGCACCATCTCAAGCTTTTGTCGATCGGTTCGCAAATTACTATACGCCTGCGATTATGGTGTTGGCTTTGGGTATCGCCATTATTCCGCCTTTGCTAGGTGGGGACTGGGGAGACTGGATATATCGTGGGTTGTCCTTGCTTGTAGTAGGGTGTCCTTGTGCACTGGTCATTTCTACCCCGATTTCTATTGTTACTGCAATTGGGAATGCCGCGAAAAACGGTGTATTGATTAAAGGTGGTATCCATCTCGAAGAAGCTGGGCGCATTTCGGCTGTTGCATTTGATAAAACAGGTACCCTTACTAAAGGATTTCCGGAGGTAACGGATATTACTGTATTTGGAGAACATATTGAGAGCGATATGCTTTCCATTGCTGCTGTAATTGAAAAAGGATCACAACATCCACTAGCATCAGCAATTGTGCGCAAAGCGGAACAAATGGGAGCCGACCTCTCCATTTCAGTTGAGCACTTTCAGTCAATCACAGGGAAAGGCGTCAAAGCTTCGGTGGGACAACAGCTATATTATATTGGTAGCCCTAAGCTTTTTGATGAATTGGAAGCTGAGGTATCCAGTCCAATATGTCAACAAATTATCACGCTTCAGACTCAAGGGAAAACGGTAATGGTGCTGGGGACACAACACGAAGTCCTTGCCTTAATTGCGGTTGCCGATGCCGTACGTGATTCGAGTAAGGCTGTAATTAATGAATTGCATTCTATCGGTGTAAAAAAGACGATCATGCTCACTGGTGACAACCAAGCGACAGCTAACGCAATTGGGCAGCAGTTAGGTGTGGCAGAAATTAAAGCGGATCTATTACCTCAGGACAAATTGGATTACATTAAGAAACTCCGCAGTGAATACTCTCATGTAGCGATGGTGGGTGACGGAGTAAATGATGCGCCTGCACTCGCTGCTTCCACTGTGGGTATAGCCATGGGAGGCGCAGGTACGGATACTGCTCTAGAGACTGCTGATATTGCACTGATGGCAGATGATTTAAGAAAATTGCCTTACACAATCCGGTTAAGCAAAAAAACACTGTCTATTATCAAACAAAACGTAGCCTTTTCCTTAGGAATAAAATTGCTAGCGTTAATACTTATCGTTCCCGGATGGCTTACCTTATGGCTTGCGATTCTGGCTGATATGGGGGCAACTTTGATTGTAACCCTGAACAGCTTAAGGCTTTTAAAAATACAAAAACAAAAGTAATACGATCCGACCGCTGAAAGGCGGTTTTTTTGTAACTGCTATACTCCTTACTTACAATTGAATTGAACTACCCTACTTGTTAGGTTGACGAAAAACAGCCGACTAATTAGTCGGCTGTCTACTTGAATTATAATATTGCGTTCTATTGGGTCTACAACAAACTTATGCTTCTAGCATTAATTAAAGCATGAAACTCTTAGAACGGCCAATGTACGAAAAACTAAGGGTTGAGTAACATGAATAAATCTCTAAAGAGATGGTTTTACTGTGCCGACACCAGTCAAAACTCAGTTATACAACTGTAATAGTCCCATAATACATATACATCCCACAATTGAAATGATATGTTCCAGGTTTCAAATCATCTAAAGTAATGTAGTTATCTCCCTTTTCAAGGTAAACATCAATATCTAGATCTGTAGACTCAACACTTTTTATACAAGTATAACCTGTTTTTTTTATGAAATTTATTTTTGTTGGAACACCGGCTTTGACGACAATATTTTCTTGGCTAAAACCATTGGATTTTACATCCACTGAAATAACTTGGTAGTCTGTATTTTCTTGATTTGAACTATGTTCATTACTTTGAGAAGAAACTACAGAGGTTCGATTATCATGATACTGATTAAATAGCAGCAAACCCACTGAAACAGTTCCAAAGGCTACCGTAATTATACCCGCAATAAAAGGTATGCTGATCCCACTACTTTTTGTTTTATTGGTTTTAACTGCATCTAAACTTGTTAATTGAAGAACAACACAAAATATAAGGATAAATACGATATCAATAAACAATGCCATGATATAGGTGAAACCAAGCATAGATCCGAGCATGGCTCCCATCATTCCACCCATGATTCCAGCTAACATGCCATCTAACGATGCCAGTACACTAATAGGCTTTCCTGTAAAGTAACCGATCCCCAAACCGAATAAAATAGCGATGATGGAAGGGACAGCCAAGTCGTGATCAAACACAATACCTAGTTGAAAACCAAGGGCAAGACTAGACATCATTCCGATGCTCATGGCAATCATCATTCCAGGCATACCTTTGACTCTATCCTTACGTCTATAGGTATTCAGCACGACGTATCCGGACAAAACGATAATCATTACTATGCTTAATAATGTAAGTAACATTATAATAAGCCTCCCGATATATAAAATTTTAAATAATCATGTACTACACATTGTAGTGCATTTACAAAAAGAATACAGTTTAAATTCGAAAAATTCAGTGATTGTTCAAAAAAAATCCGGTATTTGCACATAGTTATAGACAAATGTACATTGAAGTTCTCGACTTTTGATAAAAAAAGTAGAGAGAACGGATATACAGTATAGGACTGATAAAAAATAGAGAATACATTTCCATTTATTTTTATAACAAAATTATATAGATATGCTTACCGATATCCTCTAATATCTGTATCAATTGTTTTCCGATCCCTTGCCGCGAGGATCACGATGAATTTAAATGGAGAGGTCACCGACACCGTTATAAGCGCTTCTTGAGCTATATGAATTGATAGAATCCCAACCTACCACTAGACTATTCTGTTCGGCTACAAGTACTGAGTAACGCCCCTGGTGCTTGTTAAACCATTCTGACATGTAAGCTTCATCTTTGATATCTGTTTCTAGCGTGGCAATGCGGTCTTCAATACCTTGGTTATAGATAGTTAAAATCCTTCTCAGAGCGTCTTCGGCAGCTTGCCGCTGAATTATCATGTTGATCAATCCTATATTTTGTTGTGTATATGTTTATATATCACAATGTAATTTGAAATGGGAAGGGGATTGAAAAAAACATTTGCATTTTGCAAATAATAAGGGTATAACTATAACAAGAGGTGAGGTCATTGGAAAACAACGTAAGAGAGATGTTTCAGATCATGACACGACGTTTTGGAATACTGGATAAAAACTGCTGCACCGCAGGAGGGCTGGATATTTCACTTGTTCAAAGTCATATCATTTATGAAATTGATCGTAAGCCTAATCCATCCATTCAGCAGGTGGCAGATGCACTCTCCATTGACATCACGACGTTTAGCCGCCAGGTTCAAAGTCTCGTAAAGTTGGGTTTGGTTCAAAAAACGCCTTTACATGAAGATCGACGGATTTACATCTTATCCTTGACTACACAAGGTAAGTTTGTTGCTACGGTCATTGATGAGCAGATGAATGATTATTTAAAAGAAGTCTTTTCGCATATGTCTGAATTTGAACGGGATATGGTGATTAACGCCGTCAAACTGTTAAATGAAAGTATGGCAAAATCAAGCGTATGCTGTACACCACTGGGATAGTACTTATCCCGTTTATTTTATAAAATACTTGCAAAATGCAACTAATTATGAGGAGGAAACTAAAATGATTAAACATATTCCTGTGAACCAAGTGAGCTGCTGCGAAGCACCAGTACAAGAGAAGGGCAAATTACCTGTTGTAATCATTGGAGCTGGACCGGTTGGTCTTGCGGCAGCAGCACAACTCATATCAAAAGGTGAGCCGTTTATGTTGTTTGAAGCTGGAGATGAAGTGGGGGCAAACATTCGAAAATGGGAACATGTACGACTGTTCTCGCCATGGCAGTATAACATCGATAAAGCTGCTAAAGAGTTGCTGCAAAAGGCGAATTGGGTTGCTCCACAGAACGAAACAATCCCAACGGGTAAGGAGGTTATTGAGCATTATCTAAAACCTTTGGCTGCGCTACCTGAAATAAGTCCAAATGTGCATTTGAATACGAAAGTTACCGCGATCAGTCGTAAAGGGTTAAGTAAGGTGAAAACAAATGGGCGTGAGAAACTGCCGTTTGTGATCCATGTTGAACAAAGCAGATCTTCGTTTATTTATGAAGCGCGGGCTGTTATCGATGCGTCTGGGACATGGTCCAATCCCAACCCGCTTCGTTCAGACGGTGTATTTTCAGAAGAGGAAATAGCACTAAAAAGTCACATTTCATATGGCATTCCTGCGGTATTAGGAAAAGAGAGAAATCGTTATAGCGGAAAGAAGGTGCTTGTTGTAGGGAGCGGACATTCTGCGATTAACACGTTGCTTGAACTTGCCCGGCTTCAAAAGAGGAGTCGGGAACTGAGATCGTTTGGGCTATTCGCAAATCAAATATTGAGAATGTTTATGGCGGACGAGAATTAGATGGGCTTCAGGCAAGGGGAGAACTGGGTAATCGGATTCAAAAAGTGGTTGAATCCGGTGCAGTAAAGGTCCTGACAGCATTTCATATTGAAAAGCTCCAAAAACAAGGTGAACAGATCCAGGTTTCCGGAACCATTGAAGATGAACAACTGGTTATTGATCACATCGATGAAATTGTAGGTAATACAGGTTCTCGCCCTGACTTATCAATGGTGCGAGAAGTAAGGGTATTAACCGACCCAAGCTTAGAATGTGTTTATGAACTTGCACCATTAATTGACCCCAATGTACACAGCTGCGGTACAGTTCGACCACATGGCGAAAAAGAACTCCGTCAACCAGAAAAGAACTTTTATATCGTAGGTGCCAAAAGTTATGGAAGAGCGCCAACCTTCCTCATGGCAACGGGATATGAGCAAGTCAGATCCATTGTAGCAGCACTAGTGGGAGATATGGAATCAGCGCAAAAAGTAGAACTGGAACTGCCGGAGACGGGGGTTTGTAGTCTAGGTGCGAGTAGCACGGAAAGCTGCTGTGAACCGGTTCAAGTGAAGGAAACAACTTCGGATTGCTGCTCACCTTCAAAAACGGGAAAAGCAGGATCAAATTCTTGCTGCTGATAATCAAGAATGTAGAGCTACTGCACCCGAATCGTGATGCAGTAGCTTTTTTATAGAAGGAGGAGAAAAATGAAAAACTTGGTATATGATTGCATCGTTATTGGTGGTGGTCAATCCGGTTTGGCAGCAGCCTATTACTTACAGGAAGCTAAACGGAACTTTATCATCCTTGAAAAAAGTGAAGAGCATTTAGGATCTTGGGCAAATTACTATGATAGCTTAACGTTGTTCTCACCTGCACCGTATTCCTCATTGCCAGGACTCCCATTTCCAGGCGGTGCAAATGTTTATCCGACCAGAGATGAGGTTGTTCAATACTTAAAGTCTTATGCGGCTACATACCATTTTCCCATACACTCAAGGCAAGAAGTAATCAAAGTGGATAAGGAAAGTAATATCTATACAGTCCATACCTCAAGCGGAGAACAGTTTCGTACACAGTCCATCATTTGTGCAAGCGGGGCATTCGTGAATCCTCATATTCCAGACATTCCTGGCATGCATGAATTTAAGGGGGAATTGCTTCATGCGAAGGACTACCGAAATGAGAAAGAGTTTAAAAACAAACGGATCATTGTTGTGGGAGGAGGCAATTCGGCGGTCCAAATAGCGGTTGAACTTGCTAAGACGGCGCATGTAACGATTGCATCCAGAAGCCCGATCAAATTCAAGCCGCAGGTTATTGCAGGGAAAGATATTCACTTTTGGCTAACCATACTTAGGCTTGATCAATCCAATTGGGGCAAACGATTATTGCAAAAAAGCAGTGACGGTGTCCTTGATACCGGTATCTATAAAAATGCTATCGATCAAGGTAAGCCGGATGCCAAACTGATGTTTAAAGCTTTTACGGGAAATGGGATAGTGTGGGCAGATGAGACTCGTGAAAATGTGGATACCGTTATTTTTGCCACAGGGTATATTCCGAATTTCGAATATCTTAGTGGATTGAATGTTCTTGACGCATCAGGTGTACTTTTAAAACAAAGCGATGAAAGAATTCATTTTGTAGGTATACCGTGGCAGACCTCTTTTGCTTCTGCGACGATTCGAGGCTCAGGGAAAGATGCGAAAAAAGCTGTACATTCGCTTGTGAAAAGATTGTGAGCTATCGAATCTCAGGAGGATGTTATAATTGGTGATTATAACTATTCTTGAGGTGACTATAATGAAGGGCACACTTTTGTATACCGCAGCACAACTTAATGATGCAATTTTAAAACAATAGCACGTAGAGGTATATTAGCATGATGAATTATTAGATCAAGGTGGAGTCATTGAGTATCAAATTAAAGATATAGTTAAGATAAAAGACGGTCATTATTTTATGAAGTCAAAATGTGAATTTCTAGTTCGTGAGTAAAGTCGGTATTCTTTATTGCCGACTTTTTTGATGCACTAAAATCCTTTATATTCGTGATTGCTTATATAAGTGGTTTGTTATATGCTTATATCATTAAATGAAGCCGACAAGACTAATCACAGGGGGTGTACATATGGAACAAAGAATTCAGGAGATGGCTGAGGCGTATAAGTTATTTGCTGATAAAACACGTTTGACCATAATAGCGCTACTTCAGGAACAGGAACTTTGTGTATGTGATATCACAGACATTATTGGCATGTCACAACCAAACGCCAGTCAGCATCTTCGAAAACTAAAGGCAGCCGGTTTCCTTAATGAAAAGAAAAAAGGGCAGTGGGTCTACTACTCTCTTAATCCAGATGCAGAAGCATATGTTCAGTGTGTGTATCCGTATCTGCCATCCATGAAAGAAAAAATAGCAGGATTGAAAAACTGCTGCGGTCCTCAGGAGGAAGCATGACCATTATCGCGATATTAATCTTTTTGCTAACACTGACTTTTGTGATTTGGCAACCTAAGGGACTTAATATTGGATGGTCAGCTGGAGCTGTCCTTGCACTTCTTTTTGGAGTCGTGAGTCTATCCGATGTAGGTACGGTTACAGGGATTGTATGGAACGCCACGCTTGCTTTTGTAGCTATTATTTTAATTTCACTGATTTTAGATGAAATTGGATTTTTTGAATGGGCTGCTCTACACATGGCAAGGCTCGCAAGAGGTAATGGCAAGCTGATGTTCGTTTATGTTGTGCTGCTTGGGGCAGGGGTGGCAGCGTTCTTTGCAAATGACGGAGCCGCACTGATCTTAACGCCCATTGTGCTTGCTATGGTCCGAGCGCTCAAATTTGATCAAAAGATGATTTTACCTTTTATTATCGCTAGTGGTTTCATTGCAGATACAACTTCACTTCCGCTCGTCGTGAGCAACCTCGTCAATATCGTTTCTGCCGATTACTTTGGTATTGGCTTTGTGGAGTATGCAAGTCGTATGATTGTTCCGAATTTCTTTTCAATATTTGCAAGTCTTCTGGTCCTGTTCTTGTTCTTTAGAAAGAATATTCCAGGGAACTACGAAGTCAGTCAGCTCAAAAAGCCAGCCGAAGCGATCAAGGATAAGAAACTGTTCAACATATCTTGGGTGATCTTAGTCGTACTACTGATTGCTTACTTGATGAGCGAGTTCATTCAAGTTCCGGTGTCTGTTATCGCTGGGGTTATAGCCATCTTGTTTATATTAGCTGCAAGGCGGAGTCACGCTATTCAAACATGGAAGCTCATTAAAGGAGCTCCATGGGCAGTCGTGATTTTCTCCATTGGTATGTACGTGGTCGTTTATGGACTGCGAAATGTGGGATTGACAGATGAACTGGGGAAGGTCATTCAAGCTATTGCCGACCAAGGGCTCTACATCTCCACACTGGGTATGGGCTTTCTAGCTGCAGTATTGTCTTCGGTTATGAACAATATGCCGACGGTGATGATTGATGCGCTTGCTATTGATGGAACCAGCACGCAAGGTGTCATCCGGGAATCGCTGATTTATGCCAATATTATTGGCAGTGACTTGGGTCCCAAAATCACACCGATTGGATCGCTCGCCACACTTTTGTGGCTACATGTACTGTCCCGCAAAGATGTAAAAATCACGTGGGGAAGTTATTTCAAAATCGGAATTGTGCTCACCATTCCAACGCTCTTTATCACGTTAACAGGACTGTATTTGTGGTTACACTTGATTCATTCAACAAACATAAACGTTTGGTTAATGATTGCCGTAATCACAGTAGCATTGGTTGTTGTTGCTGTGATCATAAAAACGTTGATTAACTCAAAAATGAGCGAAGCGAAAATACAAGTAAGCCAAACCAAAGACAAAGGAGATCAATAATCATGAACAACAAACCACTTGTTTACTTTTTGTGTACAGGAAACTCTTGCAGAAGCCAAATCGCCGATGGATTTTTAAAGGCACTTGGTAGTGACAAATATGAGGTGAGAAGTGCTGGGTTAGATCCACATGGCTTAAATCCTCGTGCTGTTCAAACGATGAAAGAAGCTGGAATCGATATTTCGAGTCATACATCCGATGTGATTGATCCTGAGATTTTAAAACAAGCAGACTACATCATCACGCTTTGTGGTCATGCTAACGATAATTGTCCAGTTGTACGTAATGATAAAGCTGAAAGATGGCACTGGGGCTTCGAGGATCCAGCCAAGGCGACAGGTACAGAGGAAGAAATCACAGCTACATTTGCTGAGGTTCGTGATTCAATTAAAGCTCGCATTGAGCAATTCTTGAAAGAAGGTAAGTAAAATGGATCATGCCGAAAAGAAATACCATGCCCTTATTGCTGAACAAGTATTTATGGGCGGAGCTGCCGACGTAGAGGCAATGGTTCTGAACGAAGGCATTGAGGTCGTGGTGGATCTTCGGGAGGAAGCAACAGAGGGCGCGTATCCAGCAGATCATGTGAAGTGGGTAAAAGTTCCGCTTGATGACAACACGAAAGAAAACGAAGCCGAACTTTTTAAACAAGCGATTGATGAGGTTGTTGGAGCGTATAACGCCGGTAAGAAAGTTGCTTTTCACTGTGGGGGAGGCAAGGGTAGAACGGGGACCGTCGCAGCTGGAACACTGTTAGAACTAGGATTAGCCAGTACAATTGAGGATGCTGAGTTAAAGGCAAAACACATCAGAAGTATCATTAATATTAAACCAATTCAAAAGGAATTATTAAATAAAATATTCTGAAACAAGGATTTTAATCATTACGCTAACGGGAAGCGATGGCCTAATAAAACTAAGAAAGCAGCTGATCAATATGATCGGCTGTTTTTGTTCATCTAACGGACATTTTAACAGAACAACTCCTTTATACATAAAACTCACCCATATGAGGAAAAATAAAAAATTCCAACTATGAGGTGATTGCATTTGATAAAGCTAATTTTTTGACAATCGTTTTAGCGCTCGGGTTATCTTCGCTAATCAAAACTCCAGCTAAACGAGAAGAAACTCTGTCTGTATAACACACAACGCAATGCTCGTTAATCCAGAACACTCTTCGTCAAAATATCGCGACAACCTTTTGTACGCGAACCTCCACGTGTTACCGATCCAAGGTTCGGATAATCTTAAGGCTGAATTTATTTTAGAAATGACAATGATGAAAAGAGAGTGGCCAGAAACAGTTGGAATGACGTTTCAACGAAGTCTTAATGGATATAAGGTAGATGATATTGATGTGATTACTACTTAGTGGAGTGGATCATCACGTATAATAAGTTCAATCAATAGCTCTATCGGGTGGTTATTAAGATATTCACTGATATGTCAGGAAGAATTGATCCTTTCTTGAACGTTTAGGGGCGAATACGTGACCGTCATTGAATTGTTTAAAGTCAAAGATATAATAATTTTAAATATTAGATTTTGCAGTTACTTGGAGCGCACATCGAACCGACCAATCGGGAAGTTTACTGAGCAGTGGTCACTTTTGCGAATTACTTTGTGAAATATTTCTCTTTTGTGGGTGTTGAGCTCATTGACTGGCCAAACCTGATATCGAATGTAATGTAGGGCAAGTGTTTCAGAAATCTAGCAACATCTTAGTACAATAATTAAACGGATTTTGAAGGGAGGCAGGGAAGAGATGAGCATTGACACGGTACTGTGGAGCAGGCTTGTGACAGGGATGACCCTGGGGTTCCACGTCATATTCGCGACGATTGGCGTCGGTGTGCCCCTTATGATCGCTATTGCGGAGTTTGTAGGTATTCGCAAAAAAGATAACCACTACATCTTGATGGCAAAGAGGTGGTCGAGAGGTTTTGTTATTTCTGTGGCAGTTGGTGTGGTGACAGGTACGGCGATTTCGCTGCAACTAGCCTTGGTATGGCCTAATTTTATGAAGCTGGCAGGGAACGTGATTGCACTGCCATTATTTATGGAAGTGTTCGCTTTCTTTTTTGAAGCGATTTTCCTAGGCATTTATTTGTATACGTGGGATCGCTTCAAAAATCCATACATACATTGGCTGCTCACGATTCCGATTGTCGCGGGAGCAGGAATGTCCGCGGTCTTTATCACAACGGTGAATGGATTCATGAACCAACCTGGTGGATTTACGATGGAAGGAGGACTCTTCACAGCTGTTGACCCAATTCAAGCAATGCTGAATACAGCCACGTTCTCCAAGGTGTTCCATGTTTTAAGTTCCGCCTACTTAACTGGTGCTGCGCTGTTAGCAGGAATTGCGGCTTTTACGATGCTGAGAAAGGGCGTATCTGGATACCACAAAAAAGCTCTGAAGCTAATGATGGCTGTTGTGATGTTGTTTGGGTTACTCAACACATTAGCCGGAGATGTCTCCGCTAAATTTCTAGCCGAACATCAGCCGGAGAAGCTGGCTGCTGCAGAATGGCATTTCGAGACCGAAAGTGGTGCGGATCTGATTCTGCTAGGCTGGCTTAATGCAGAGCATGAAATTATAGGGGCGCTTCACTTGCCGAAACTTCTCAGCTTTCTGGCTTTTGGAGATTTCAACTCAGAAGTGACGGGGCTAAATGAATTTCCCCTGGATGAGCAGCCGCCGCTACTTGTGCATTATTTGTTTGACATGATGGCTGGAATCGGATTTGCGTTGCTTTGCATCTCCATGTTGTATTTTCTGTTTGTATTCTGGAAAAAACGTAATGAAGTTAACAAGTGGCTACTGCGGATTATTGCTTTGGGCGCGCCACTCGCATTTTTAGGGGTTGAGCTAGGATGGTTTTACGCGGAAATCGGAAGGCAGCCATGGATTATCCGAGGATATATGCGCGTAGAAGAGGCGGCTACGACATCACCAAGTGTAAGAATTCTTTTCTTCCTCTTCTCGTTGTTGTATATCGTATTGGGTACCGTGTGTGTTCTCGTACTTCGACGCCTATTCAAAAATAATCCAGCTGAAACTGAGATGGAGAAGTGGATGCAGCATGTAGGCGACAAAACAACGGTAAAGGGTGAGCACACACAATGAGTTACGAGTTGATTGGAATTTCGGTGCTCTGGTTGTTCTTGTATGGATACTTAATTATAGCTTCGATTGATTTTGGAGCAGGGTTCTTTGCCTTTTATGCACGATTGACGAAACAGGACCATTTGATCAATCGCCTGATTTCCCGTTATTTATCACCCGTATGGGAGATCACCAACGTGTTCTTTGTTTTCTTTTACATCGGCATTATCGGTTTCTTTCCAGATACGGCCTATTATTACGGCTCAGCTCTAATCGTTCCTGGCAGCATTGCCGTTGTTTTGCTCGCCATTCGGGGTTCGTTTTATGCTTTTGAAAATTATGGATCGAAAAACAACATCGTATATCTGTTTTTATATGGCGCTACGGGTTTGCTGATTCCTGCATCGTTGTCAGTGGCACTGACACTGTCTGAAGGCGGTTTTATTTTGCAGCAAGGTGAGACGGTTTCCCTGAATTATTGGGCCCTGTTTACCAATCCGTTATCTTGGAGCATCGTAGGGCTGGCCATCGTATCCGTTTTGTTCATTAGCGGCTCATTTCTAGCCTTCTATGCCTCTAGGGCAGAGGATCACGCTGCGTTAAAGCTGATGCGCACTTATGCACTGTTCTGGAGTACGCCGACGATTATCATCGCGCTCACTGCATTCATCTATTTAGGTCAACACAATGAACGCCATTTTCAAAATATGATGGATTTATGGTGGCTGCTCGCGCTTTCGGTTGCATTCTTCATGGTCGCCATGTGGCTGTTATATAACGGACGCCGTTACGGACTAGCATTCATATGTGTAATGCTGCAATTTTTCTGTGCCTTCTTCGCTTATGGCATTGGTCAGTATCCGTACATTCTTGACCCATATATTACGATTCAGAACAGCGTCACTTCACCATCGATGGGCTTCGCACTCGTTGTTGTGTTTATCGGCGGGATGTGTCTGTTGATACCGTCTCTGATTCTGGTCTTCAAACTTTTCCTGTTTGACGCGGATTATGTGAAGGGCAAACGAAAGTAGTTTCTTCAAGAGTGCATGTGTGGGTGTACCCTCGCATGCCATAAACACCAAGGAGGGGAAGAGTTGAAGAAGAAGAGAAAGAACAAAGGCATCATTTCTCAACAAATGTCTTTACAGCGAAATCGTCTTGTTCTCCTTGCGGTCATGTCGACCGCACTTGGCGTTGCTATCGTGAGTCAGGCTGCACTTCTGGCCGAAGTGGTACAGCGGATTTTCGTGGAGAAGTCGTCTTTTACTTCTGTTGCCATGTTGCTCGGCATATTGTTGTCCGTCATGGCTCTACGCACGGCGTTGTCGTATGCAAACGGAAAAGTTGGCTTGCAGATGGCGGCGACTGCCAAGACGAATATGCGAGCAGCCGTACTGCAGAACTTGATCCATGCTTCAATGTCGTCAACTCTTCACGGGCAAACGGGTGGAAAGGTGAGTGTCGCTTTGGATGCAGTAGATGAGGCTGACAGTTATTTCAGTCAGTACATGCCACGTATGCTGGAAGCCGCAATCATTCCGATTTTAATTCTAATCATTACATTCATCGAGCACCCCAATTCGGGATGGATTATGTTATTTACCGCTCCGTTTATCCCGCTGTTCATGATTCTTGTGGGACTACGAACAAAAAACAAATCAGAAGAAAAATATGAGCAATTGGCTGAGTTTTCCGGTACTTTTCTGGATTCGCTTCAAGGGCTGGTTAGCTTGAAAATATTTGGACGGGCCCATCATCAGAAGCGGGTCATCGAACGCAGCAGCCTAGGTTACCGTGATGCTACGATGGATATTTTAAAAATCGCTTTTACGAATACGTTCATGCTGGAATCGATTGTCATGCTAAGCATCGGCGTTATCGCTCTCGAACTGGCCATTCAGCTGCTCGTCTTCAAATCCATGTCGTTTCACACCGCCTTTCTGGTATTGTTGCTAGTTCCAGAGTTCTATACCTTACTGAAGAATACCGGAACGGCTTTTCATAGCGGGAGAACGAGTATGGGGGCGATTCGCAGAGTTGAAAAGTTGCTGGTTGAAACGGACGACGATCGAAATACACAAACTGAGGGGGAACTGGGGGCACATCCAAGCAGTAACCAGGCCCTAAAAGAACTGTCGCAAGAGTACGAGACATCTCATGAAAATCTATTACCCCTGCCACCAACCATCGAACTGGATCATGTCCGTTTTCAGTATAGGAGCGATTCATTTGAGCTTCAAACGAAGAAGATCTCGATTACTCCGGGAGAACATATCGCCATTGTTGGACAAAGTGGTTCAGGCAAAACAACCTTGTTACATCTCATTGCTGGTTTACTGAAACCAGCGTCAGGCAAGGTCCTTATCAACGGAAATTCAGTCACGACACATGATGAGTCTGCATGGTTCGAGTACGTTAGTTATATTACGCAACACCCGTATATTTTCGCAGGTACGTTCGCTGATAATATTGCCATCGGTACCCGCCGAGACGTGTCTCGAGAGGAAATCGAGCAAGCAGCGGTGGACGCAGGGCTTGCTGCGGTTGTTGCTCAATTCGAACAGGGGTTTGATACCTTTGTGGGCGAAGGCGGCAGGGGCTCTCTGGCGGGGAGAAGCAAAGGCTTGCTCTGGCAAGGGCTTTTCTGAAGCGATCTGCCATTATATTGTTTGACGAACCTACAGTTGGACTTGATTTACAAACCGAGCGTGTGTTGCAACGCTCCATCGCTACTTTGGCAAAAACAGCGACGATGATTACGGTGGCTCACCGATTATATACGATTCAACAAGCTGACAACATTTTATTTATGCAGCAAGGAGTGTTGGTCGATTCCGGATCACACGCTGAACTGCTGGAACGCTTGCCGCAGTATGCCGAAATGGTCGATCTTCAACGAAAGGGGGATTCGCGTGAGCGAACTGACTATTTTATCAAAAGCGATGCTTGGGGAGCGAAAAGACATTCTTCTTTCCATATTGGGAGGATTAATTGCCGGCATCGCTGGTGTGGCTCTTTTTTCCGCAAGTGGATACATGATTTCACAAACCGTTTTTGCGCCGCCGCTTTATACATTAATTGTGCTTACTTCGTTGGTCAAACTCCTTGGTTTCCTTCGAGCGGCGAGTCGTTACGCAGAACGCTTATATTCCCATCGTGCGACGTTCTCCATGCTCAGCCGTTTGCGTACATCCTTTTTTGCCAAATTGATCCCACTAGCACCTGGTGTGCTGAATAAAAAGCGAAGCGGGGATCTGCTAGCTCGAATCGTCGGCGATGTTGAAAGTTTGCAAAATTACTTTTTGCGGGTAGCTTATCCGCCAGTGATTGTGGTCATGGTCTTTCTGGCTACGATGCTGTTCACTGCTTCATTTTCAATCTGGATTGCGTGTTTGTTCGTACTTGGAATGCTGGCAACGGCACTGATTGTGCCTGGAATCGTTTTGTTAGGACAGCGAAAAACACAGGGGCGCGTCCGTAAACAGCGGGCACAACTGTCAACAGAAGTTACGGAGGTGTTGTACGGATTCCGGGACTTGAAAGTATACGGACAGATGGCACAGGGCGAACAGAAGCTCCAGCACATCTCCGCAGCATTAGCAGCTGAGCAGCAACGTGCAGCAGGGAACTTGTTGCGTGGTCAATCGATACATGCCTTTGTTACGTTTCTGATTTCATGGGGAGTGCTGGCGCTTGGCGGCTATTTAATCATGGATGGAGCGCTTGCTGGCGTATTTTTGGCCATGCTGGTGATGGCCTCATTAACGGTATTTGAAGAAGCGGCGGCCATGGCAACATTACCTGTGTATAAGCAGGATAGCGAGCATGCGGCCAAACGTTTAACGGAAACGGTAGTTGCCTCCGCCACGCTGTCATCACAACAACCGATCGGAAAAGTGTCCACGGATCATCCCGCCTCGATCGAACTATCTGGAGTTACATTTCAATATGAGGGGGAATGGAGGCCAGCGCTCAAAGAAATCTCATTGCACTTTCCTGCAGGTTCCAAAACAGCGATTGTTGGGCCGAGTGGGTCGGGAAAATCAACGCTAATCGATTTGATTCTGAAACTTCGTACACCAATGGCTGGAGATATTCGATTGAACGACGTTTCGATGGATGAACTGAATGAGACGAGCCTTTGGGAAATGGCGAATGTTGTATTACAACAAAATCATTTCTTTCGGGGAACGATTCGTGACAATCTGCTCCTCAGTCGTGGAGATCATACCGACAAGCATTTGTTGGACGTACTTGCCAAAGTTCAATTGTCCAGGATTTCTTTAACGGATCTAGTGCTCGAAAAAGGGGAGAATTTATCCGAGGGCGAGAAGCAGCGTATCGCTCTGGCTCGGGCTTTACTCCGTCAGGGAAGAGTATGGCTATTGGATGAACCGACCTCCTCCCTGGATTACGTGACAGAACAAAGGGTGATGACACATCTATACGAACAAGCAGCCGGAGATACGCTATTGCTGATCTGTCATCGGCTTACCGGATTGGAACAAATGGACCGGATCGTCGTCATGGAGCAAGGCAGAATTGTAGAAACGGGATCGTATGCAGAATTAATGATGCAACAAGGCTATTTCTATGAAATGAAGCAGATCGAACGGCAAATGGTTGGAGGAGGTGCAGAGACATGATCCATGTTCATAAACGAATTTTGTTGGTAGACGACGAGAGCCGAATTCGTGCATTGCTGAAGAAGTATTTGGAGAAAGAGAACTTCATCGTAGAAGAGGCCGATAGTGGGGGAGAAGCCATTCGGAATTGTTATATCAATGGTGGAAATTATAATCTCATGGTGTTGGATTGGTTGCTTCCTGACATGAGCGGCATTGAAATTTGCGAATATATAAAATACTACCATCAGGGCCTTCCAATTGTCATGTTATCCGGGCGTTCGGAAGAAAGGGATCGACTCGAAGGCTTTAGAGCAGGAGCTGATGATTACGTGGTCAAACCATTTAGCCCAAGAGAAGTCGTACTGCGAATCCAAAGCATTCTGGCTCGGATGGAGGGAACGTCCTTTTTTGAATTCAACAATCCTTCAGACAGCGAAATTCTGATTTCAGACCTTATTATTCAGCCTTCCGCTCGACGTGTTCTGGTGCATAAGAGCGAAGTTCATTTAACGCCAAAAGAATACGATCTGCTCTATTTTCTGGTCACGCATCAAGAGACCGCCTTTTCAAGGGAGGAATTGCTTAAAGAAGTATGGACGTCGTCCCATCAAAAGATTTATGATCAACGTACGGTAGATACCCACATCAAGCAATTACGGGAGAAGCTATTTTTTCATTCTCCTAAAGGAGACGAGTTCATTCGGACCGTATGGGGATACGGCTATATGGTCTGCAGTACAGATAAGACGTAGCCATAACTAGAACAAATGAGCTAAATCATTAGAATCTTGCTCAAATCTTACGAATTGCAATTCATCATATTTATAGCTAACCAACCATTATAATAGAAGAACACTTCGAATGTTAAGGTGCGAACACGATGAGTTATTTTGATTAGATATCTATCTAATGAATATTCAACAGTTCTTTAAACCATAGGAGGCCGCCGATCAACATGAACGGTGGTCTTTGTTCAACTAACGGGAAGGTTAGTTCAATGAAATGAAGCATAACAGTGGTCATAGCCCCGTCAAGTAGACAATAAAAAAGAGATTTTATCAAGCGGCGACTTTTTCACAAACTCAATCGGGGAGAGGTCGCCCAGTTTGTTTTGGAAACGTTCCATGTTGTAAAACGAAATATACTCCGTAATTTGGCTCCTTGCTTGCTCCGGATTCTGAGGTCTCTCCAAATACAACTTCTCCGTCTTTAAGTGGGAGAAAAACGACTCAATATAAGCATTGTCATAG
This sequence comes from Paenibacillus sp. 1A_MP2, assembly GCF_052244825.1. Taxonomy (NCBI): domain Bacteria; kingdom Bacillati; phylum Bacillota; class Bacilli; order Caryophanales; family Paenibacillaceae; genus Paenibacillus; species Paenibacillus sp. 1A_MP2. The sequence goes on along the minus strand of NZ_JBQQCS010000005.1, from coordinate 109,811 downwards.
CAGTTTCCACGCCGGGAATGACTTCCTGTAAGCTTCTTCTCTTCCAGTAACTTGGCATAGGTTTGTGTTGTATACTGAAACCCTTGGTCCGAGTGGAGCAAAGAAGGTCCACATTTCAGTTTCTTCACTGAGTCCGTAACGAGTTTTAAGTCATTTCGCTCAGATAGTTCCCACGCTACAATTTCATTGTTGTACAGATCCATCACCACGGAGAGATAAGCAAAATCATGCCCAATCCGGACATATGTAATATCCGTCACGAGCTTCTGCACAGGAGCTGTCGCTGAGAATTCCCGATTTAGGACATTACGGAACAGAACGGACGGTTTCCGGCCAGCAAATTGGCGTTTCTTTCGAATCACGGAACGAATCTGATGTTCTCTCATTAAGCGGCGTACCTTTTTGTGATTCACTACAAGGCCTTCTTTGCCTAACGCGGTTCGCATGCCTTTGTAGCCGAAATAAGGATGAAGGCGATGAATGCCTAAAATATGTGCCTTTAGATCTGCATCCCGATCTGCTCGTTTCTCTCTAAGGGCAGCATTTTTTTTCCATTTGTAGTAACCTGCTCGCGAAATTCCAGCCAATTTACACAGCAAAACCACAGGTGCCCTCGTGCTTATTTCTCGAACGGACTGGTACCGGACTTCGAAATCCAACTTTCCTCTCCGTGCAAATTTGGATTGAGCTTTTTTAGATATTCTACCTGTGCTTTCAGAAAAGCATTTTCTTCTTCTGCACTACTAAAATGCTTCTTCGTCCAACGTCCATGGTAATCCTCGAAACTTTCTCCATTTTGGCTTTTACGAAACGAACCCATGTGATAATCTGGCTCTCACTCTCAATCCCAAACTTTGTCATGATCCGACTGTACGCCCAACCTTCTTCCACTCGCAGACGAACGGCTTCTTTCTTCGTTTCTTCGCTTTATCGATTAAAGGTATGGCCTTTCTTCGCTGACATAACAAAAATCCCCTCCGGTATCCAGTGTTTGAGTTCATTGTAACATGTCCTCTTTTTTCACTGTCTACCATGAGGGGATAATACCAGCAGGGAATATTTTTTTTGATAATTTCACTTTTATTCCTCCTATTGTTTCAAATATGAACGCATGTGCTTTTATTCATCTATCTACCAATATGAAGGTTATCGTTTAAATGTAAATAAAAATCTAGGAATATGTATATTAAAAGTAAAGAAGAGTGCTTGTCACGTACACGAGTGCTCATTTTTTGAATAATGTCTGGATTAACCTAGAAAGGGTAGGGCATTGTTCAAAACAACACCCTACCCTACACACTTAATTCAGCGGATCAGTATTAATGATGCTCATGAAGAGCCCAGTGAGGTGCCTCATAATGATCATGATCACCGTGTCGATCATAATGTCCAGGTATTGAGATCCAATGGTATCCGTGTGGGATATGTCCTTGTGGTGGTTCACCTGAGAGAGTTTCCATTTTTCCTTCATAATAACCAGTATGCGCTTCTTCATGTTGCGCTAAGTCAAAATGGCCATTGTGAAGTCTCACTTCGTAATGCTCAGGGATGGAAATTTCTTGCATAAAAATCATCCTTTCAAATGGGAGTCAAGACATATTATTGTTAACTGATTATTTTTTAATTCAAGGTTAAATTTGCTAGTCAATTTATTACGAAAACAACAAAATCTTAGATTTATGGAACAAAGAGATGTTTGATTTATCTTTAAATATCATTTGCATAACTTTCATTCATATGGTGGACATTAGAACCATCCATACAATAAAAAAAACCCATAATTGTATGAGTGATTGCCGCATATAAGGAGAGAGCAAATGTCCAGTTATAATGAAAGTCATGATCATACACACAGTCATGGACAATCAGCTAACAGAAAAGTACTTTTAGTCTCATTATTGTCATAACAGGTTATATGCTTGTGGAGGCATTTGGTGGATTTATTACGAACAGCTTAGCCCTACTATCGGATGCAGGGCATATGTTGTCCGATTCTATTGCACTTGGTGTAGCACTGCTTGCATTTACCTTTAGTGAAAAAAAAGTAAATACCGGGAAAACATATGGTTACCGTCGTTTTGAGATTTTAGCAGCTGCATTGAATGGCATCACTCTAATTGTGGTTTCTCTGTATATTTTCTTCGAGGCTATCAACCGATTCATCAGTCCGCCAGAAGTTGCTACATTAGGAATGCTAATCATCAGCGTAATTGGTTTGCTAGTTAACATCTTAGTTGCTTGGGTGATGATGCGCAAAAGCGATACCGAAAACAATTTAAATATGCGTGGTGCCTACCTTCACGTTATCAGTGACATGTTAGGTTCCATCGGCGCAATAGCGGCGGCCCTGCTCATGATGTTCTTTAACTGGAGCTGGGCAGACCCTCTTGCAAGCGTTATTGTTGCAGCTTTGGTTCTACGTAGTGGATACTATGTGACGAAGTCAGCATTAAATGTATTAATGGAAGGAACACCGGCTAGAACAAGTTGACGGTGTTAAAGGAGTGCATGACGTACACGTGTGGTCGATCACCAGTAGCTTTAATGTCCTGACGGGCCACGTCGTCGTAGAAGGAAATCAGAATGTATATGAAACTGAAGTACTCCTACAGAAGGTTGAACATATGCTTGAACATAAAGGGATTAAACACGTGACTCTACAAGTTGAATCAGAAAAACATTTGCATGATTCTTCTGTCTTATGCGTTGTCAAAGCAGATCAGCCTGATGCACATGCTCATCATAGTCATTGATTACCTTGGATTTGTAAGGGCAAATTAATATACTAGCGAGGTTTGTTCCTAATGAAGGAACAAACCTCGTTTTATTTCTAGTTTCTTCCTCAATCATTGGATACCATAGATGAACAAATAACAATCTACAAGTGAATATATGAAAGAACTTTTCAATAGAATTATTAAATATTAATTTTCCAGTTCAAAAGATAAAGTTGATACTTTGTTTGGAATTTTGTCGAATTCACCTCGTTGAATGAATACATGTTCATATGATAGTCTAAACAAGAAGATTCGTCAGGTATGAATGACTGTGGCTGGCGCGATACTTAAATAAAAGGAGGGTAGTGAATGCGTAGATATACAGTATACATGTCTCTACTTACTATAATCCTGATTCTGTCAGGGTGTAGTACACCAATGGCTGGAACAGGGGGTGTTTCGGATATGCAGATCAAGGTTGAACAAGAATCTGAGGATGAATCCCGTATTGAAGTAATTCTCGATGAGTCGATCATTAGTGATGGTTCATGGGTTATGTTTGAGATATGGAGCGCTGAGACTAATGGTTCCGTATGGCTCCAAGCTGCCTATGAAGGTGAAGGGATATACTCGACAGAAACGAAATTGTTATCAAGCAATGACTACACATTATTGGGGCACTTTTATGCCGCTGGTGGATTCCACTTTTCAAGACAGTATGACTCTACAGTAAATTAAATGACTTATTTTATCCCTAGGAAGGTGGGCTCATTCTTCATGAACATCCGTAAATCAACAATACTATTGGCTCTGATTATATCTTTTAGTTTTCTTTTTTTGTTTCCATCTAACTCATATGCACATACCAAGCTGGAATCTTCTTCCCCAAAAGTCGGCGAGGTGGTCACAACGAATCTAGATGTGATCACACTTCAATTCAACACAAAGATTGAGGTGTTAAGTTCGTTTAAATTGTTGGATGAACGAGAAAAAGAAGTCCCATTGGATTCTACTGAAATTAAGGATAATACCATGATCAGGCACATCAGTACAGGAAGCAGTCTTGAAAACGGGAACTACACGATTAAGTGGAAGATTGTTGGTAAGGATGGTCATCCTATTGAAGGAGACTACCCATTTCAAGTGAATCTTCCTATTCAGCCTCCTGTGAGTGATGAAATAGCAACGAATGACATGACCCCAAATAATCCGCAAACTACTCCTGAGTTTACATCGACTGCACCATCTGAAGGTGAAGAGTTAACTCAGAATTCATCCAACTCTAATGCTTTGTGGTATTTTGCTATTGGATTAGCTGTGATTTTGATAATTATTGATCTTTCCAGACGATTTGTAAGAAGGAGAAAATCATGAACTGGTATTGGTTAGGAGAGCCATTTCTTTACATTTTTTTAGCATTATTATTGGGTACGATAATCCTTCCACGAATCCATCCTAATATTCAGGTGCCTAAAATGAAAATGGTTTGGGTCGTTACAGGGATCATTATATTCTCATTTTTTCCGGTTCTTCGGATTATTGTTTTTTTCGCAAATGACACAAACTGGTTCATCATATTTAGAAGTGTTATGCTTTCATTTGCAGAAGGAAAAGCATATATGTGGACATTGATATTCTCAATCTTGTTCATGATGATGATTTTCACGAAAAGACAAATGAGTCGTGTTCACACAGTGGCACTATTACTGATAGCGATTGGGCTTATAGCTACTTTATCCTGGTCAAGCCATTCTTCTTCCTATTTTGGGATGGTCGGTTTTTGGAATCATTTCATTCATTTGTTCTCTGTAACGATTTGGGCGGGGATTTTGATGGTCGCTGGTAGATACATGCCGAATAGCGCCGATAACTGGAAAGCATTTCTTTCTTGGTATCATCCATTTGCGGTAGTAGTGATGATCATGATTCTTCTTTCTGGCCTCTTTCTAAATTTCAGAACGGATCCAGACTATGTTAACTCATGGGTTACTTCGTACGGGCAAGCATTACTTATGAAACATCTATTAATTGTTCCACTCTTAATAATGGCCTTTTTCAACGGGTTTATAATGAAACGCAGAATTAAAAATAATGCCCATTTCAATCCTAAAACATGGCTAATGGCAGAAGGTATTTTAATTTTGGTCATTTATATCATCACCGGTTTTTTGAATCAACAACCAGCACCACATGAACTGAACCCCGAAACCATGAAACTATCTGCTTCAGGTTTGTACAATTGGTTTAACCAGGGAGGTCCCATCTTGTACCCTGTTCAGTTTCATGTTCAAACCTTTACAGTATTTATGTATCTATTGGCCTTGGGTACAATTATCGCCATGTACGTCGTTTTAAAACAAAATAAGAATGTATATGCAGCTGTGGCCTTTGGTGTATTATTTAGTCTAGTGTCATTTGTTGGCTTCATACATTCCGTATCCTAATTTAGTCCGAGAGATTGCAAAAAAATGCTGAGACAGATGACTATTCTTATCCAGGATGATTACCTTTTTAACTTAAATTTCCTGGTACAACAGTTCTACGGTGAGAGGTTCACCGAGTCAGAGCGTGATGTCAGAGAGTCATACCCACGCATTGAAGCGATTAATCCTATGACCAACAAGAATTAAAAGAATGGAGAAAAAGTAGACGAGCCATACAACAATATACTACAGTGTGTAGGGTTACAAATTTTTAATCTTTTTTGACATTCAATAACAGATATTCACCTTCAAAGGAGGAGTAAACTTTTGAAAAGAGTATTTATGATTGCCCTTGGTGCTATATTTATGTTCTCTAACATAGAGTCTGTGTCGGCAAACGAGGTACGTATTGAGACAGAAGTAAATGAAGTGATAGGCACTCCATACCGTCTGGGGGACAAGCACTTCAGGATTTGACTGTTCTGGCTTTATTTTATATATTATGAACAAGTACAACATTGATTTGCCGCGCACTTCACAAATGCAAGCGAAATCGGGGATTAAGGTTGAGATGGAAGACCTGAGAACAGGTGACCTTGTATTCTTTAATACGAGCGGGCGAGGAATTTCACATGCTGGTATTTACATCGGAGACAATTCTTTTGCTCATTCCTCAAGTAGTAGGGGAGTTACAATTAGCCGGCTAAGTGAAAAGTATTATAAAGAGCGGTATGTGACGGCAAGAAGAGTCGTTTCACAAAATAACTCCAACAAGATGACAAAAGAAATGCATTAGTAACAGCGTTAGAACTGGATTGATCGACAGGTGATCCGATCTAAATATAAAGTCATGTGTAAAGAACTACAATATGTAGTTCTTTTTTTGCTGCATTTACCCCACAATCGACTAGAAAAAATATAGCTGAAGAATAAAGCATCTGTCAAAGATATAATTAAAGTCCTTGAAAAGACTTCATGACCCCGCTTTTTATGGGAAGGTTTAGATCATGTTGCGGACGATGCGAATTCGTCGCACGACACTAAATTCCACAAAGCTAAAGCCAATCTAGAATATAGGGAATCCAAAAATATAAGTATCTGCTCACAATAAGACCTGCGAAAATAATTAGCAATGTCAGTATACAAAATGAAGTCATTAGAGTAATTAAGGCTGTACTGTCTAACAAATAAACAATTGAAGTTGATCTGTCCTTCCATTATAGAGACTTCAAATGGTACAACCTGTCGCTTGGTGAACCCATTATCCTCTAAATCGTGATTTTTTTTGCTACTGGTTTTAACGTGTTGATTAATGGATAGATATTATTGAGGCGTTTAAAGAAGGGGAGATTGAGCACTCGGAGGGGGTATCTGTAGCCGAGGGGCTTTATTTCGTTGGTTTACCATGGCAGACCTTTTGAGAATACAATGGTTGGATGGGGTCAATATGTTACTCAGATGAATTGAGCAGAGTTAACTATATTCATCTATGTAACATATCTTAATCGTAATCCTTTCGTTTTTTTGACCTTTACTATAAAATAAGTAGTAATGGTGAATAGGAAGGTGATTTATAAGATGACCAGAAAGCCACCCTTATCGAAGATTGTGATACTACATGTCTTGGCTCTCAGGATGATTATAAACAAGCTAAGACTCAAATGATTGAAGAACATGTGGCAGTTCAAGTGGCAGACTGGTTTAAGGCATTTAGTGATCCTACTCGAGTTAAAATAATACATGCTTTATTACAGAGAGAACTATGTGTTCATGATCTTACTGTTCTTCTTGAAATGGGACAGTCCGCGATTTCTCACCAGCTGCGTTATTTAAGAAATATGAGAATCGTTAAGCGCCGAAAAGAGGGAAAGACTGTTTTTTATTCATTAGATGATACTCATATTGAACAAATATTCACACAAACTCTTCAGCATACTATGCATGAAAATTAAACATTAAAGGTATCTGCTTATGGCAGGTGCTTTTTTATTTTGATCTCATACGATTTATTGACAATTAAATTTTCATTTGCGTATAATGAGTTTATATACAAACGTATGAGCATTTGTTCATATATCGAAATTGAATTTATCTCTGGAGAGGAGTGAGCGTTATATGGAAGCACAGCAACAGAAGGTCAGAAAAGACTTAATATTAGATGGTTTAGACTGCGCGAACTGTGCTATGAAGATTGAGAACGGCGTTAAGAAAATTGATGGAGTTAGTACTTGTTCTGTAAATTTCGTAACTAAAACTTTAACTTTAGAGACTGATGAGGGAAGAGCAGAAAGTATTGTATCAAAAGCCAAAGAAAAGGTGAAGACATTAGAGCCTCATATACGTGTAATTGAAAAAGGTGAATCTTCATCAAGAAGTGGCTCCAAAGGTACAGAAGAACATCATAGTCATGAAGATGCTCACGATCATGCCCACGACCATGGAAATGAGAACACCAAACGTATGTTAACCCGGTTAATTATTGGTACTCTTATTGCTGCTGGTGCGTGGTTCTCTTCTTTTTCTGGCTATATAGAGTTCTCACTGTTCGCATTAGCTTATATCATAATTGGTGGCGACATTGTATTCAGAGCAATCAAAAATCTTGTCAGGGGTCAAGTTTTTGATGAAAACTTTTTGATGGCCATTGCAACGGTGGGAGCTTTTGCGATACAAGAATATCCCGAAGGTGTAGCCGTCATGTTGTTTTATCAAGTAGGAGAGATGTTCCAAAGCATTGCTGTAAATCGTTCTCGAAAATCGATCAGTTCACTCCTGGATATCCGTCCAGACTACGCAAACTTAAAAATAGGTGACGAAATAGAACGTGTATCTCCTGAAGAAGTGAAGATCGGAGACATCATTTTAGTAAAGCCTGGTGAAAGGGTTCCGTTAGATGGCAAAGTCATTGAAGGTGTATCTGCTATGGATACTTCTGCTCTAACTGGAGAATCTGTTCCAAGAGAAGTGGAGCCAGGTCATGATGTGCTCAGTGGCTTTATAAACAAAAATGGTGTGTTAACGATAGAAGTAGCGAAGGAGTTTGCTGAATCAACTGTATCCAAAATATTAGATTTGGTTCAGAATGCCAGCAGCAAGAAAGCACCAACAGAGAACTTCATCACAAAGTTTGCTCGCTATTATACACCAGTAGTAGTGATCATTGCTGTACTGCTTGCTGTGGTACCTCCTCTCATTGTAAGTGGAGCTACTTTCTCAGAATGGATTTACCGTGCACTTATATTTTTAGTTATCTCTTGCCCTTGCGCATTGGTGGTCTCCATTCCACTTGGCTTCTTTGGAGGAATCGGTGCAGCATCAAAGAATGGAGTGTTGGTTAAAGGGAGTAACTACTTGGAAGCCCTAAATGATGTGAAATATGTCGTCTTTGATAAGACGGGAACCCTAACTAAGGGAGCATTTACGGTTACAAGCATTCAAACTGGAGGGCATATTTCTAAAGAGCAACTCTTGAAATATGCAGCTTATGCAGAAGCTCACTCAACTCATCCCATCGCCGAATCCATTAGAGCTGCTTATGGTGAAAGTATAAATGAGAACGAGTTAGTGGAGTATAATGAGATTTCAGGACATGGTATTAAGGTTAAGGTCGATGGAAAAGAAGTACTTGCTGGTAATGCAAAACTAATGGTTAAGGAACAAATTCGTTATGATCAACCAGCTGACTTAGGTACAATAGTGCACTTGAGCATTGATAATGAATATGCAGGGTATATCGTCATTTCTGATGAGGTGAAAGAAGATTCCTTAGAAGCCATTCAATCATTGAAAAAGCTTGGAATTAAAAAAACAGTCATGCTCACTGGTGATTCAAAAATAGTGGGAGAAGCGGTTGGACGCCAGCTTGGAGTAGACCAAGTGCATGCAGAGTTGCTCCCACAAAACAAAGTAGAAGAAATTGAAAAATTAGATCAAGAAAAAGCGTCAAAAGAGAAAATCGCGTTTGTTGGTGATGGAATTAATGATACGCCGGTATTGGCGAGGGCAGATGTAGGAATTGCTATGGGCGGACTTGGATCTGATGCTGCTATTGAGGCAGCAGATATAGTCATTATGACTGATGAGCCGTCAAAGATTACAACGGCTATTAGGATAGCAAAAAGGACAAGAAGAATAGTGTGGCAGAACATTATTTTTGCTCTCGGAGTGAAGGTGGTTTTCTTGCTCCTTGGTGCATTTGGTATTGCAACGATGTGGGAAGCGGTATTCTCAGACGTTGGTGTCACTTTGTTGGCTGTATTAAATGCAGTACGAATACTGAAAAGTTCATAAGCATAATTAGGCTTCGACAGAACACCTTAAGTAAACAGGCGAGGGTTACAACTTGTCTTTTCTTAAGGTGTTTTTTTATGGGAGAATTCTTTGGGAAGATCACGCCGTTAAAGTGTTTATTTTAGCAGCTTAGTTGCTCTTTTCTTTTGTCATATCACAAACACTAATCTTTAAAAGGTTCATGTTTTGTTTACAATCAAATCATCCTTAGATCATGGTGATTGACTAGACTAAGGTTGTTTACTTTGTGTACAGGACTTTAGCAAGCGATTTGCATTATGTTACTAACAATTAGATCGACTGTGAACCTACACTTACATAGAGAATTCTAAATAAGTTAACGCTCTTTTAATTGATCTTCTCTGCTGTCAGATAAGATAATAATTTCTGTTTATATGTCGTCGCAAAAGTTGACAAGGTAGTGATAAATAAACTACATTATGTAGGGTAACAAAATTTTAATAATTTCGCCATGTCTCGAATGCAATTATTGATAATTTTAGAGTTTTTAGTAACTTTGTGGCGATGTAGGACAAGCAGCGTTCTATCAATCATAAGGCCATTAAACTCAATGAAAGAAATAATTCAAATCTAAAATATGTACAAGGATGGGAATTAAGTTGAAAAAGACAGCAACTGCACTTGCAATAAGTTTGATTACAATCACAATTCTTAGTCCTGCTTATAGTCATGCAGCATCAGGCATTAGTGATATTGATAATGAGTTGGAAAAGCTCAAACAACAGTCTAATTCGGCAATATCGGAACAGGAAAAAGCTGAAAAGAAGAAGAAGGAAGCCGTTTACTATAAGCAAAAGCAAGAGACATATTTGAAGAGCATCATGAAGCAAATAGAAAATGTAAGTAACGAGCTTGCAACTGTCTCTTACAATATTGAAACAACGGAAGAAAATTTACGCTTTACAAAAAAAGAGTTGGAAGCTGCAGAAGAAAGAATTGATGCTCGTGAGGACGTACTAGCATCCCGAGTGCGTTTGATGTACACCGATGGTACAATTTCCTATTTGGATGTGCTGTTATCATCTACTAGTTTTATTGACTTCCTTCAGCGTATGGATTCTCTGAAAATGATTGTGGACCAAGACCAGAATCTATTAGTTGAGCATAAGAAAGATAAGCAGCTTGTTGTAGAGAAGAAGCAACAGCTTGATAGGCAGTATGCGGAACATAAGCGGCTATATGTAGAGAAGAAAGCCCACAAGACAGAGCTCGCTAGTAAGGAGCAAGAGAAGCAGAAGCTTATTCTTGGATACGAGAAAGAGATTGAAACACAAAGTGAGCTCAGTGATAGGCAAGATCAAATGCTAGTTGAAATTGCGTTAAAGCGGTCGGCACTGGTTCAAGAAAAAAATACGCTGAAAGAAGAGCAGGCTGCAAGAGCTGCAAAAGCTAAAGCAGCTGCAGAAGAGGCTGAAAGAAGAGAAAAACTACAGAAGGTTTCTAGCTCTAGCACTAAATCAAGCTCCAGCAGTTCTTCCAATGGAAGCGGAGTGTTAGGGATGCCAATTCAAGGTGCAACCATTTCATCAAACTTTGGACCACGTGTCCACCCCATAACAGGTGAGTTAGGAAAAATGCATAATGGGACTGATTTTGCTGCTCCTCAGGGTACGAGTATATATGCTGCAGAAGATGGGGTTGTCATTATGGCAGAATGGTATGGCGGATATGGCAATACAGTTATCGTCGATCATGGGGATGGTTTATGGACTCTATATCCTCACATTAGGGAGAACGGTATTCAAGTAAAAGAAGGTGAATCAGTATCCCGAGGTAAAAAAATCGCAGAAGTAGGTTCAACAGGGAATTCAACAGGTCCACATCTGCACTTTGAAGTCCGTGTGAATGGAACTCCACAGAACCCATTAAGCTATTTATAGAGCATTAGTTCAAAAGGTCTTTGCAATGATTATTATTCGTACTAATGATAACAAGGATTACAGGTAGGAATATTTCGGATAGTAGGATAGTTAAAAAGTGCGTTGCAAGAGGTTGAACCTCTTGCAACGCACTTTTTAACATAGATTGGGTCATATTAATCTGAAGATTTGATTGTGATTGCTTAGTTAAATTGGCATTGAACTTTAATTAGTTTAAACTATAGTTTGTAGTTGGAAACAGAAATAGTAAATAAGAACGAAACTTTTCTGGAAGAGGTAGCTAAAATATGCGAGTAAAGAGATTCCATCTAGATGAAGAAGGTATCAATAAATTTTTTGGTTCTTTAGAAGCCAAAATTATGGAGATTTTGTGGAACAATAGCAAGATGACAATTAAACAAGTCCATGAGTTAATAAATGCAGAATCCCCCATCTCATTGAACGCAGTCATGACGGTAATGACAAGACTGACTGATAAAGATTATTTAATAAAAGAATCAAGTGGCCGGGGAAGAACGAGATTAACTTTTTTCTCAGCACCTACAACTAAAGAAGAATTTATTCAGGCGCAAACCCAAGCAGTCACTGATGGACTGATTGCTGACTTTGGTTCATATATGGTTCGTAATTTAATTGAAAGTTTGGACAAAGCCGACCCTGAGCTGATTCAACAACTAGAAAACAAATTGAAGGAATTAAAAAATGAATAGTTATTCGAAGATACTAATTGACCCAAAGCGGGCTTTGTTCGTGGCGATAGTTATATGCAGTTTGGTTATTTTTCAGATGGGCTATGTTATATATCATCAGCTTCAAGATGTACCAAGTAACGATAATATAATTTTATTGCTTCAGGCTACTATTACGGATATGTTTGTGAATCATGTAACTACCGAAATGATTATCAATGCTTTTATTGCCTTTTCAGTTATAACCTTTGGGTATCAAGTATTTAATCAATATTTACGTTATATGAATATGAAGAAACTCCTTTTCCAGATGGAGAAGTTAGAGTTATCTAATGGGTATTCAGAAAAATACAACTCCCTAAAAATAAAAATAAAAGTGGTATCACATCCAAACAAAATAGCAATGTCAGCTGGATTCTTTAAATCAGACATTATCCTTTCAACGAGTCTATTAGATCAATTTAATGATGAGGAAATTAGGGCAATTATTTACCATGAATATTATCATTGTACAAAACGTCATCCCTTTTACACGGTTATTTTAAAAATATTATCTGAATGTTATATTTTTTTGCCGGTAATAAAAAAATTAGCTAGCTACTATGAAGTTGAAATGGAATTAAAAGCAGATCAATTTGTAATAAATAAAATGAAAAGTACAAGACAGATAGGAAACGTTTTATTGAGTCTGATTAAGGAACATAAAAGGGAACCGATGCTTAAAGGTGTTCATTTAGCTCATGTAGCTATAAATTATCGACTGCAACAGATTATTTATCCTAATGCCAAGCTAACTGTCCCTATTTTAGAGACACATACGATTCTCGTCTCTATGATCACACCGATCGTTATGGGAATAATTCTGATAATCGACTGTGCCTAATATATATCTAAGTGAAAGCTTGTAACCTCATGACTTGAAGTTCTCGTTATTAAAAAGAATCGTGTGGGTGACCTCCCGAGAGTTAAACGTATGGCTACATCGGCAGATGGTGGTCCCTATCGCGAAGTAACCGTTGTGCATAGCGAAAAAAACTATGGTGCGCCGTCATTCCTCAAAGTAAATAAACGATTTTTTTCCTTATAGAAAAATGTGTAAATTCAAGTTGGTGTTTCCCTGGAAACTGGAGTGAGTTATCCCGTCGAACTAAAGATGAAAGCCATAGAAATGAGATTGGCGAGGTACCCTTGAAAGAAGTTATGAAAAAGCTGAATATACGGAATATCATATCTGAAAACGTGGATGGGGTAAGAAGAAGTTCATCGTCTGGAGCAACCCATAGGCAAGCATTATAAACTATGGCAAGTTGCACTCAACACAGGTTTCGATATAGATATCTTAGGATCACTGCTTGCTTCGATCAGAAGGTTTCATAATCTTTTAATTAATGATATTTCGTACTATGTCCAATATGTAAGATGAAACCTAAACTAGAAGATATTCCTAATGGAGTCGCTATTTTAGCGGCTTTTTTATGTTATCGGTACAAGTTCGTGTCCCGAGCCAAGGGTAAGAACTTGTACCGATTACCGATAAGGACAAGAACTTTTGATCCCATTATTTTCAATTATTTTTAGGATTGTTGTTGCGCTGATTGCGCAATTTACTGCACATAACTCAAGTTAGGCGTAGTTTATTTGAATTTCTTGCTAATATATCGACATAGTCTCTATCTCTACAACCGTGAACACTACATAACAAAATATTATTTTAATCTTCAAATTACTCTTCAACATAGAATGCTCCTGTTGGCGTGAATTTTCAAGGTGAACTTGAAGTTCAATATTCCTTTTGCTGAATCATGATAAAATAGATTTGTAGAGAAATTTGTTAGACTACGACTTGAGGGGGATAAAATGGAGACAGAGTTGATTTCCATAAGAGAAGAATACGAAGAACTTATTGGCCTAGCTTCCAACGCAACAGGAGTTGATAAAAGGCGCAGAGGATTTGCATTCGAGCGATTACTGTATAAGCTTTTTAATTTTGAACAACTTGAACCGCGCACAGGATACAGACCTTTGGGTGAGCAAATTGATGGCTCTATTTATCTTGACGGACGTATATATCTACTGGAAGCCAAGTGGCATGCAGAGCCACTACCAGCTTCAACCCTCTACCAGTTCAAAGGCAAGGTCGAAGGTAAGTTGGCAGGTACAATTGGAATATTTATTTCAATGTCAGGATATGCAGAAGACGCCGTTGATGCACTAGTTTTAGGTAAGACGCTAAATATTATTTTACTCGACCAAAGAGACTTAGATGTTGCTATAGCTCGTAGTCTTGGATTTACAAATGTTCTCAAACGTAAGCTTCGTATGGCTGCTGAGGAAGGAGCTATTTATTTCCCTTCTGAAGGTGAGATCGTGACCGCTGAAAAGAAAAAACTCGTAGAGATCGATCTTCTTCATTATGACCATGTCTCAGGTGGGGTAGTGACTACGCAAGCAATTGATGCAACTACAGCTGATTTATTAATTGTATGCGAAGGTGATACTGACCGTGAAATAATTGCCCTACTGTCTGAAAGGATTCTAGGTAAAGCGGGTTCAAATCGGTCAATTAAAATTACTGTTGCAAGGGGCAAGATCACAATTCCCCGTGTAGCGAATGCTTTGTGGAATACTTTTTATTCAGAATCTAAGGTCTTAATAGTGACCGATGGTGATGATGATCCTGTTAGGACAAAAGAAATGTTGCAGAAAGGCCTCGAATTTAACGAGTGGATTGCTGCTATCCCTAATCCTTCTATTGAAGTATGGCTTGACCTCGACGTTAGTCTGATGAAAAAATGGAGATTAGAGCATCGCCTTGAGCAATGTCGTCAAGCAGCGAGTAATTTAGAAATTGAAGAATTGCTGAAGAGAGATGAGCAGTTTGCTTTATTCCACGATGCAATCCTCGGGAAATGAGAGATCTTACTAGGTGAGAACTAGGAAATACTGCTGTTATAGAACCTTTATAATTTATTCAGGTAATTAAGAAACGATAATTGAAGGCTGATGCAAAGATGTTCTCACTGCATGTATCTCGCTAATTTTATTTTAAAGGAGTAATACATAATGAAACTATCAAAAGTCAAAGTTCTTAATTTCCGTAACTTAAAATGTATTGATATCAGTTTAAATAGAATTACGATTCTAATCGGTGAAAATAATAGTGGAAAAAGTAATTTACTAAAAGCCATCACACTTCCATTTTTAAACGACGAGGTAGGAAATTTAAGTAAAAAATTAGGATGGCATGACATAAATAATTCAGCTAAGGAAATGTATTTTAACTTTTTAAAGACAAACAAAGAACGAATAACGAACCAAGAAATAAACATAGAAGAGTTTATTAAGATTGTGCCTATAGTTACAGTAGATGTATCATTTTCTCCTGATGGATCAGACGAATATTACATACATAAATGGATTACTGCTATGGATGAAGAAGTGCCACAATACAGTATTCAATATAAATATGCTGTACAAGACCACCAAAAACTATTAGAACTAGTTACTAATATTCTGATGACGAACTCATCCATTGATAATATTAAAATGAACCTCCTACCCATTGAGTTTTACAAATATACGATACAAGTACCTCTCACAGAAGATCCAGTATCCTTTAGTGATCTTATTAATTTCAAATATAACTCCCTCGCTGCGGAGAGAGACGATTTTTCAATTAAGAATAACCAGTTAGGTTCTAGAGCTTTAGTGAATTTATTACAAAACAAGCTTAGTGATGAGCAGAAGGTAGCTGTAGAAAAATCTTATGAGGACTTTTTCTCAGATCTCAAGCACATCAGTAAATTAGAGGGAGTTTTTAATTGGCAAGAAGATTCTGCCTTAGAGAACGCAAAAGACTTTTTCAAAGAAATTACATTGCTCCCGAATATGCCAAGCATGGGTTCATTATTGAACAATCTAAGACTCGGTTTTGGCGAAGAATATTTGAACACTCAAGGATTAGGTTACCGTAACTTAATTTATTTGCTTGTGATGATAAATTCTTTAAAAGTACATACCGACAGTGCTTTAAATATATTAACAATTGAGGAGCCTGAGGCACATTTATGTGTCAGTAATGAGCATCTCCTTGCCAGTTTTTTTAATTCGATTTTGAATTCGAGTAGTAACTTACAGTTGTTCCTCTCAACACATAGCACAGAATTTGTTAATAAACTCGAATTACAAAACGTTGTTGTTTTAGCAAATGGATCTGCATTTTCTTTAAAGGACACAATTACCTCACAAGAATTGAACTATTTAGCCAAAAAGCCTAACTTAGATTTTCTAAAGTTTCTTTTCTCTAGAAATTGCATTTTAGTAGAGGGGCCCACTGAAGAGATGCTTATAAAGGCATACCTGAGTTCTAATGCTAATTCCTTGTACGATATAGAGGTTATAGCCTTGCATAAAGGCTTCACTAAGATGTTGGACATTTGGCTTAAAATAAACCAGTATACTACCAGTAGAATAGGAATTATTAGGGATTATGATGACCAACCAAATGCACAAATAAATCATGAAAGATATAATGAGTATTCAAACATATATGTAACGACAACAACTGAATATACTCTAGAACCAGAGTTCGTAAAGACGAGCACTAATTTTAAGAAAATGAATGAGTATTTTACTCAAAATCACGGGTGGGAGAAGTGCACAAGCCCTGAGGAGTTATCAGAACGTTGGAGATCGGCAAAAGCTTCTACTATGTTGAGGTTTTGTAGGGATTTTGGTAAAAATGAGCTTACCAATATAGTGCTACCTAAGCACATAGCTAATGTTCTTGAATTCTTAAAAAGTGGAGAGAAAAAATGAATATAATAGTTGCTGGAGCTGGGGCTGGGAAAACAACCTCTATGGCTAGTCATATTCTGAACCGGTTGGAAAAAGTTGAGGATGGAAAGATACTCTACGTAATTACTTACACTAATTCTGCAAAGAATAAAATTCGAGAATTGATTATTGAGAATAAAGGGATCATCCCGAAACAATTACGAATTGAAACCATCCATGCTTTCCTTCTCCATGAAGTCATTTACCCATTTCATCATTTACTATTCGAAGGACATTTTAATAGTGTTTCATATATAAATTTACCTACAAATAGAGCATTCTCTGCTGGGAAATTAAAGGAACTAAAACAAAATAATTATATCCACGTAGAGAAAGTGACGGAAACTGCTAAATGGATTCTGTGCAAGAAGACTGGTGACAATAGGTTAATTAAAGAGAAACGCGAAAAAATCATCAATACCATTTCAAGATATTTAGATTGTGTTTATATTGATGAGGCTCAAGACATGGATGAACATATGACTCAGATAGTCAAACTTTTAGATAATAAAGGGTTATATATATTCTTAATTGGAGATCCGAAGCAAGATTTACGTGGTCGTAATTTTTTCTCAAATTTGGTCATACAACATCAAGAGGCGGTTGTCTATGAACCTACTAATCATAGAAGTCCACTATCACATGTTAATTTCTCGAATCATTACATTCCTTTTGAACAAAAGCAAATTCCACTATCTAAGATAGAAGGGGAAATAAAATTTGTGCTCGAAAAAGAGATTGAATCAAGCGAAGATTTCTTTAATAACCAAAATTGGGATAGGATTTATATATATCAAAAAAACAATCGATTTAACACTCATGAAAAAGATAAAGCTAGCAATCATAATTTGATTTTTGAACTCGAGAAACTAATTTCTAGAACAACTGATAATGAGAAAGAAAGAAAATTAATTCAGTATGAATTGCTAAAAGATATTTTCTCTAGACTAAAAGATTCCAACAATAACGAAATATTATTACTCATAGAGAAAGTTTTAAATTTGAAATTGAACTCACAAGACAAAGCCAAGATACATGATTCATTGAAGATTGCTAATGAAAAATCCCATTCACCAGGTATTTTGGTAAACTCAATTGACTCTATAAAAGGACTAGAAGGAGAAAAGTGTTTATTCATTGTTACTACAGAAATTGCAGAGTATTTGCTTGGTATAAAAAAAGATCAGAATAAAATGATGAATTATCTATATGTAGCGCTCACAAGATCAAAGAGAGAACTTGTGCTATTTATCACCCTAGAGGTACACCTGAAATATACAATCCAAAACTGGGAGGCCTTTCTTTCTAGTAAAAAAATAAGTAAATACATCTCAGTTCCATTAGCGCCCTAGGAAGATTATTTAAATAACATGAAAGGGAAAAATAGAGTAATAATTGTACAATCAAAAAATCATACAGAGGAAGTGTTAACTTGATTAAAGAATACATAATACCCAATATTTCTATATATTTGGATTTGATAAGAACTAATGATTTTCACAATTATATTTTCAGAGGACAAAACGAAGCTTACAACGGAATTCAAGCTAGTGGTTTTAGATCATATTCAGGTAGCGCAGAGGCAAGTAAATATTATGATATTGAGGAAATGAAAAAGCAATTCTATAGTAAAGTAGTTAGAAAAATATCAGAAGAAGAGAAACAATATTTTTTAGCATTTTGCCAACATCACGGCTTACCTACAAATTTGGTTGACTTCACTACATCTCCTTTGGTCGCTCTATTCTTTGCTTGTTACGGAAAAGACCAACTTACTAGTAATGAAGCAGAAATCTACCTTATTAATAAGAAAAAGTTGATTGATATTACTCCATTACTTCTGCAGAATGAGAATTTTTTTGAATTGTTAATTCAAACTAAAGATGCTCAATTAAAGTTGTTTTCCAATTTACGAAAAATGTTCGCAAATCAAGCTCATGATTTGCCAAATTATATTAACAAACTGATCGAATGCTATGAATTAAACAATATAGATATCGATGGCGAAGAGCTGACTGAGAGTGTAGATCTGGATGAAGAATTCTTAGAGGATGATTATGACAATCTGAAAAAACTTACTGATTTTAAAGGGAAAAACGACGTTATCGAACTTTATTACTTTCTCGCTAATGAGATTTATGACGAAAATATTACTCATGGGGAAGTATATCACTTAAATAATGCAGAGTATTATTCTAATGAGGAACTGGGTATAAGAGTCTTTTTTGCTTTATTAATAAATTTGCTTCAGCTCCAATATAGAAACATTGATAAGCCCCTTAAACTGGATCTTAATGTTTACTTCACTTATCAACCTCCAGATCTTTTTGATAGAATTATTAATCAAAAGGGAATGTTCATTTACCAATTATATTTGTCAAAAACGGATGAACATAATAAACATAGAATGCTACGTTTTCAATCTATACAACCGGATTTTATTATTAAGATTCAGAATCATCAGGCAATTTTAAATGAACTCAACTTATTAGGAATAAATATCGAAAGTATTTATGGAGATTTTGATAACATTGCTAAATCGATTAAATTTAATCAACAGTATACTTTGAATTCTTAAAAAGAAAAGTCACAATTTAACGAAGTGAACTTTTTAATAATGTTAAGAAGATCATTTTTGACTTATTATTTAGAGACTAAGAGCATCTAACAGATCTAAGTAGTGGGGTCTAGCACATTCCTCCAAAAAAAAGAAACGTAAAGCTTAGATCCCTAGAAAGCTGCCGTTAGGCAGCTTCTTTGTTTTTTCTTTACTCAGATGATGAATAAATTTAATTTGAACCGTCAATACCATTCACTATCTTAAAAAAGGAGTAAACACATAGTGAGCATAGATAAAATAAGTCATTTTGTTCAATCACCCCACTACGAGGAGATGTTTTTCTCTGGAGCTAAAGTAAATATTCTAAGACAACTAATCAGTGAATATCAGGCTTCTCTTGGATTACAGCGGCTTGAGTGGGCTGAGCGGAATGTGGTCGGCAAATTCATTGCAACTAAACATTACGATTTGAATAATGATCAGTTATATGAGCTACTAGATAGTCATGGTGTGCTCCCTAAGACTGTTCGAATTAAATGGAATAGTTTAAATGAGCTGGAACAACACTCACTTCAGGAGAACTGTTTAGCCAGCAAGCCATACTTAAAATTCACTCCAAAGAGGATCAATCAAGAGGAACGTGATGGGGGACACATCAGCTACAGAAATGACTTGGTGAACTATGGCATAGACGGGTTATTAGCTAATTGGAAACAACAAAAATGGATCTACTCTAGGTTGTTTGATCAATGGAATGCTTTACGTGTTTCTGCTCTAACGGAGATGCTTAAGACCAAACAAATCACGATATCCCTGTCTGAAGGAAAGCTAAGTGTAGTTATACCTGATCCATGCGTCGATACTAACGCTGCATTTCAATGGGGAGGAACAGAACTACTACAGCGATGTGGAAAGATTGATATGGAACAAGTAAAGTTATTAGCAGCCAAAGGCTACTATTCGATGACTGAGGTTCAGAAACACTTAAAGGTAGTGGATGTAAGGACAAAGTATATTCTCCTGACATTAACAAGTGAACGTAATATGATGGAGGGAATGATTCAACAATCTAACCGGTATTCTTGGGTAAATCTACGTAGCCAAAAGGGATGGGAAGTTTAAATTGAATATGTAATAAAAAGCCGACGT
The DNA here is from genome assembly GCF_052244825.1 of Paenibacillus sp. 1A_MP2. NCBI lineage: Bacteria > Bacillati > Bacillota > Bacilli > Caryophanales > Paenibacillaceae > Paenibacillus > Paenibacillus sp. 1A_MP2. The sequence goes on along the minus strand of NZ_JBQQCS010000005.1, from coordinate 89,246 downwards.
CTAAAGACATCGGCTTTTTAGTTTAGTTATCAAAAATTTCAGATAAGAGCAGGTTAACCTTTTTGAGATCAGAAGACTTCATTGGCCAGAGCTTCTCATTGATCTCGTTTAATAGCTTTTCCTTGTCATTGTTTCCAACTTTAACATACTTACTGTAATGAAAAAGTTCGTGGACACTAACTTGGAGCGCATCTGCAATCTTTTGAAGGTTTAACAAGGTTATGTTTTTCTCGGCACGCTCAACGCCCCCAATATAGGAGAAGTGGAAGCCCGCCATTTCTCCTAATTCTTCCTGCGAATATCCTTGTTTTTTCCGTAATTCCCGGACACGTTGTCCCACTAATCTTAATACAGGTTCGTTCATTGCTACACCTCTAATTTAGTCTAAACAATGCGAAACCCTCGATACATTAATGTATATAGATTATTTTTAAAAAATGATAAGTTTATATATCATTTCAAATGGACATAAATAATAGGGGAGGTGGAGAGGATGAATGAAAAACTCAAACTCAAAGCAGGTATTGAAATTGCTACGGTAACGGCAAATGGAATTTTGTTTAACGGAAGAATGTATACCAATCGAGAAGTGATCAAAAAGAAGTGGTTTGACGCAGCTAGAGATCAAGGAGAGTGGAAGATTCCAATTGTTCATATCAAAGACTATCAAGAAGCAATTCTGATCATTTCTATAAAGTTTCAAGAGGTCAGTGTCGCTACATGGGTAAGCTTAGAAAAGAGAAACGTAAAGGATGTGAATGAGTACCACGATCGATTGAATCAACTAAAGCAGCTTAAGAAAAGCATTAGAAAACAGATAAACTAAATATAGAAAAAAAGCCTTGCTTAAAGCGAACAAGGCCCAATAGATCTATTATTTATTCATGTAAGCTCGACAAAATAAAGTACTTCTCAAGAGATTCAATATTTCGTTGGGCTAGCTGCTGTTTCAAATTGCGGATATTATTTGTTTCTGCATACTGAAAACCAAAAGAATGAGTAAGCTGGCGAACAGTAACCTCTGAAGTTCCAAATTTAGAAGCGTATTTTTTAACCATTGCCTGAATAGTACGCTTTGAAATTCGTTGACCATGTGATTCTCCGTTAGGTTTTGCTAAAAATAAGGCCGCCTCATCAGGATTAGGGGCATAAGTGCCAATTCTAACTTTCAAGTACTCATACAAAAAAGTTTTGGCACTTTCTCCAAACATGATTCGATGTTTCTTTCTTACTTGTGACTGTTGCCTGGTCACCATAACGTAGCCATCTTGGATGCAAATATCATTGAGATCCAGATTGACAATATCACTTACTAAGATTCCAGATTCCAATAACAAGGTGATGATGCTAACATCCCGGTTTCGATTTTGGTTATGAAACCATTGTGCTTGAGGATTATTTAGTTTTGACACGTCTTGTTGAACAAACTTAACGAATGCAGGGATTTCGTTGACACGTAGAATTTTGTCCTGCAATTGATGTGCGACTTCACTAGTGTTTTTAGGTCTTTTCATGGTAAAACTAGCAAAAACATTACGTCTTAAAATAGGGTTGCCGTCGTTATCAAATTCTTGATGTAGGGACCCAAACATGGATCGTAACGATAGAATTTTCCGGCACATAGAGGAATGTTGTAATTTCTTGGAATACGTTAAGTGATTCATATATTGTTTTACATGATCTGCATTTATATCATTAAACAAAGCTAAAGTCAGCTTACTTATTTCAACATGTGGCCATAGTTTTGGCGATATCCAGTTAAAGAATATACCAAAATCTCTTACGTACTCTAAAGCAGAAGAGGGAGAAAGGTTATTGTCTAACTTATTTTTTATGAAAATTTGTACGGGTTGAGGCATCTCATTCAATCGGATTAAGACTAGTTCTAAATCTTTACGTTCTTGTACTTTCATATTATCACGCACCCTTTGGTCCTTTTTCAGGTTGTGTTCCCACTGTGCTTATGTTTTATACATTCACGAGGTAATTTCTTAGGTCGGGTTATCATTTTGAAATTGTATTTTTAAACAATGTTTCAAGAGGCAAATTCAACGCTTCTAGAAGTAAATATAGATTATAAGCACTAATTACACGCCCACCTCTTTCAATATTAGCAATTGAAGATCGGGCAAGATGAAATTCCTGACATAGCTCCTCTTGTGTTTGATTCTTCAGCTTTCGAAGATCACGTAAACATCCTCCAAGCCATTTATAGAATTCTTTTTCAGACATCTTAGACTCCTCCATCTATCATTCTATTACTATTTAGTATGTTCATAGAGAGACAACATTTATACATAGATGTGTATAAGAATTTAATTTTTTGTTCATACATTAGAACAAGTAGTCCAGCGGTATGATGTCAAGCTCCTAAATGTGTTGAATTGGAAATTCTCCTTAGGAAAAGCATCCGCAGCCGAAAAAAAGACATCAGCAAACTAGACCCAGTTGAAAATCGAAATTAATTCCAGATTTTAACTGGGAATTCAGAAGGAATTTGGCTAATGGAGTCGTCAATCCCTGGCCTTATTCACCTTCCTTCCAGGCGTGTAAAGTTGGCCGTTGCGTAGCAGCACATCGACCAGACGCACGAGTTTTCTTGCCGTTAGGACGAGGGCACGTTTGTGTTGGTACTTGGTTACTTCACTAAACTTCTTCCGGTAGAACTCACCGAATTCCGGTTCGCGATGTTTTACCGAGTTGGCAGCTTCAACGAGATAATAGCGAAGGAATCGGTTGCCGGATTTTATGCGTTTGGTTTCTTCGGCTTCGAACGAACCAGACTGGTGTTTACGCCACGTCAGACCGGCGTACTTGGCTAACGCTGCCTGGTCGTCAAAGCGCTCAATGTCGCCAATTTCAGAAAGAATGCCAGCGGCGTAGACCAGATCAATGCCCGGAATGGAGCGCAGACATTGGGAGCCCGCTATGCCATCCAGGATCTTGGCAATCGCCTTGTCCATATCCTTGAGTTGTGCCTGAATACTTCGAATGGTCTGAATGGATGTGCCGAGCACCAGATCAATGGAATCCTCCATCACTTTAGACAGGCGGTAAGAGGCACGGGCGGCCTTCTGGATACAGCGAGCAACGTTCTCCGGATCGGGGAAGCGATTTTTCCCCTTATCTTTGAGATAATCGGCTAAATCTGTTACGTCCATACCCGCGATTTCATCGAGACTGAACTTCTCGGAAAGCATCTCCATGATGGCATGGCCAAACACAGAACTGTCGACCTCTGAGCGAAAAGCGTTGCACTTGTAGAACAGGTTTTGCAAAAAGTATTGCTTCTCGCGCGTCAAATTGTGGACCATATGGAACCGCATTCGTGTGAGGCGCTGAAGGGCCAAATATTGCTCCTGCATGACGATGGTGGTCGTCAGTCTGCCAAAGCGAAGGCGGTCTGCAATGATCCAGGCGTCAATGCGATCCGTCTTATCCAGATCAGCATAGGCGGCCTTAAACTTGTTGATGAGCTTGGGATTAATGGTAAACACCTTGGTCTTCCGCTGTTTAAGCGACTCATCCTCATGCAGATACATGGCAGGATGCCAGCTATAAACAGAGGTCGCCTCAAGGCCAATATGAATCTCGGCAGGCAGCAGCGTATCGGCTATCCTTACAATACGGTCGCGCAGATGCTGAGCACCTGGCAAATTATTGTCCACGCGGAAGGATTCAAGCTGTTCGCCTTCCATGTTCATCAAGCACGTGTCGAGATGGTCACTACTTACGTCAATACCGACAAATAATTTCAAGTGGAATTCCTCCTTTCTATGGGGGATTCGGGGAATTGGACTTTTCGGGATGCCCCCAGCGCGCTCGCCGATCAATCACCCTCGCCTATAAGAACTCACTCTGGTCCATGTGCTGCCCCGAACCGCTACGTTCGGGCATGGGCTGCCAGAGGGGACAGCCAGCGGGTCAGAAGTTCCAAACGAGTGCCAGGGAAACAGACTTCAGAAGTAGTCAATGCTACAGGAGAGAAAAGAATTTCCCCAAATGAACCCTATTATTCATTGTCCAGAGGCATTCCGAAAAGTCCAGTCCCAAATGTAGTGACATTCAATTTTCAAAGAGCAAACTGGAAATTTACAAGGCGGTCGCCAGTTCCCGAGGGAACTGGTAATTCAGTCAAAACTGCCTTCAAAAAATACTATACGAGGAAGGGATGATCATGATGGACAGAGGCGGATTCATAAAATATCAGCCAATTAAGATCCCGAGAGGAACAAAATATGGAAATAATTATTGGATTCCACGGGGAAATAAGATAGGAAAACGAACTCTTGATCTCTATAGTGATTTAGAATTCGAGCATTGGCTTACTGTGGAAACAAATCCTGAAGTAATTGGATACTGTGAGCAGCCTTTAGAGATATCATATCTCCTAAATGGGAGGCTGCGTAAATCGATCTTTGATATGTGGATTCTATATCGAGATCATTCTGAAACGTTTGTCGAAGTGAAATATGAAAAGGAATTAACTTCAACAGAGCCGAGGTATGATCGAACTAAACGTCAGATTGAGGCTCAACGAGAGTGGTGTAGAAAGAACAATATAGCTTATGAAGTTCGTACAGAAAAAACAATCAGAAAGGGGAGACACTCCATTGAAAATAGGATCGCAATTACGACCGCAGTACTAAACAGTAGAAAGCCAGTATGTACTTTAGAAGTACTACATAGCGTTTCTTTGCACAAGAAAACAATTTCAAATGTTTTTTGTGAATTACCTCAGTATCCAGAAGATCAGGTCAACCTAGCACTTAAATGGTTGTATTATGAAGGGCAGGTTTGTGCGAACATTGAAGATCAAATCTTTGGAAAGAGTTTGGAGGTTTATAGGAATGAGTAGAGAACGAGTGTATGAACAAAGCGGCTTAGCAATGGAACAAACGAATTTAGAATATTGGCCTACAGTTGATGAAAGCACTTTAGATGAATCAGAACGTTTTATATACATTAACCGTAAAAAAGCTGTGACAATGTATTTTCAAAGAGTCAGCTTAGAAGAAATCAAACAGGAAACCGGAATAGTGCGTCAAAACGTTAGGAGATTCACTAAACGTTGTATGCAATATGATCAAACAGGTATTGTTTGGGGATTTAGAGCATTGATTCCTCAAAAGAATGTAAAAGAATATCAATTGGATTTATTCACTAAGAAGCAGAACAACTTGCGAAGGACAGGAGAGTTCAATCGTTTCCTAGACAAATATCCTGATATTCGAGAGCTTTTAGAAGACCTTTTTCGTGGAAGAAAGGGACGCTCTATAGAACCAGTCATGAAAGTAAAGTACATTCATAAACGTTTCGTTGATGAATGCCGTAAGAAAGGAATTACACAAGCAGAATACCCCTTGAATACAGAATGGATGGGATATAAAGCAGTACAGCGGTATGTAAAACGGATTTCTTATGAATATTTTTCTAGATCTGCCGAACGACATGGGGACGATGCATTACAAAAAGCGAGACACGTTGGTGAAGGACAACAAAATCAACTTTCCAACTTGTTCCCCTTTCAGAAAGTCCAATTCGACGCCCACAGAATTGATGGTTACTTTGTGGTCGAAATACCTACTCCTGATGGGGATATTATGACTGAGGTATTAGAACGTTTCTGGGTTCTGACGATTATTGATGTAGCGACCAGAAATATTTTGGGATACCACATTAGTTTAAATCATGAATATAGTGCAAGTGATTTTATGCAATGCGCACGTAATGCTGTAATGCCACATAAACGATTAGAACTTACGATTCCAGGATTGTCCTACCATCCAGAAGGAGGCTTCCCATCAGAGAAGTTTCCGGAAATAGCCTGGGCTGTATGGGATGTTATTTGCTTGGACAATGCTAAAGCCCATTATGCTCGAATGGTGAAAAATCGCCTGGAGAACTTAATCGGTTGCTTCATGAATTTTGGACCGGTAGCTCTTCCCATGAGAAGAGGAATTATCGAACGTTTTTTTCAGACTTTAGAGGAAAACGGGTTTCACCGTTTACCTAACACTACAGGAAGTGGACCAAAGGATCCGAGAAGAAAAAATCCGGAACAACAAGCCATTCAATTGAATATCACTTATGATCATTTAAAACAACTCATTGATGTATTAATCTCAAATTATAATGGGACACCTCACGGTGGAATCTACCATCAAACTCCATTAGAACTCCTTGAGAAAAGAATGAACACCTCGGGGCTAATGCCACGAATTTTAGAGGAAGATAAAAGATCGGAGATACTCTTTATGCAAACGATACAAAAACGAACAATACGTGGATCATTAAAATCAGGTAAGAAGCCGTATATAGAATACGAAGGAGTTCCTTATCGAAGTGACAGACTTGCGAATTTAGCTTACTTGATAAATACCGAGATTACACTTCATGTGAACGTTGATGATCTTCGGACACTGAAAGCATTTCTACCCGATGGAAGCGAACTTGGATATTTGACAGCAAGCGGACGATGGTCTTTAACTCCACACTCTCTGCAAACAAGAAAAGCTATCAATTCCTTAGTAAGGAAGAAATTGATACATCTAACCACTTGGGATGATCCGATCTTTGTTTATACTAACTATATTATGAATCAAAAAAAATCTAAAAAAATGGTTAATAAACAGATCAAGATCATGGAGGAGAGTACGTATAAGCCTGACAACGCACCCAGTGAACAAAAAAAGGCTTTGGAAGAAGCTAGTTTCCAACATGAAAGGTTGGATAAAGTACGTCAAGAGCAAATGTATAAAGAACAGCTCAGTGAAATGGAAGATTACGATCGACTGGCCAAACAATTCAAAACCAAGATGTACTAATAAAGGAGAAGATCTACATGGATAAACAAATTGTACCTATTGGGACACACCCTATTGAAGTGGGCTTCTATAAACTCCCGACTAAAGAAGTGGTTCGATTAATGGAAAACATAAAAAAAATTGTAACGAACCGATTACCTGGGATGATTGTATATGGGCGCCCACGTTTAGGAAAAACAACCGCACTGAAGTTTGCATTAGAGAATTTACCAAATTATCTTCAATCACCAATCCCCATTTTTATAGCCAACAGTAACTCATACAGGGTCCCTAGTGAGGAGAAGTTTTACTCTGACCTACTGTATGATTTTAATTTCCCGTTTGTTGCACGTAGAAAACCTGGTGAAATGAGAAACCAAATTGTGAACTTGCTAAAAGAGAAAGCAGAAACTTCGGGTACAAGAAGAGTCATCGTAATTATGGATGAGGGCCAAAATTTAACCGAAGCTCATTATCAATGGTTAATAGACATCTATAATCAACTAGATCGTTCAAGGATCAGTATGTCAGTGATTTGTGTTGGCCAAGAAGAATTATTGACTAGAAGGACTTTTTTCCTTGGGCAAAGGAAATCACAAATTATCGGTCGTTTTATGACACATGAGCACCGTTTTTTTGGTATTACATCACAAGGAGACATTAAAAGTGTACTTCGCTGCTACGATTCAGCTGAAATTTCGGAGTACCCCGAAAACAGCAATTGTAGCTTTACGCAATACTTTTTTCCGGAAGGTTATGAAAAAGGACAGCGTTTAGAGAAAGACACTAATATTATTTATCGTCATTTCACTGACCTTCGTAAGCAGCATGGTGTAACATCAAAGCTTGAAATTCCAATGGAGTACTTTACCTATGCCGTGGAAAATGCTTTGAAAATATACGGAACTCATGGGGAGAAACTTGAATGGATTACTTCACAGCAGTGGTTGGAGGCCATTAAATTAACTGGTTATATTGAATCTGAGATCTATATGACACTGGCTCATAAGGAAGTTAAGGAATGAATATTGTCTGGAGGAAAGATTGGATACATGAGTACGAATCACCTTGGTCAGTATTTGAAAAATTAGCTTTAGTTAACCTAATAAATCGAAACGAGATTTTATATGTTTTTGGCAGCAAAAAAGTCAAAAAAATCAAACAGCACATTGGTGATACTCATCGTGATCTTTTGCGATTAAACGGATTTGATCTTGAGAAACTTCATCAAACACTGGATTACAAACTAAAAGAACATAGTGATAACATCATTATGCAGTTGCTTGCACCTTTTTACGATTTTTATGGCGTTTGGGATCCTTGGTTTCACGATGATTTGCAGTGGTGTCCGCAGTGCATGGAGGGGGGTTCCATTCTTGGTTACATCAGTTTAAGCTCTTCGATACATGTGCATTTCATGAAAATAAACTTATTGATACCTGTCCAAAATGTATGCAGACAATACCTTTCTTATTGTCTAACAAACAGCTGGAAAGTGCTTTTCAATGTAAGTGTGGACATATACTTGCTACTCTTGGTTTTTCAAATTGGAACGATTGGAAGGAGTCCCCTCAATTAAATCAGTCTATACTTAGCTGGCTTGAATTTAACATGAATTCAGTAAACGAGCAGCAAACGAAATGGATTGTTCATGAACAACATTGTAATTTAACATTGTTACTTCAAAATGAGCCTGAAGAAATTAAGTATTTTGATCCAATAGAACCTATTCAACAAGATTATCTTTATTCAAACTTGTTTCGAAAAGAACAGCAAAAAATTTGCTCAAATGCCTTTCAAATAGTAGAAGAAAGTTTATTACAAGAATTCCTTGGGAACCATCAGGACTGCATCACTCAATTAATAGATCTAAGAAAAAAGGATGACATGTCTGATTTCCCAACAATTTGCCCCTATGCATATACTTATGTTTTTTGGAGAAAATCATTATTGATGGAAGAGCGTTTTTATGGATTTAATCCTTTCAATAATGAATTGATTTCTACTAAAGCTCCTTTATTAATTGAAGAGCATCTAGAGCACTTTACAACACAACTTATAAATTATCAAATAAAGATGCACAATAGTATTGATAGAAGAATTATATTGTGGGTTCTTGAAAAATTAGTCACTCAGTTTAGTGAAAATTTCTTCGATGCATGGTTTGATATAGCAGGGAAGGGATGTGAAGAGATCAGTGTTCCTCCTTGGAAAGAAGTCATTAAAATGAGAGACCGAGCGTTTCCGAATATTGCTCTCAAATGTAGAACTGATGAGCTAGGAACTTACGTCGAGTACCATCATGGTGAAAATACTGAGACGACACTGTTTAACAAATACGAATGCATATATCAAAATGAAAATATTCGACTCAACATTAAAGAAATGAGTTCTTATACACCACCAGCAGTTGCGCTAATGCTCAGAGGCAACACACCTGATGAGGATAAAAAGATACTCCAAAAATCAATTGAAGCATATGTGAAAAAATTAAATTTTTAAAACCGTTAAATCTTGTGATATGATGATATAACGGTTTTTTTGTTGTAAGAAAGGGCAGAATAACAACAATGGAACAATGTTCTTGTCCTTTAAGGAACAATGTTTTTGTCCTCAGACACAAAAAGTTGCCTACCAAGTGCCTAAGAAAAAGGCGTTTATACATATGTACAAATTACGGCTTTTGTGCATATGTCTAAACATAAAAGCGTGTCACCTAGTCCGCGGCCCGCTGGTGACTTTCTCTGGCATAACAAAAATTCCCTCCGGTTTCCAGTGTTTGAGTTCATTGTAACATGATCTTTTTTTCACTGTCTACCATGAGGAGATGCTACCACTTGCATGTTGCAAGTAGCTCCTTTTCTTCTCAATATTACAGGTTACCCTTGTGACGGAGCGGAATACTTTCGCTGAACCACCATCCACAATTGTATAGTCTAACCTCTCTATGAAGCCTCCGAAGGTATACACTTTTCCATCATCGGAAACCTTCCAGGATTCGGCCAACAATGGCTTGATTCCATCTTCTGTATTTTCAATCAATGACTCGTATACCATCCCTTGCGCTGACGTTGAGCCTATATACACATGGGGATTCATATCATTAATATCTACTGCTGTAGCATATACCAGTTCTTTTCCTTTATCTGTAGTTATCAAATCTGCAGCATTGCTCCCGCTGCAACCTGCAATCGTAATTATTACGATTAAGAATAACTTTGATTCTAGATATAGTCAATATGTTTGTAGATCACTTAGATATCTACTCCAAAGTCTGAATCAGCAACTTGATTTGTAAAGCATATGTTAGCAATGTATTTAGGCTAAATCCTTCGGTTCTTTTCTCTACCAAAGTTGATTTAACAAATGTTTTCTCCTACCTAACCTCCAGGTCCACTACTGGGTTCTCAACACTTCAAGAATATCTAATTTATTTTCTCTATTGCTTTCATAATCATCTCTAAAACATGTTTATTTAGGTTTTGTCATCCCTCTTATTGTAGGTTGCTATACTTTAAGAAAAAAACTATATATACTCCAAATTTTTTATCCATTAGGTATAGCAACATCTTCCATTATAAACAATGTCGGTTTCAATATTTCTGGCGCTTACATCCTGAATTTACTAACCGCTCCTTTGCAGCTCTACCTTTCGATCTTAGCCTCTTTCCTATGGCTGGATGCCTCGTAATTTATTACATTAATATGCGACGTGCACATCCATGGCTAACAGTAATTATCTCCGCTTTTGTACTGACCATAATAGAATGGATAGCAAAAGAATTGGGGAATCTCCTAATTATTGCGTATGTATATAGTTCGTTTTTTTCAAAGTTTTCAATCCATTCAGCAATTCTTAAAACTCAAATCCGCTCTGTCTAAAGTTAATTCTTTAAGCGAAAATAAAATCATATTCCTAATCACAAGGATGAGATAAAAGTAAACCAGCAATCGAAACATCCAGTCTTCTTTTTCGGCAAAACCCAGTTTTTGTCTTTCGACATCAAAGAGCATTACGCCAACTCAATAATGTGAGTTTAAGACGAGACCATGTTACGACAGATAATCCAAAGAATATCATCACGAAAGAAGGATAAATTCAACATCAAAAAACGCCGTTGCAGAATATGCTACACGGCGTTTTTTGATATATAATCATCAGACATTTCGTACTCTACTGTTGCTTAAACTTATCATACACAATTCGTGCTACTGCATCATGTTGATGAATGGACTCCTCATTGCGGCAATCCACCTTAAATTTGCTTACCCAGTGTTTCTCGTACAAATCGGCCGCCACCAGCCTTACTATATCTTCAACAAACCTTGGGTTCTCATATGCACGTTCTGTAACCCGTTTCTCATCTGGTCTCTTTAAAACAGGATGGAGACAGCTGCTTGCATTCGATTCAGCCGCATTCAACAGTTCTTCCTTCCAGTAGCCTGGCAAATTTTCGCTCGGGCTACTCTGCACCTGTATACGGAGCACGCCCCGCTGATTGTGCGCACTATATTCACTGATTTCCTTCGAGCAGGGACACAAAGTCGTGATTTGTATATGTAGACCGGCTCGGATAACCGGAGTCTTGCCAGCTTCCCAAATAACAGTCACCGTAGCGAGCGAATGGTTTAAACCCGAACCCCCCGTTACGGGTGCTGCCCGTTCGTAGAACCAGGGGTATGTGACTTTCAACTCTGCCTTCGGTTGATGCATCTGTTCAGCAATCTGCTGCGTTAACGTAATTAGATCCGGAATCCGATCACTCAGTCCGTGAGTGCGGCTACGCTGAAGCTGCTCCATCAGACGACTCATGTTAATCCCCTTGGATTCGCGGTCCAGCGATGTCGTCAGTCGAAAATTACCGATACTGGACAACTTCTCAGGGTCCTTTGCCGAAATGACCTCTAAAGGATACTTCACGTTATCTATTCCAACCTGTTGCAATTCAAATAGAAAGTCATTTTTACTATTTTGCAAATCCTGCATCTCTTCTTTGCGAACCGGTTTATTTCCCTGTACCGGATCGACTGAGCCGAATAACCGAAGCCTCTCAGCCTTATCCGGTAGTACATACTCATCGTGTCTAGCACTTTTATACATTTTTACATTGCTCCTTGTTAGGCACTTGCTTCAGCACATTCGTAAGCATATTGATTCTTCCTTTTTACCAGCTTGATTTGGTAACACCCGGAATTTGGCCTTGATGAGCCAGTTCTCGGAAAACAATCCGTGATACCTTAAATTTGCGTAAATATCCTCTTGGGCGTCCCGTCAGTTCACAACGGTTTTTCAAGGGGGTTGGTGATGCATTACGTGGCAATTTTTGCAATGCCTCATAATCTCCCTTTTCTTTCAACTCCCGGCGTAACTCTGCGTACTTGGCTACAGTCGCCTGACGTTGTTTTTCACGCACTACTTTTGACTTTTTGGCCATTCAGATACATCTCCTTTTGAATGTTTATTTGTATTCAGATTTCGTATTAAACTGCTTCCACAAGCGAAGGCAGAGGATTATCAATACATGCCCCTGAGCAAGCTCTGATCCATAGGGTATCACCTGTGCCTATTATTAATGATGCAGACAAATATAGTCTTATTTAATCGTAATAATTACGATTAAATAAGACTATATCGTTGTTTAGTTTATATGTCAATACAATAACCAGAACGGGAAACGATTGCTGCTAACAAATCAAAGTGTATTGATACTTGCTTCATTAACTTTATCAATCAAGAGAGTTAAGTAAGTTTTCAATCTGATTCTTTCCATCGGGACAAATGCCGCCATGGTAACAAAGCAGCTCATCAAATTCATAGGTAAGTAATTTTTCGAGAGAGTAAATTGCTTCCTGTACGTTTACAGTTAGGTCATGCCCAGGAATGATCAACTGTCCTTCAATATAAAAGAGTGCATCACCAACTACGAGTTGACCGGTTTCTTCCAGTAGGAAACTCACATGTCCATTCGTATGACCAGGTGTGTGAATTACCTTAATTCCACCTCCTATGTTCATCTTTTCGTGATCAGATAGTAGCTGATCCACTCTGCTAGAGGGTAAAGCATTCAGTTCGGACTGCCAGGGAACGATGTTATCCTTAATCAACTTTTCGTCGCCACGGATATATGGAGCATCTAAACTATGTGCACAGATACTAACAGAGGAATTTACCGCGGATAACGCAGGGAGACAACCGATATGATCCAAATCCTGATGTGTAATTAATATATGAGTGAGCTGAGCGGCCGAAATCCCTGCATTAAGCAATTCATTTTCCATTTGTTCGAACTGATGTGGTAATCCTGCATCAATAAGTATCTTCGAATTGCCATCATGGATCAGTATAGGATGGATAGTTCTATGTTTGCCCAAAAAAAACATATCAAGCTCTAGTAAATTAATTTTATCTGTGATGGATATCATTCAGTTTCCCACCCCGATCTAGTTGGATGTATTGGTAACAAAACGTCAGCAACCAGTACTGACGGTATTTATTCTAATATCTTGTATGGTTATTTCGTTCAAACTCTTAAACACATTCTTTACATACTCCATGTATTTCCATGCTACGAGATAACACATGAACTGCCTCTGGTGGATGAACCTGTTCATGATTCGGAGTGAATTCGTTTTGGAAAGTTCGTCGGCAATCTGTACAAATAAAATAATAGGTCATGTTAATATGGTTAGATTTCAACGCAAACCGCACTCCTGATATCATATGGTATTCTTCAAGAACACTGATTTTCACCATTAATCTAAGATTTCTATATACGGTATCATAACTGACCCCTGGGATATATTTTGATAGATAGTCATGAATTTGGCGCGGTGAAATGTTCTTATGGAAATTTATTATAGCCTCAGCGATTAGTTTTCGCTGAGTTGTAAGTTTTACTCCTCGAGAAGACATATCATCAATTAGCTTCTCGTATGTATACTCCATGACATTCGCTCCTTATCCATTGAATTAGGGATAGATTATAGATACAGATTCCATGTTTCCAGAGTTTTAATCGTAATATTTACTATTAATCAAACATAATCTGTTTTATCTGTTTATGTCAAGCTTATACATCCGTTTCTCCTCCTAAATCGTGTAGCCATCCCCTAAATCAATTTTTGTTAAATTCTAAATGGAGATTGGTTGTATGTTTCTAGATGTGCTGCTGCAGTTTGACAAAAAATAGTTATTCGAATATGATTTAATCGTAATAATTACTATTAATTATTTTAAAGGAGCAAACATTATGTCTACCATTCAGGATACTACCATCCCTGTTACTGTTCTTACTGGTTTCCTAGGAGCAGGAAAAACCACTTTGCTCAATCATGTTTTAACCGCAAATCATGGTGAGAAGATCGCTGTCATAGTTAATGAGTTCGGAGAAGTTGGTATTGATAACCAACTTGTAGTTGGTGCAGACGAAGAAATTTTCGAAATGAACAACGGTTGCATTTGTTGTACGGTGAGAGGAGATCTTATCCGTATTCTTAGTGATTTGAAGAATGCGAAGCTCGGAATAAATGGTTCCCGTAAGGTAGATTTCAATCGTGTATTAATTGAGACGACAGGTTTGGCAGATCCAGCTCCAGTGGCACAGACTTTTTTCGTAGATCAGGAGATTGCCGATTTTTACAAATTGGATGCAGTTGTTACGGTCGTAGATGCCAAACATGCTGGTCAGCATCTTGACGAAGGGCATGAGGCACAGGAACAAGTGGCTTTCGCGGATGTACTGCTATTGAACAAAACCGATCTTGTTTCACAAGAGGAATTGCAACAGCTTGAGCATCGCCTTCAGGGCATGAACAAGGCTGCTAAAATCTATCGAACGCAGCAATCTTCAATTGACGTGAAACAAATTCTAGGAATCGGTGCTTTCGATCTAGACAAAAAACTAGAAATAGAACCAGAATTCCTTGAGGAAGACCATCACCATCATCATGACGATGAGGTATCCTCCGTGTTTTTCCGAGAAACTCGACCACTTGATTTAAATAAACTCGAACGATTCATTAACGTATGGCTTCAAGATCACGGTACAGATACGTTTCGTTACAAGGGAATTTTGAACATCAAGGGCTCCAAAAAAAGAATAGTATTCCAAGGTATCCATATGTTATTTGGTGCGTTTCCCGATAGAGAATGGAAAACCAGCGAAGAACCGATTAGCGAATTTGTTATTATCGGGCGAAATTTGGACGAGAATTGGTTCCGTGAACAGTTTGCTGGTTGCGTAGCTGACTAAAAATAATAATTATCATCAATTTAATAACCATGAAGGAGTCGCTCAATTCAGATTGGGCGACTCCTTCTTTTGTAGACGAAAGCAACATTGTTAAACCTTAGTGTTTAATTTCAAACTTGTGGAAACAATCCATTCCAGTTTTCTGGTAATATCCTCTTTCGGAAAATGCTCACCAATAAATACGGCCACATCTTGTACTTTTCCTTTAGGCTGAATAGGAAACAGTTCCAACTCTTTAAACGCATATTGGAACATCATTCTTTTTCCGCTTTCCGTATCTGTGAAGATTCCCTTTGCGCGATAGATGTTATCGGGCAACATTTTAAACATCTGTCTAAAACTGACTTTATCTAAAGAGCAGGGAAAATAATGAGTATGTACCATCAAGTGCTCATAAGAATGATGGTCATCGTGTAAGTGATGAGCATGGTTATGCCCATCTTCATGGTTGTTATGGTTATGAATGCACTGTTCTTCCTGTACATTCGCTGCGTATGGTAACATTGAGGTGTTATGACTACTCTCAAGAAATAGATTCCAATCGAGTTGACTCGAGATACTTTGAACAGTGGGTATAATAGGAGCAACAGGGTTTAACGCCGCTACCTCTTCTTTTATCTGATTTAACTCCTCTATACTAACCAAATCACTCTTGTTAAGTAAAAGAACTGATGCACATCGAATTTGATCTCTCATCAACCGGTAGGTCCTACCTTTCTTTTTGCCAAACCGATGCAAAAAGTCCCTCGCATCAACGATCGTGATATACGCCCTGATTTCAATTGCAGTGCCCATAGCCGTCTCCGTGATTGCATCCAAAATTTCAATTGGATTTCCAACCCCCGTTGATTCAATAATAACTAAATCGGGAGCCTCCTCTTCAATTAAATTCATCAACTCCATAGATAAATCTCCACGAATGGTACAGCATATACAACCATTGAGCATTTCACGCATCGGCACAACCTCTTCCACCATTTGACCATCGAGGTTAACTTCACCGACTTCATTCATAATAACCGCTGGATTAATGCCCTTCTTATTGCATTCTTTTAGGATTTGTGATAGAAATGTCGTTTTTCCACTCCCTAAAAAACCTGAGAGAACTAAAATAGGAACAGCTCTCATGTAGGTACTCCCCCTCCTTTGTTATGAACTGTTGAAAGTAACACGGTTCTTATTCGTAATCATTACGAATAAGTGTTATAATATAGCATATCTTATTTTTTTAATAAGTCAATTCATTGAAATAAAAGTGAAGGAGATCATTATGAACGAATGGTATGAAAATAGCTTTGGAGAAGACTACTTACTTGTATATAAACACCGTGACTCAAGAGGTGCTAGAAACGAAATTGATCAAATGATTAGTTGGCTAGAACTGTCTCCCGAGGCAAAAATATTGGATCTATGTTGCGGAATGGGACGTCACTCCTTGGCTCTTCAAGAAGCGGGTTATGTGGTTACAGGATTGGATTTGTCTGAAGCCCTTCTCAGAGAAGCACGCAAACAGGATGGTGCAGAAGCCATTAACTGGCTTCGTGGAGATATGCGTGCTTTACCTCTGGAAGGGGGATTTGATGCCGTTGTTAATTTATTTACGTCATTTGGTTATTTCGAAGAAGATGATGATCATGTTCAAGTTTTACGTGAAATATGTAGAGTGCTAAAGCCGGGAGGGAAATTTGTGATCGACTTTCTTAATCCTGAATTTGTTGTTCGTCATTTAGTCCCCCACTCGGTCCGGAATGATGGCATATTCCAAATAGAAGAAATTCGAAAAATAGAAGATGGATATGTAAAAAAGCAAATTAACATAAGTAACAAGATTGATAATACATCGCGTCAATATCATGAGCGAGTCAAACTTTATTCTTTTGATAAGTTCGTGGAACTGATTAATAATGCCGGCCTGCAGGTTGACGCCGTATACGGAAGCTATAACAAGTGTAATTACAGCGCTTTCGATTCTTCACGTATGATACTTCAAGGCAGGCGATAGGCTTGCTAGCATATATTGTTACCACTCTTAATGAAGGTAGACAGTTTGTATAAAAGGGAGGAGGAAGCCAGTCCATAGATGGCTTCCTCCTCCCTTTTGTTTGTATACTTAAGGACATTCCTTAACATGCTTCTAAATCAATTTTCGTTGATTACTCCAGATTCGAATGAACTTTCTGATGGATAAACCGATATTCATATTACGAATGGTAAGTAAACATAGCGTTATCTACTATCTGTTTTTTTAGTTTTGCTTATTCCCTTAACGGCTGTACCTGTAGGAATAAAAGTTTGATCAAAATGATAAACCATATGAGAATCCAGGCGTTGACCCTGAAGGTGCTTTTGGACAAGTTCTTTCCCCGATTCAGGGGTGATGTCTTTGTACCATACCCCTTCTGGATAAGCAATAACGACACAAGCATCACTGCAACGACCATTACATTGTGTTCTGGAGGTATGGATGAGCTCATCAGCATCTAGCTTTTGAATTTCATCCCGTATAGACTCCGTAATATCATCCGCTCCAAGCTGTGTGCAGCTACCACCGTTACAGATTAACAAGTGACATTGCGTGTGTTCCAAGTTCCAAGTAGCCAAAGTACGTTTCTCTCCTTTATATGTGCAAAATAGCTTCAAATTATGTTCTATCTGGGATAAATGAACTCCAAAATTAGCATGTAAGCATTACAATTAATCGTAATCATTACGATTAATTGTAATGCAAAAAGAATCATTCTGCAACACATTATTATGCAGAGTCATCAGAGCCTTGTCCAAACAAAGCAATATCTGAATCTAACTATATGAAAATTTTAAAACACTCGAGATTAGCTTGCGGGTACAAAGATGCTGAGGGTTCTCAAAAATATCTTCTGTCTTCCCTACTTCAACGATCTCGCCTTGTTCCATGACGATGATTCGATCACATATTTTGCGAATAACAGCCAGATCGTGAGATATGAATAATAGACTTAGTTGCAATTTCCTTTGTAAAGATATAAACAACTCCAGAATTTGTTCTTGAACAGGAACATCCAAAGCTGAGACGACTTCATCTGCAATGATAAAACGTGGTCTTAGCAGTAGAACTCTTGCAATGGCAATACGTTGTAATTGTCCTCCCGACAATTCATGAGGATAACGTGTCAAGCATTCTGATCCCATACCACATTCCAGTAACACATTTTTTATAACGTGTACGGCCTCTTTTTTGTTCTTGTATAATTTATGCTCCAGCATCGCTTCAAGCAGCAGTTTTTGAACGGTCATTTTAGGATTCATACAATCATAAGAGTTTTGAAATATTAACTGAATTTCAGGTCGAAGTCGTCTAAACTGCGATTTATTCATTTTATAAATATTGTTCTTCTCATAAAAAACCTGTCCGCTGTCCGCGTCAGCCAATCGAAGTATAAGCTTGGCCAAAGTAGACTTTCCGCAGCCTGATTGTCCAACAACGCCCACAATTTCACCTCGGCTTACTGAAAAGCTGACATCTGAAATGCCTTTCGTTAGGCTCTTCTTTCCCCATGGATTAGTGGTTGAAAATGACTTCGACAGATGTTGGACCTCCAATATAGTATCAGACATCTCCTTTAGAACTCCTTATGTCCAATAATCGGCTCGTTGCCTCGACAAGCTGTTGGGTATAGGCTCTTACAGGATTGGAAAACACCTCGCGTACTGTCCCGCGTTCCACGATTCTTCCCTGATTCATAACCATTACATCCTCGCAGAGATACTGTACCAGTCCTAAATTGTGGCTAATATAGATCATGGAAAGATTTTTGGTATAACACATTTGTTTGAGAAAGGTTATGAATGCTTTCTGGTTCACCGTGTCCAGTGAGGTTGTCGGTTCATCCGCGATCAAAACGCGCGCATCGGAGTACAAGGCCATAGCAATTGCGATTCGTTGTCGCATCCCTCCTGATAACTGATGGGGGTACTTATTTAACAATGTATTGTCATACTCCAACCCAACATCGCGCAGCGATTGGCGAACAAATACATCCTGATCGTCTTTTTGGGAAGGATGATGTAAGAGGAACGAATCTTCCAATTGCTTCTTGATTTTTTCATACGGATTTAATGCATTAATTGAATCCTGCAATATGATCGCTATATTTCTGGCACAATAGTGACGTCGTTTCTTTTTATTCAGTTTCATAATATCCTGCACCCCATGAAAGATCACTTTCCCGGAAACCCTCGTATGCTCAGGCACCATTCCGCACAGCATATTCATGGTCATGCTTTTGCCTGCTCCTGAATGACCAACCAAACCTAACAACTGATTGGAGTTTAGTGTAAAGCTGACATTTTGGAGAATCTGGCAACATGTTTTGTTTTCCTCAATACTCATTGACAGGTCATTCACTGAAATTAAAGCTTTACTCATGTATACGCCCCTTTCTTTCGATTCTCAGGCTGAACATCGTCAAATAGAATATGGAAAAACAAGCACAATAGAAGTATTCCAGTGGCAGGAATAAGACTTAGCATGGGGGCATTTAGAATATACACACGATATTGATAAAGCATTGTACCCCAATCCGGATTGCTCACATCCGCGCCTAAACCGATAAAGGTTAATGAAGCATATAACAGTGTAACGGTACTTGCCTTATTTGCCATGAATGTTAAGAGCGGCCTCATGATATTGGGAAGGATGTGTTTGATCAGGATTTTGCAATCCGGTAAGCCCAAAGCAATTTCTCCTTGAACAAAAGAAAGGGATTTTACACGTTTGGTTAAAGCTGCCGATTGATTTACGTATTCTCCCATATGGCTCAAGCCGAAAACGATACCCGCTGTAACTGGATTCAGTCCGAATATGGATGAAATGATGAGTGCACTAATAAAAGATGGAATGATTAACAAAAAATCCGAAAAGAAATGAACGACTGACTTCATCCATCTTTGATAATACCCCACCATCATGCCTAGCAGTGTGCCAATGACAAGCGAGATTCCCGTTGAGATTCCCACGACTGTCAGCGTACGCATCGCTCCTCCCAGGAATAAAGAGTACAGATCCCTGCCCAAATTATCCGTTCCGAGCAAATGTTGTTGGGACATTCCCTGAAAAGTGGAATTCAAATTCACCTTGTCAATATCTTGAGTAGGTAATAGGAAGAATAGAATCATCGTTGATCCAAAAAGAATTAACGTCATTTTTTTTCTCATTCTCCCCCTCTTCCTTCCAGAAAACGCATAAGTAAATTTATAATTACGTGCATGCCAAACATCCAGAGCATCACTATCATAACGTAGGACTGTAGCACATAATAATCTTTGGCGTTCATACTATCCACCAGGAAATAACTAATACCAGGTATAGCAAACGTGAATTCTAAGACAGCACTACCGCCCATAACCCAAGCCAGTCTCGCGATAATGATAGAAAGCAGTGCATGCAATACCGGTTTATACGCATGTCGGAACAAGATCCTCTTTTCAGAAAACCCCCTGGTTAGGTAAAATTTAAAGTAAGTCTGGCTCATTTGCTCCTGAAACTGTGTTTTAACAACCCGGGATATTCCCCCACCGAATAGATGCACGAAACAACCGTTGCACAAAATACGCTGGGGATGGATGAAGCTCCAAAGAAATGTATCAGGTCTAGATAAACACCAAGATAATAAATGATGAAGACGGAGATGATAAAATTAGGGACGGCTTGCGAAAACAGCGCCAAAAACCGGGTGAGCCTGTCGAATAATCCATTAGGATGCAGTGCTGCACGGTACCCGAAAAAGAATGAAAGAGTGGCTGCAGATAACAAACCACCCAAACCAATAATTAAAGAGTATGGCAGTCTTGCCATGAATTCTGCTCTAATATCTGTTTTGCTAACTATCGATTTCCCCCAATCCCCTTGGACAAAATTAGAAATCCAGGTCCAATATTGTTGGATCAGTGGCTGATCTAAACCCCATTTGGCATTAAGCCTCGAAATATTCTCCTCTGTCGGTGCGAGCTGGTATGCGAACAATAATTGTTCTGCCGGCGAGCCCGGAATGGTTCTAGTAACGGTAAAAACAAGGATAGATGCTAGTATCAAAAACAAGATCCATCTAGATAGAAAAGCGAGAGCTTTCTTCAAAATCCACATCAGCTCTCACAGTCCTAATTGATCGTTCACGATGTAATAATCCCCTCCATAGGGTTGATAGTCCCTCAAATCTTCCGATACAGCAATATGCCATTGAGGGTCAACCAAAAACAGAACGGGCAGGTCCTTGTAGATCACTGACTGAGCATCTACAGCCAAAGTATCTAGCTCAGCGCCATTTCCTACGTCACCCATCTCGTCCAGAATCGTATTCAATTCTTCGGAATCATAATGATTGAAATTTTTTCCGCCATCCGTTCTAAAGAACTGATTCAAAAAGAATGAGGGATTTCCTGTCGGTGCCGTATGCTGGGCATAAAAAATGATATCATAATCCCCTTTGGCTGCCGTTGTATCTATGTTATCGACGATTTCAGTCGTAGTTTCGACACCTAATTCTTTCAATTGTGAAGCCGCAACCTGCATCAAAATGGTTAAATCCGGCCGTGACGCATATGTAACCAGGCGAAGTTTAAGCACTTCTCCGTTTTTCTCTAGAAACCCATCTGTATTATACGACCAGCCTGCCTCCAGCATTTGCTTCTTAGCATCATCCATATTGGATTCTATGGTAAGGTTACCCGCAAATGAATAGTATTGTGCGAACGCTCCCGTAGCAATTCGTCCTCCATGCAAAGCTTGGATCATGTCATTTCGACTGAGGGCTTCGTTTACAGCGCTTCTTACATTTAGATCGTCTAATGGTTCGTTCTCCATATTAACAATGGCAAAGTACTGATATCCAGCGTCGATGTTTTTTACAGTAAAGCCTTGTTCTTCTAACATCTCTGCCACTTCTGGTGTGATTGTAAATGCCATATCGATATCTCCGCTCTCATAGGCCAGTTTCATTGCATTGGTATCTCTGAATACTTTGATGACCACGTTGGAACGCTTGTCCGCATCAGGATAATACGGATTAGGAGATAATTTGAGTTCAACACCTGCGTTAAACGCGTTTACCATATAAGGTCCGGTGAAAATAAACTTGCCTTCATCCGTTTCCTTAAACACGATATACGTCCACTCAGCGAGTACGGATTGCATTAACTTCGTTGGTCTTTCTGTTGAGATGTTGAACGTATATTCATCTACCTTGGTGAATTCCATCTTACCCGCAGTGGAGTTGGAAAAAGAATTCTCCGCCAAAATTCGATTCATGCTTTCGACGATTGCATCGGCATTAACAGGACTTCCGTCTGAAAAAAATACATCCCCTTTAAGGGTTGCCTTCCAGTTATTTTGATCAAATTGCTCTAACTCATCGATCATGCGAGACACGAGTTCACCCTTCTCATTCAACATATACAAATTCTCGCTAATTCCGTGGCTTGTCAGAGACCAGGGAACACCTGAGTCTGTTGGATTAATTGAAGATGCAATATTGGTTTGCCCAATATAAATCGTTTTTTTGAGTTCTTTAGGAGAAGCTCCGTCAGTAAGTATATTTTTGTTTGGAGCAGCGCATGCAGACAATGCGATGCAAAAAACAATCAAAGAAACCGTTGTAAACCAATTTTTTTTCATATTTGTCTCCTTCTTCGCTTTGGATTGCCTTGTAATTAGACTTGTTCCTCTCCTTATTCGTAATCATTACGAATAATAATCTTAAATATCCTCTATCTTTTTGTCAATATGTATATTCTTGAGTCTTGTTTTAATAAGACTATGACTATATTTATGTTTAAAGATCAATATAGTAAAAATACATCCAAAGAGATCCTAATTGACTCAATATCGAAAAACAAGAAAAGCCGCTAGTATAACGACTTATTATGGTTTGCTTTTGAATCGGTACAAGTTCTTGTCCCGAGCCAGATCAAGTTGATCGGCTTCCTCCTTTGGTTTCTTATAGAACATCAACAAATTTGCAGGTCTAAGGTCACGTATGTCTCCCCGTACCAAAGAACAAAATTAGCTTATACACTTACAGCGCAGAGAACAGATCTTGGATGTCGCTGCGCGCTCCTACTTTCGCACGGGAGGAAGCTTTGATAAGTGTACATTACACGAATAAAGGCAACCAATCTGTAGATCGGCTGCCTCCTTGGTTTTATTGAATTATAGTTTCTCTTTAGTTGAACTACCAATGGTTTACTAAAACAGTATTCACACAGTTGATTTTTCGTATTTAAATAAAATTAACTTATGCGTAAGCTGAACCTCTTTGGTCTTTCTGTATCCAAATTTCTCATAAAAATGATGATTACGAAAACTGAGATATGGCGTGTATAAGGTCCATAATTTCACATTATTAAATTGCTCTTCTAAAAACTGAATAGCTGCAGTACCTGCTCCTTTATTCTGATTTAAAGGAGAAACAAACACTTTATCAATATGCATACGATCATCATTTCCTCTTATATCCATAGCGCCAATAATTGTTTCTCCCTCTAATATTGTAAAATGATGATATTTCTCTATATTATCAGCTAGTTTTTCATATGTTTCACAAGCTGGATTAGAATCCAAGTCTTCGTATTTATCCAAGTCCTCTTGAAAGCTTTTTGAATTGGAAGTAAGATTTCAATATCTTCAATTATTGACTTTCTAAATACTAATGTCATATCCTTTCTCTCCTTAACTTTTTGGCCGGTAATCAACTATCGTTTCCCGTTAGTTTAATGAATTAACGGGGAGGATACCACCAATTAGATATAAGCGTAATCGGTAATGGGAACATGTGCTTGTCCATTTCGGTAATCGGCACAAGTTCTTGTCCCTCGACAACTTCTGGAGAGACCTTATTTTAATGTCCGCAAAGGTATACAGAAAAGGATCGTTAGCATATCTGCAACGATCCTTTTTTGTCAGCCTGCTAGTTGAAAACAACATCTGACGCCGGTAATACCGATTTCAGTTTGCGGCCAAATATTTCTATTATTTTATTCCGTATTAAAGCTCTTCCTTCGTATTTGCGAGTTTAACAGAAAGCAATCCTGACATGTTACCGCCGTTTTTAGTGCTAATGCTTACCCAATGAGTACCTGTTGCCCATGGTTTTGTTCCATATTCAGTCCAAGATGCACCAAGAGCTACAGAGAATGAAATTTTTTGGGTACCAGACAGAGTACTTTGAGTAACTCGGACAGTTAAGGTTTCCTTAGATGTATTTTGGACCCAAACTTTGACCTATCCAAAATTTGCTTGGATATTAAAATTCTTCGTGTAGCTACTTCCGGAAATCTGTGAATTCACAATCTCATTATCAACTGCCATTGGAGTAATGATTCCTTCTCCTTGTGTAGATGCAGTAAATGAGTCCACTACATTATTTGTTGGTGCTGCAGATGGAACCGTGAAAGCTGCTACCAAGAATCCTACGAACAAAGTGCTTTTTTTCATAATTAAAATCCCTCTTATTTAAAAGCGCCCCCTAGATCTAAAATTATAAAATTAAATTCGTTCCTCTCTACTATACATACTCTGATCTTTGAGACGAACTAACACTTTACCAAATCTGCCGCCTTCTTGTATTTTCACCTGATCACCAGGATACTTTTGCTCCAAGTAAGCCATAACCGTTTCACGAATATGACGATTCACTGTTAGACCATGCATACCTAACCAAGTGATAGTATTTTCAAATGCTTTATCTTTGGAAAGTGTAACAGTCTTCATTTCACGAGTGACCAAAGACTGAAACGCGTAACCTTTAACCATTAACAAATGGGTGAGGTAGATCATCTCCATGAACTCCGGCTTTCTTGGCTGATCAGTTACAAGTGGCCACACCTCATCAACCAAGCTATGTTCCCTAAAACCGATGGGCAGACTCATATAGCAGAATTCTCTAGCACAGTTTAATACCCGTTCTACACTTGCCCAGTCAACCAACACTGGACACATAGAAACATAGACCAGATTAAAGGCTCCCTCCCACTTTCTGATATCGATATTCTCAAACGGTTCATGTACTACACTAACAGTCCCGAATTTCAAATCAGAAGTATTTAGGTGAAGTAATTCAACCAAAGCCGGGGATGTTTCAACTGCTGTGACATCAGCGCCCAGCTGTGCAAATGGTACTGAGAAACCACCAGATGCGGCTCCGATATCGAGTACAGTTGCATTCGAAAAGCGTACACCTTGGTCCTGAAGCCAACCGATTATTCTCCTTGCTCTTCTTCGCCCCTCTTCACTAAAGACATCTTCATTGAAAGCATTAGCCTTATCATCGAAGGTCTGTGCAGGATCGATTCCTGCTTGGATCATCTTTTTTACCCCTGTATACGGGTCGTTCTCCCAAGCTTGTTCCCAGGTCTTTTCATCAAGCAATTTAGTGTTCATAAGTGTTCTTCTCCTTTATGGTTTATAATTTGAGTTCATTCCGCAACCCCAAACCTAACTGTATACTTTGTAATTTATTATGGAAATGTTATCTCTATCTTCATTTGACGAACTAAATTCGCCATCTTCTGGTTTCTTAAATGCTCTTCCATCGTAACCTCTGCAGCTAACACCACTTGTTGTATTGGACATTCCGGACCATGATCAAAGCTGCAGTCAAGATTGTTTTGACTCCATTAATACACCATTTCTAACCATTTTCTTTCCAAACAACTTCAGTAGAATACCAATACAAATCAAAGCAGTTACAAAATCAGTAATAGGCTGTGCTAACCATAAACCACTCATCCCTATCCACATTGGCAATAAAGTAACACATATATACAAAATAATTGTTTGTCTGAGTACATTAATGATGGCAGCAAATTTAGGGAAGCCCGTTAACGAGAGAAAACCTATGATGCCGGTTGAAATTGCTACCATGGGTAACAAAGAAACGTATTTTTCTAATCCTTCCGTTGTAATTTGAACAAGATATGCCTCTTTCGTAAACAAATTAACCATTGGTCCTGAACAGATCCAAATGAAAACTGTGCCTAATGTCAAAAAAATGAATCCATATCCCACGGAAAGATACAAAGTTTGAAATACCCGTTTGAATGATTTTTGAGCAAAGTTATATCCTAGGATCGGCATAATTCCTTGATTCAGACCGTAAATTGGCATCAATATAAGAGAGATTATCGAAACGATTGTAGCCAGTGCACCGACATACATCTCACCTCCATTATGACTTAAAGAGAAATTCATAATAACCTGTGCAATTCCAATCGATAAGTTATTTGTTAATGGAACCAGACCAATGAGACTGATTGAATGTATAATATTAAAATTCAAAGCGAAGTTATTTTTCTCTAATTTTATGATTGAATTTCCTTGAACAAAGTGAAAAATGCTTAAAATGACTGTGACAGCTTGAGAAATTATAGTCGCAATCGCAGCACCACCTATTCCCCAATGAAAAACGAAGAGAAATAGCCAATCTAACAATATGTTCAACAAACAACCAGCTAAAATAACCATGGAAGAGTATAAAGGCCCGCCATTTGCGCGTACTAGGATTGGTAGAACGAAACCCAAAATAGAAATGAATGCACCACCCATTAATATGGATAAGAACTGGTCAATATATGGGTAAATCCCGTTACTTACACCAAGAAAGTGAAATATCTGTGGTTTAAAAATAAAAAATATTATTGTAAAAGCCAGACCAATAACTATAGATAGACTAATGGCATTACCAACAAATCTGCTCGCTTTGTGGTGCTCGCCTTTTCCAAGACTCTGTGAAATATTCGCCAGAGAACCAAACGCAATATAAGCTGATATGGCTGTGATGACGCTAATCATTGGCATTGATAATCCGATAGCAATAAGTGCTGATGATCCTTCTCCAGGGATATGCCCTACAAATGCTCTATCGATCAATGTATATAATGCATTGATGAGTAAACTAAGCGCGGCGGGAATTGAGTATATAAAGATAAGTCTTGTTATCGACTTTGTTCCCAATTCGTTAATCTTATTCAACAATATCTCCTCCAGCTCATTTCAATATTATAGATAAAAGAGATATTAAATTGATGTAATATCCCTTTTATAACAATAAAAGTCCCTCCTCTTACATATAAACATTCCATAAAATACATTACAGATAACATATATCTATAATATCTATTTTTACTCATCTGTCAACTCTAATTTTTAAGTCAGTTAGTATACTATGTTAATTCACTGGTTAAAACTCAACTTAATATAGACGATAGAGTCTCTCCGACAACAAAAAAACGTTGATTGAAATACCAATCAACGTTTTTATCACATGTTAAAGTTGCTTTCCTTAATATGAAACTTTTTCTGGTGGTACGATTTCAAATTCACCTTTTGGATACTCTTGCTCCGCATAATGGACTCCCCATTGACAGAGCTCCTGCAAGATAGGTTTAAGAGATTCTCCAAGTTCAGTCGGTGAATATTCAACCATCGGCGGTACTTGATTATACATCTTTCTGCTCACAAGTCCACTGGCTTCAAGCTCTCTAAGCGTTTGAATCAGCATTTTCTGAGTTATATTTGGGATAATACGCTTTAATTCACTCGTTCTCTTTGGTCCATTCATTAAAAAAAATAACACAAGCCCTTTCCATTTCCCACCAATAACTTCCATTGTCGCTTCGAAACCAATAATTTTTTTCATGTGTAAACCTCACCATTCTACATTTATTACTTTTTAGGTACTATATCACAAAAAAGTGGGTACTTCCAAAAATGTCATCACTGACGGATACTATTTCTTGTAAGTCGTTTTTCAAGTACTTAATGATACTTGACATAAAACAAAATTAACTCTAAAGGAGTGTTCAGTATGGGTAAATTTGAAGGTAAAATAGCGCTTATAACGGGCGGAACAAGTGGGATTGGTCTTGCTACAGCACAAATGTTTGTAAACGAAGGTGCTTATGTTTATATCACAGGACGAAAACAAACTCAACTTGATACAGCTGTTAACCAAATTGGCAAGAACGTAACCGGTGTTCAAGGTGATATTTCTAAGCTAGAAGACTTAGACAAACTATATGACATTATAAAGCAGGAAAAAGGTAAGTTGGACATTCTTTTTGCTAATGCAGGCACCGGCGACTTCCTTGCATTAGGTAAAATTACTGAAGAGCAGGTTGATAGAACGTTCGACATTAACGTTAAAGGAACCATCTTTACTGTTCAAAAAGCTTTATCACTATTTCCGAACAAAGAAGGTTCTATTATTCTAACGGGCTCTACTGCTGGATCAATTGGCAACCCAGCGTTTAGTGTATATGGAGCATCTAAAGCAGCATTAAGAGCACTAGTTCGTAACTGGATTCTTGACCTAAAAGGAACTGAAATTCGTGTGAATGTGGTTAGTCCAGGAGTTATTCTTACACCTGTCTACGATGAGCTTTTTGGTGAAGCACTTGAAGGAGTAATGGAACATAACAGAAATACTATTCCAACTGGAAAAGTTGGGACACCTGAAGAAGTAGCAAACGTTGTATCTTTCCTTGCTTCAGACGAAAGCAGTTACTTGACGGGTGCTGAATTGTTCGTAGATGGCGGGCTAGCACAGGTTTAATTTAACCTGCGCAGAGATTACAAATAGTTCCGAAAAGTGGCTAATGGGGATTTACTTGAAGAAGTCAAATAAAAAAGTCGTTTTCCTTAAAGGACAGGGAATACGACTTTTTTATCTTTGAATTGCTTAACGTTGAGACCCTTTATAATCAAATGTTTTCAACCATCTGGATGACAAGCTAACAAAAGCAGCTGACCACATGAAGTGACCCCTTAAAGTTAGACAAATATTATTATGCAACCTGTTTGGCATGAACTCGGTATTGTACCGGGCTCATGCCTTTTAATTTTGACTTGATGCGTTTGTGATTGTAGTAATCGATGTATCGTGCTAGTTCTTGCTTGAAGTCATCTACACTTTCAAACTCATTATGATAGAGAAATTCTGACTTCATAATGCCAAAGAAGTTCTCCATTACTGCATTATCGTAGCAATTTCCTTTGCGTGACATGCTCTGGATTATCGCCCGTTCCTTCAAAGCATGTTGATACTGCTTCATCTGGTAGTGCCAGCCCTGATCCGAATGCAGGAGGAGCTTATCCTCATTGGATAAGCGTTTAAAAGCTTTATTTAGCATGTCGGAGACTAATGAATAAGTAGGGCGAGATCCTACTGTGTAAGTGATAATTTCACCGTTAAATAAATCTAGAACAGGTGATAGATAAAGTTTTTCTCCAAACAACTTAAATTCCGTAATATCGGTAACCCATTTCTCATTTGGTTTTTCTGCCTGAAAGTTACGATCCAGTACGTTTGGTGCAATTTTACCCACTGTTCCTTTATAGGAACGATATTTTTTTATACGCACTACTGATTTCAGGCCTAATCCTTTCATGATACGCTGTACTTTTTTATGGTTAACTCGGTGTTCACGATTAACTAGTTCATCCCGGATACGACGATAGCCATAACGCCCCTGATGTTCCTCGTAAATGGATTGAATAAGGAGTTTCAGGTCTGCGTCTAGATCGGGCTTGTCAAACTGTTTCACCCAGTAATAGAAGGTGCTACGTGGGACTTCAGCGAACGCTAGCAATGCAACCACCGGGAATTCAAGCCTTAATTCGTAGACTACTTGCGCTTTGTCTTGTTTGGTGATTTTTCCTTGTTTTGAACTAAGGCATTCAACTTTTTTAAATAAGCGTTTTCCATACGTAAACGTTCTAATTCAGCTTGTAGAACTTCGACTGATTCATCGGCAGGTTCTAGCTTCTTCGTCATATTTTTGTTCGTATTTTTCATGAGTGGACGCCCCTTTTTCTTTGATTTCAGGCCGTCCATTCCATCCTCATTGAATTGAATACGCCATTTTCTAATAATCCCAGGAGAGGGTATATTGAATATGACCGCAGCTTCATTTGGAGACGTCCCATTCTCGTTCATATAGGTGAGTACGTCTAGTTTAAATGTCTTAGTGTAAGCTGTATAGCTCTTTTCAAAAGCTTTGACGCCGTGATATTCGTATTGCCTAATCCACATACGTAAAGTTTCATGATTTATCCGTAATGATTTTGCAATACTTTTGACTCCTTCAGCACCATTCTGATATCTATGAATGGCTTTCAATTTCTCATTTAAACTGAATTTAGGCAAAAAAACTGCACCTCCATTGTTAGTGTGTCTAACAAATGGGGTGCAGTTCATTACTTGCCGGCTGTCTAAATTTAATTATCATAAGTCGTCCTAATGGAGACTCACGGCAACTTTATGCTTACAACTTCGACTTATGGCAAACTTATGCTTCCAATACGTGATTAGCACTTCAGTGTTTTAATGAATGGACAAGGCAATCAGTCTAACCATTGCATGCTATTGATTTTCGGCATAATAAAAGCCGCAGATCCAGCTGCCTTCTTGTTTTGATTAAGCTAACGTTTCCCGAGACAAGTTCAATACAGAAATATTTAATGCCCAAGACATAATAGTTCTTGCAACATCTGATTTTGGATAATCATAATTTAACCTATCTAAGTCCATTTTGAGATTTGGCATCGCCATTTTTTATGATCATTTGCTGTTCTCTGCCACGTATTTAACATGTATTTAAGCAATGTCAGTCTGAGACTTTATTTTCTTCTGAACTGGCAATGGTTGAATAGACCGTTCGAGACTCATTAATTACTAAATTGTTAGATGTTTAATCCCGACCTCACAACATGTAATTTAAATTTTTAATACCTGCCCTTCGTTTATTTAAAATTGCCAAAAAACTTCTTTATATCATTCATGAGAAGTACAGGCTGTTCTAAGGCTGCAAAGTGACCGCCACGTTTAAACTCCGACCAGTGAATGATCTTATGATCGCGCTCGGCAAATCGACGAATCGGTAGCATAGTATCCTTCTGAAAAACTGCTACACCAGTGGGTACTGTAGAAATTTCCTTGTTTTCCACTGAAGGATCATACTTAAATAATGTCTCATAATATAGACGTGCTGAAGATCCAGCTGTTCCAGTTAGCCAATAATGCATGACATTTGTAAGAATATCATCACGATCGATAGCATCTTCAGGAAGGTTTGTAGAGTCCGTCCACTCCTTAAATTTTTCAACAATCCATGCTAGTTGACCAACAGGTGAGTCGGTTAAAGCATAGGCTAAAGTCTGTGGACGTGTGGCTTGGATTTTCATGTACCCAGATAATTCAAGATCATAAAGCTTCAATTTTTCTAAACGCTCTTTTTCTTCTTTTGTCAGACTCTCTACCTCTTTAAAATCTTCAGGAGGAAATGTCGTCAACATATTAAGGTGAATTCCAATAATATGATCAGGGTTTAGCAATCCTATTTGTTGAGAAATAAATGAACCCCAATCTCCACCCTGTACGCCGTAACGTTGATATCCTAATCGTTCCATAAGCACTATAAACATCTGTGCGATACGTTGGATATCCATTCCAGGTTGCCGGGTCGGTCCTGAAAATCCGTATCCTGGAATGGATGGCACAACCAGATGAAAAGCATCCTCTGGATTCCCTCCATAGAACCGAGGGTTAGTTAATGGACCAATAATATTTAGAAACTCAACAATCGATCCCGGCCAGCCGTGGATCATTAACAACGGTAACGCATTGGGCTCAGGAGAACGAACGTGGAGAAAATGTATGTTTTCACCGTCTATCGTTGTGTTGAACTGAGGAAACTCATTAAGTCTAGCTTCATGTTTTCGCCAATCGTAATTCTTACTCCAGTAGTTTACCAATTCCTTAACATAATTAAGTGGTACACCGTAATCCCATCCCACTCCAGGTAATTCATCTGGCCATCGAGTGCGTTCTAAACGATTTTTCAGGTCATCAAGATCAGCTTGAGGCACAGAAACGCGATAAGATTGAATTTGTTCCAAAGTTGGATCTGCAACTTCCGTTCCTCGTTTCTTTGAATCATTCATCCTTTAAAGCCTCCCATTAAAACTATATTGATTCCATTAATAAAATCGATGAGATCCATTGTGGCAGGCATTCTCCCAAATGCCCGCATTAAACAATAGCAACCATTCCCTCTCCATCTATTAGGATGATGGGTTTCCTACTTGTACTCGTTTTATGAAGAAAGCAAGAGGCAAGCCGACAAGAGCAACCACAAACGCAAAAACAAAGCTAGTCTGGACACCTGCTATTAGAGCTAATGAATCATTTACAGGGTTTGTCGGGTCACTTGCCGTTTCCATAAAAGCATGACTCCCGACTGAAATCAGGCTGATGGCAACTGCCGTACCGATGGCTCCGGCAATCTGCTGAATCGTATTCATAATCGCGCTTCCATGCGGGTATAGATCCGGAGGCAGTTGATTAAGACCATTGGTCTGCGATGGCATCCATACCGCACAGATACCGACCATTAATCCGGTGTGCATGATCATAATGAGTATTAACGAGGTACTTTCCGAAATTCCCTTAAGAAAAAACAAAGCCGTAGAAATAACGATCAAGCCCAAAGGAACAATCCAGCGTGGGCCAAATCTATCAAACAATTTTCCCATTACCGGGGACATAATGGCTTGCAGAATGCCTCCAGGTAATAGGACCAAACCCGCTGTTAAGGCATCCAGTCCCAATCCTCTGATCAAGTACATGGGGAGCACGACCATGGCAGTTAATATGAGAAGCATGCAAACAAACAACATGAGTGTTCCAATTGAAAACATGGGGTATTTGAGTGCGCGTAGATTCAACATCGGCTGCTTTATTCGGTTCTGGCGCCACACGAATACCAACAAAGCCAATATTCCTGCAATCATCGGTAATATAACCATCGCACTACCCCAACCGCCCTCACCTTCACCTACACCACTAAAAGCAAATACAATTCCACCAAATCCTACTGTAGAAACGAAAAGAGACAAAAAATCGATTTTGGGTTTGGAAATCGTAGACACATTTTGGATAAACCTCAATCCAAGCAGAAGACAAATTCCGATGACGGGAAGGGACAACCAGAAAATCCACTGCCACCCCAAGCTTCCGATAATTATTCCCGATAACGTCGGGCCCGTGGCAGGTGCTACAACCAGCACAAGACCCAAAATACCTATGACCGCACCTCTTTTTCTGGAGGAAAAATAATAAGAATAGTATTAAACATCAATGGCACCAACACGGCCATACTTGCAGCTTGAATGATTCGTCCGATTAACAGCACCTCAAACCCTGTGGCAAGGGCGGCAATTAATGTACCCCCTATCGATAAGCTTAAGGAGAAAATAAACAGTTGCCTGGTGGAAAACCATTGCAATAGCAGTCCCGACAACGGAACTAAAATGCCCAGTGTCAACAAGTAACCAGTGGTTAGCCACTGCGCCATGGAAGCTGAAATCTGGAACAAGTCCATCAAGCTGCTTAAGGCGACATTCAGCGCTGTTTCGCTGAACAGTCCGACAAAACCACTAAGCAAGAAGACTGCCATAATGAGAGTTGTTTGGTAGTTTTTTTTTGAATTTTGTACTACTTCTGTTCCTTGCACATTCATCTGTACACTTCCTATGCATAATAGATTTTGTAGATACTTTATGTATCTAATTATCTCAAAAAAAATTAAAGTTTGTCCTTCATTTTAATAACAAGTTTGACCAACATTTGCTCTCCTAAATGCTGCTCCATTTTGGCCTCTGCGGCTTCAACGACTTGCTGAATCGGACATTCAGGTCCATGGTCAAAACTGCAATCAAATAAAGACGATGTACCTTCAATAGCATGAACGATATCAAGTAAAGATAGTTCATCCCATTTTTGCTTTAATTTATATCCCCCATGAGCTCCGGAAGCGGATTCGATCATGTCCGCTTTAGCTAGCTTGGTCAGAATTTTGGACAAATAGGTAGGAGATACTCCCTGTTTCTCAGCCAGCTGATGTACCCCAATTGTCTTGTCGGGGGTAGCGGCCATCAAAAAAAGCATCGTATGAAGCGCATAATCGGTAGCTTTTGAGTATTTCAAGCTCATCAACCTTCTTTATTAGAGAATCTACATATTCATACTATTTTTAAATTGATGGTTGGATCAAGCTTATGAAAGGTCAAGTCGCTTTACTGGCTGAATTCTTCTTCGGTCAGCTCAAGATTTAGGCTTGCGGCAGCAACACTTCCTGCAGCGGCAGCCACAATAAGTTGTGAAGGGGCACCTGAAGCTGCCTCACCGGCAGCAAATATTCCGGTAATCCCCGTCTTTCCTGTAGCATCGGCAATGACCCCTCCTAAGGCATTTGTCTCCAAGCCTAACCGCTCAGAAAACACAAAATTCGATTGCCAGTTCGGAGTAACAAAGCCACCTGTTCGTCTAATTTTGGAGCCGTCAACAAATTCGACTTCTTGCAGTATCCCGTCTTCGCCATGAAATGCCGCGACTTTTTTTTCTGAAACCGTGATATTGTAGCCGATCAATTTTTGCTTTTGTTCATCGGTCAGAATACTGCGCCCGTTGCTGCAGATGACAAGATCACGACTCCAGTTATAGAACAGCTTTGCCAAGTGAAAGAGACCCTCGTTCTCGGCAATAACAATTAGCGGACGATCTCTAAGTTCCCATCCATCGCAATAGGGGCAATGAAACAGACTTTTCCCATACAACTCCTTCAAACCGGGAATATCGGGTACCGTTTCCTTCATCCCTGTAGTAATCAACAGCTTGCGTGCTCGTATCACCTGATCTCCTGCCATAATTAGAAACCCTTCCGGTATCTTCTGGATATCCATGACCATAAATGGGTGATGTTCTACAGATGGATAACTCGTGACCTCTTCATAAGCGATACGCCGAAACTCATACGGTGTAATCCCATCCCGTGTCAGAAATCCGTGTGAAGCATGGGTAACTGCATTGCGTGGTTGATTGTTATCCAGCAGGGCAACCTTTCGTCTGGCTCTACCAAGTACTAATGCCGCATTTAATCCTGCGGGACCACCGCCAATAATGGCACAATCATAAATCATATTCAATTTCCTCCTTCAAATTTGTTTGTTGGGCCTTAATCAACATATCACAGACCCTTAATATCTGTAAATGAAATAATTAAATTTTTATTAATGCCTAAATGCCATGAGTACGCTATTTGTGATGGGAGAAGTTCAAGAAACGGATAAAAGCAGCAAGAAATGTCGTTTTCATGATTCGATATAAACAGGTCATTGTAACTTCAATCGCTTGTGCCGATTGTACCAATATCTATGGTCAAACTACTCATTAGTTGAACAAAAACAGCCGCACTGCTTTCAACTGTCTTTATTAAGCTATCATTGGTAAGATAATTATTCGAAACGAATCTCATCTATCCAGATTGTACTTTTGCCACCATGCCAGAATGTCATCGTCAGTTGTCCGGGGCTGCTGCGATCTACATCCTTCGCTGCCAAATCAATTTCAACCTCTTTGAAGCTGGTTGTTACCGTATCCCCACTGAAAGCTGCTAGTGTTTGGGTCACTCCGCCGATCGAGAGCTGCATATGATGTTGTTCACCGCCATTTGCACCTTTGATTTTAATTATCATCTTTGAATAACTCCCGATGTTCTGCTTAATATCAGAGCCAAACCATCCGTTATTGTTATACTGAAGCTTTAAAGCCCCTGATTCAATGACACCAGCATCGTTTACAAACCCGTTTGCTCCCGCCCATTTGCCAATATCATTGCTTCCCGGCCAGCTCATTGAATCGTCAAATTCATTCAGGAGTAAACTACTCGCCCCACTACTATAACCGCCGTCATATGGAGTTCGGGTTAAACTATACGAAAGTGTATTTTCAGACGTCAAGTTATCGAAAGGCCCAATGTTCTGGTTAGCAGGCTCCATGCCGATGCCCACTTTTCCAAGTGGTGTCCTGCCGCCGGTATAATAATTTGCATTGGCAAATCTTGCGCTCGGACGATTGCCATAAGGATCAAGAATGGATAGCGCCAAGGTGTAAGTACCCGCTGGCAGGTTGGAAGGGATATCAAATTCCCCGGAAACTTGCTGATCCGAAGGCGTCTGATCATATTGACGCGTAGAACTGTTCCAGTCGTCACCTGGCATCCAATTCCGAATATCCTCATTGTTGAAAATGCCCTTCCAAGCAACTGAGCGATCACTTCTCAGCAAGCTGGCTTCAACGGGCCATTTATAATAGAACGGGGCAGAACCTTTGTTTACAACTTGAAAAGATACTTTCATTTTCTAACCAGGCTGCACGTTTTCCGAAAATGTCGCTTGATTGATGACGAATCGATATCCGAGTTCCTTCTGCATCAGTGCAGCTCCCTGAGAGACAGTGGAATTTTTGGCATCGTACAGATCAATCCAGCCTAGACTGGTCGTATGCGTCTTTTTGATCCAATCGATAACATAATTCCGATGCCTTATATCGCTTAACGTATCATCCGGAGTATCGCCAGGCTGGATATGTTTCTGTCCCCAATCATAAGCAACCTCGCCGCCGTTGACTTGCGTTCTCCAGCTATCTCTAGCAACAATGCCTTCCCCACCTTCCAAATCATCAATTAATGCGAATGAGTCCCAAAGAAGGCCGAAATCATAATTCTGGAACGTATCGGGATAACGTACTTGAACTTTCTTGTTTTGAAAAGCTTGCTCAGCAGCGTCTCCTAAAGCTGTCTGGAAGCTGAGCGGAATCCGGTCGGTCTCATCGGCAAGTTGATCCGGATAAATATGATGTTCTCCCCAATTCCCCCACAATCCCAGCTCCACATAAGCAACACGGGGATCGCTATCCCATGCCTGACCTAGCTTTTGAATAAATGCAGCAAGACGATCCTTCAATATATTTGTTGTCCAGCGTGTAGCCACGTCGCCACTAGGAACCCCTTGGGGCCAAAATTCTCCTTCGTTCGGATATACGATGAGAACGCGAGGAATAACTTTTTTATTTTGGCTTTCAATCCCGGCCCAAGCTGCATTGCTCCAATCCATGATTTTCTGTACAGAGTCCGATGACGCATTCTCCAAATCCGTGTATTTGATATAGTGCTTAAACACCGTTCCGTATTCATGATTCGGAAATTTGGTGTCATTCATAAACCGAGTAGGTCTAAATCCCTTAAAAGGGTTTTTGAAAGCCTCTTGCGTTTCAGTTAGATTAACGGTGATTGTACCAGCCGCTGCTGACGTTTTAGGAAACATTACCGCTAATGGACCTCCTATGAATAACCCAAGAGTTAATATCATGGCCATCGGTTTAAGTAATTTTCTTTTCATCAATGATTCCTCCCAATATCTGATATAAACTTACTGTTGCTAGTGTTAAATTAAGTTTGCAATAAACATTATGTAGACGTCTTTTCCACCTCACTGCCTTTAGTCAATAATTTACTCCAAGATTCTATCATATGATCAATAATCAACCGATCCAAATTGTATCTGTGAACGTCGAGGTCGTCTTGTTTTAATTATTTTGGTGAGTTTCATGCCCTTCTTTCGCCTTTATATTAAACATACTTATATATACAGACACTATCCTTTCTGATAGTAACTATCAATAAAGTGCGTACTTTGTTTAAGTAAGTTTTTATTTTATACTAGCCTTACTTTGAAGAAAAGGAGTCAAAAACAATGAATAAAGTTAAAACCTACAGTCACGATCTTTGGGATCACGGCATCAGCCAGGGCTACAGCGTCAACGGCACCATTTATATTTCGGGACAATTTTCCCACAATACGGAGGGTGAATTCGTTGGTGAGGGCGATATTGAAGCACAGACCCGGCAGACGCTGGAGAATCTCGATCGCGTGCTGGCGGAATTTGGTATCACAAAATCGAACCTCGCTTATGTGGAGATTTATCTGACAAACGCACAAGAGCATATCGAGCCGTGCATTGGGTTGTTTAAGGAATACATGGGACAACACCGGCCTGCGGGCAGCTGTATCGGTGTGACATACCTAGCGTCACCTGAGCAGCTGATCGAAATCAGCGCCGTTGCACACACAAACTAACTCCATTACCGTTTTTTTATATGTCACTAAATGTGATATTTCTTGAATGCTTAAAAGAGAATCATTTCATTATTTGTAAGTTTAAAATAAAGTCGCGACGTTTGTAAAAAAGATGCGATGTTTAAAACAAAGTCGCGATGTTTATAAAAAAGTTGCGAAGTTTTACCCCTTTGGATATGATTGTCTAAAGGGGTGTTTTTGTGGCGAAAAGAAAAAGAACATCTAAAGTCGATAAGTGGATTAAAGAAGGTAGAGGAACTGGAAGTGGGGCAGATTATCAACCATGGCTAAAAATTCAAGATGTTTCCTCATTAGGTCGGTCAACGAGGTTAAAAGGTATAAAAGCCGGCAGACAATATGAGTTTTTATCGGATTTGGAACGAAATTACTTTTATTTGACTGAATTTTCCGATGTTGTCTTAGATATTCGTGAACAATTTCCTTTATTACCACAAGAAGAGACGATTGTCATTGCGGAAGAGCTTGGAATTAAACACCCAACTGATCCAAAAACAGGCGATCCAATTGTTATGACAACGGACTTTTTATTAACAGTTGATAAGGGTCAAGGTGTATTTGAAGTCGCTCATACTATCAAAATGAAAGATAAGTTACTAGAAGAGCGTGTGTTAGAGAAATTCGAAATTGAACGGGAATACTGGGAGCGTAAAGGTACTAGTTGGGGTATTGTAACAGAAGAAGAAATCGATAAGACTATGGCTAGAAATATTAGTTATATCCATGATTACTTTGATATTCGTAGCTATGATGTATATCGAGAAATGGCTAACCAACATATAGAAGATTTATCAATGTCTCTTATGAATCGTCTATTGAATAATTCGCAAAGTATCCGGGAAATTACTAGTGAGTTTGATGCAGATACACACTTGCCTTTTGGAAGTGGTGTTACGTTGTTTTATCATCTGCTAGCTAAAAAAATAATGGTTACAGATATGTACAAGCCAATTGATTTAGAGCAACCAATTGATGTTAAGTATATTGATGAAAGTAAATTGGAGAAGGTGAAGTACGGATGATTTATATTAATCAGGTATTTCAATATGTAACAGATTCAAAAAGAATTCGGGTAATAGATATGGAAGAACCGCATGTCTATATAGTTAATATTGACACCAACAGTGCTATGCCACGCAAAGAGCTATACTCTAGTCTAACCACAGATATCAAGCAAGGTGAACTGTTAGCGATTAGTGATCCTTATGCAAAGGTGATTTCCGAAGATGATTTAACAGAGGTGCAGATTCGTAAGCGTGAAGAAGATTGGGGAGATATACAAAAATACTGTGTCCCCAATATGCCAGATTTGCTCCAAAAGCAAGGAAGAGAAAGCAAGATTCGTGAAATCGTTCAAGAGAGCAACTTAGGCAAGACAAAGGTTAAAAAGCTACTAACTCGATATTGGCAGCGTGGCATGACCAAAAACGCCATGTTACCTGACTACTCTAATTCAGGTGGTAAAGGTAAAACGAAAGCTTTAACGAAAGAAAAAGTTGGTCGTCCTAGAAGAGTAAATATAAATAATGAATATCAAATCGGTATTAACATTACAGAAGAAGTAAAGGTCCAAATTGAACACGTTATCAATAAGTACTACAGGAAAAAGAATAAATACTCTTTAAAAGATGTTTATAATTTTATGCTACGTGACTTCTATTCTAATCGCTATAAGGAAAACGGTGAGCTGAAATACCGTATTTGGGATGCTACCCGAACCCCCTCATATCATCAGTTTTACTATTGGTTTAAAAAGCTTGAAGATCCGAAAAAGATATTCAATTTCGTAAAAGTACGAAAGAGTATGAGTTGAAGCATCGCCCGATTTTAAGTAATTCTAAATTGGAAACAAATGGTCCTGGAACTAGATTTCAGATTGATGCAACTATTGCGGATATTTATTTAGTTAGTTCGCTTGATGTAAATAAAGTAATTGGACGACCAGTTATTTATGCGGTATTAGATGTGTATTCACGTATTATCACAGGTCTCTACGTTGGACTAGAAGGTCCATCATGGGTTGGTGCAATGATGGCTTTAGATAATATGGTTGCAGACAAAGTAGAATTTTGTAAGCAATATGGAATTGATATAACTCCTGAGCAATGGCCAACACATCATTTGCCTGAAATAATTATTGCTGACCGAGGTGAGTTTGAAGGTTATTCGGTAGACAACTTAATTAATAATCTTAATATTAAAATTGAGAATACTACGGCTTACCGTGGAGATTTGAAAGGGATTGTTGAAAGAAAGTTCCGTACGTTTAACGGAAAGGTAAAGCAAAAGGCACCTGGAGCAATTCAAAAGGAATTTCGAGAGCGTGGTGATCAGGATTATCGCTTAAATGCTACGCTGAATTTAAAGGAATTTACGTCTCTTATTATCACAATGGCGCTGCATCACAACCAAAAAGTCATTGAAAAATACCCTGTTGAAAAAGAAATGGTTGCTGAAGAATTAGTACCAACGCCAATTAATTTATGGAATTGGGGCATTCAAAATCGCAAAGGAAGGCTAAGAACAATTGATAGAAATATTCTTCGCTTGAACGTGCTACCACGAGGAAAGGCGACAATTTCAAGGGCTGGCATCAAGTTTAAAAATCTCTTATATGGTTCTCAAAGAGCGATTGAAGAAGATTGGTATTTGAAGTTGAAAAATAGAAGTGTAGAAATTGTTTATGACCCCGACACGTTGAAAAAATCTATATTCCACACGATGACGGAATGGACTTTGAGACGTGTGTTTTGTTAGAACCAAGTCAGCAATATAAAGAAGATTTCTTAGAAGAAATTGTATTCCAACAGCAACTCCGGAATGAACTAGAGGAAATAGAACGTACAAATCAAATTCAACACACCGTAAATACTGATGCAGCAATGGAAGAAATTATTAAAAAAGCTGTGAGGAACAAAAAACAATCTTATAACCAACCAACGAGTAAGAAAGCCAAAATAGCTTCTATTCGTGACAACAAGGATGTTGAAAAACAATTAAATCGTGAATCTGAAAAATTTGATTTATCGCCTAATAAAGTTAGTGAATCAGCTGAAGTAATCAACTTCGCTACAAAGAGAAAGTCGATGAGACACCACCGAAGAAATTACCCTCACGCCTAATGCAAAAACTAAAGAAGAAACGAGATGAGGAATTTGGGAAAAACAAATGACATGGTTGTCTTAAAAGGGGAGTTTAAGAAAGGCGTCTATAAGGAACAACCTTTAAGTGAATATACCAATAATCCTTTCATCGAAGCCCTTCCACCGATTTTTAGTGAGGATGATGTGCTAGAAAGATTTATGGTGACTCCCCGAATTAGCGAGCAAGATAAATTAAGTGCAACGAATATTCGTTATCACGTATTAAAACGTGTAAGGAACTTTATACAGCCGTTGCCGATTCACTTTGAGGTTGAGCGTCGGTTATCCACCCTGATTTCGGCGAGGTTATTTAGCACGAAATCCATTAGACATAACATTTTTAGAGCGTGTTCGAGTGTTGCATGAATTACGTGAAGAGGAAGAGCTTGCACATAAGCATATCAAGGACCGTTTAAATTATATTCGCTCTACAGCAGATAGTTTATCAATTATAGGTATCTCTGGTATAGGCAAAACCACGGCAATTGAACGCTTGCTGCTCATGTATCCGCAAGTGATTAAGCATGAAACTTATGAAGGACAATCTTTCAATCGTACACAAATTGTTTGGCTTAAAATCGATTGTCCATATGATGGTAGTTTGTCAACGCTTTGTAAAAGTTTCTTTAAGGCAATTGATGATTTACTAGGTACGAGATATTTAGAAAAATACGGTTATTTGAATCGAGTCACATCGACAATGTTGTTGCACATGACCTCACTGGCGAGTATGTATGGCATTGGTGTTTTAGTCATTGATGAAATACAACACTTACTGCATTCAAAAAATGATCAGGAAGAAATGCTGAATTTTTTTGTAACACTGTCTAATACAGTTGGTATTCCCACGGTCTTAATTGGCACTTCTAAGGCACAAAAGCTATTTAAGGGGAACTTCAGGCAGGCTAGACGGGCTGCAAGTGATGGAGCTATTATTTGGGATCGTATGGCGGAGGATAGTGAAGAATGGGAGTTCTTC
Source organism: Paenibacillus sp. 1A_MP2 (assembly GCF_052244825.1). NCBI lineage: Bacteria > Bacillati > Bacillota > Bacilli > Caryophanales > Paenibacillaceae > Paenibacillus > Paenibacillus sp. 1A_MP2. Next base: position 47,043 of record NZ_JBQQCS010000005.1, on the reverse strand, counting down.
CTTGAAACGCTTTGGGAATTACAGTGCTTAAAATCCTATTCCGAGCTTACAGAGAATACGAAAAAGGCATTTTACTATGAGTGCCAAGGAATTACTGCTGTCGCTGTCAATTTGTTTATTCTAGCACAAGAACGAGCTTTATTCGATGAAAATAACCCGAATGAAATAATTACTCCACAAGTATTAAAAAAGACTGCTAAAGAAGATATGCAAACGATTCAACCAATGATGACAGCGATTTGGACGAACAATTTAGCTGACATGATGAAATATGAAGATATCATGATCAATCTGGATGAAGTCATGCTGAATCATAAGCGAAACACAGAAATAGCAGGACGTATTCAGGAGGCGTTTAAAGAGCGCAAAAATACAATCGAGTATAAACGACAAGACACGATTGAAAACTTAAGTGTTGAAGTAGCAGCCCTGGGTATTTTTGATAGTTTGAAAGATAAAGACATTAAAAAAATCGTACAAAAAATTGTTGGGAAAATCCATTTGATATAGACTTTCATCAACTAAAATCAGATGTAATTCAGCAGGCGATTAACTTAAATCAACAAAAGAAAGATAATAAAGCAAAGGAAAATATGAAAAAGGCAGAGGTTCTCCCATTACTTAAGCTAAGAAAGCGAGCATTAGACAAAAAACAACATCCTCATGAACTATTGAAAGCAAATGGGTACATTAAAAATCCTTTGGAAGAATTCTATTAGGAGGTAATTCAATGCTGCCATTCTTTACGGATCCATATCCAAATGAGTTGATTTATTCGGCGATTGCACGTTATCACTTTTACAGTGGAAATATTGATTACAAAGATACGTTGGAAGAGGTATTTCAAAGTCGCTCTGTGATTCCGAGTGTAGAGATTGGCAGCCATTTTCATGCCTTGGTCCAACAGATGGGAAATCATTATTCGGTAGAGAAGTTGTTAGCGAAACATACCATTTACCCGTTTTATGCCCCGTTCCTTTCCAAACAACGACAGCAAGAGATTATGCAGGACGTCCAAGGTGATGGCAAAGGTCTTTACACAAGGCTAGGTATGGTTTCAGGAGGTATTTGCAAAAAAGATGGATTATACTATTGTTCACAATGCGCCCAGGCTGATATTGATAAATATGGTGAACCATACATACATCGGGAACACCAATTGCAAGGTATAAATTTGTGCGCACATCACGATTTACAACTGAAGAAATATCCAGATGATTTCACCGAACAAAGTAGAATCAAATTTATTCGGTTTGAGGCAAAAAGAATGGATTTTTCAATTTTAGAGGAAGTTAAGTCCCTTGATAATACTGATATTCAAGTAAAGTTAGCAAAAATGGCATATCGACTATTAAATATTGATATAAATGCAATTTCACGCAAGGATATTTTTAAAGGTATCGATTGCTTCTTAGAGAAAAGAATTTAATTACTACGGCAAATCGAATAAGGCAAAATGAGTTATTTGATACATTCCAAGCAAGGTTTCCAATAGGGTTCTTAGAAAAGTATGATTCAGGGTTAAAACAGGAAAATGAGTACAATTGGTTAAAGGTATTAACTCGTAATGAGGAACGTCATGTACATCCTTTTCGCCATTTGTTGTTTCTATACTTTTTAGAAAAAGATGTAGAGAAGCTTTTGCATGTTGGAGATGATGCAGGTTCATTTGGTACAGGTCCATGGCCATGCTTAAATAAGGCTGCTGATCATTATAAGCAACTGGTAATCAAAAATGTAACGATTACTAGAGATTTTAAATCAATTTCTCCTATTGGGACGTTTAAGTGTTCTTGTGGCTTTATTTATGCCAGAAAGGGTCCTGATAAATCGAACGAAGATATATATCGCATTGGTCGTGTAAAAGCATTGGGAGATACTTGGAAAGCAAAATTAAAAGCTTTAGCAAACGGAGAGGGTCTAAGCATAAGGGCCAAAGCCGAAATACTCGGGGTTGATTCTAAGACAGTGAAAAAATATTCATCTATGGACGGGCAAAACAAAAAGGCCAAAAGTAAAAAAACTTCTCCATTGTTACTACGATACCGTGAGCAACTACTTAAAGGAATAAAGCAATATCCTAATGAATCAAGAACTCAAATTAGAGGACGCTTTCAAAGGGAATATACCTACTTGTATCGCCATGATAAGGAATGGCTATTTAAACAGTTGCCTAGAATTCGGACAATGGGGAAACCAAAAGCAATTGTGGATTGGGAAGCCCGTGATCTTGAATATTTATCAAAGGTGAAAGAGCTTTACAAAGAACTTATTATGCTAAATAAGCCTGTTCGAATTACTATTTCGATTGTTGGAAAACGTCTTGGAATATTATCGAACTTAGAGAAGCATCTTCATAGGCTGCCACAAACTAAACAGTTTCTTGATGAAATCACAGAAACGGCACAGCAATTCCAAATCCGACGATGTTGTAAAATTATAGACCAAATGTTGCAGAAACAAGAACCTGTTAGTTTATGGAAAGTGCAACGAATTGGTGCTGTGAAATCACATCATTTTCGTCAAATAAGACCACATATAGGGTCATATATACAAATGAAACAGGAAGTGGACGATTATGAGCGCACAACAAGTTAAAATTAAATGGCCATTTGGAAAAGACGAAAAGGTAAAGCTAATATGGATTGGAGATCCTTTTCGGTATGACAATAAAATAATGCTGCATGCGTATTTTCGGGCAAGGGGAGTCACAATGAAAATACTATTGGACTGGGTACGTTGCCTTGCTTGGCTATCCAACATTATTATAGCGATGGAGTAATTACCACTAGTCAGCCACCGCAGGGTGCCAAGGAGGTAGATATTACAATTTATCCTAATAGAGTGCATTACTATGAGAAGCCATGGAAAATCCAAGGAAGCTATGACCCTGCAACCTCACGCAGTTTCATATTTTCCTTTGATAGCAAGCAAGTCATTCTGCCATTCATTGAAGTGTTACGTAGTATATTAGCACCGAACGGCTTTCTTTTATATCGCTTGCTTGAATCAAATTCATTTCCTCAATTTTTCACAGAAACATATGAAACAAATAGGATTCATCTTAGCTTTTCATCACTGTATGAATTAAAATACACCAAAACAACTTTCATTTATCAATTGGTTTGGCTATTAACGAATCGTGATTTACGTCAGGTCTATGAAAGCATCGCCTTTACATGGTTGCAAGAACAGTCATTGAAATTCGAATGGAACTTTACACAGCCAATTATTGTCACTGCACGTGTAAAAGAGGACAATAATACATGGACTGTACTACAAATTGTAAATGTAAAAAATAAGCATATTCCTTATGAAAATATCTCGATTTCACATCCGGAAATACAACATTCAGAGAAGTCAAAAGAAGCGAAGAAATATACATATCGTTCCCTAAACAAAAACGATGATGAAGAAGGCTTTACATTAGACGAGCAAGTAGATGGATCCACGGAGGATTTTGATTTAGTACAGATGAATCAGTTGAAACATGAATATACATCGGTGCCAATAGTCAAACGAATAAAACGAGGTTCATCCAAGCAACGTTTGGAAGAGGACGAAAATACAAAGAGGTACTATGGAGAGAATAATTCTATTCATTCTACAGCAGATAGTGGCGGACAGCAATTGGCAAGGGGTTTAGAACATCAAATGCTACATGAGATTAAAGCCCAAGGGGAGCTACAGGAATTTATTAATGTCTTGAAAGTATTGGAACAGTATCCAGAGATAAAAGCAATTAGAGCATTTACCGATGTATTACCAGAGGTCCTAGGAGAACGAAAATTTACAAAGCTAAGCGATGGTATTGCAAAGAGACGTTATGTAATTGCTGAAGTATATGTGGTACATGGCAGTCGATTCAATATTATTGAGGTAGAACGCGAAACCCGTTCTTTATCTACTCTTATTTTATATTCTCCCTCAAAACAAGACTGGAGTACGATTTATCATAATCTGCTTATAAATCTTGTAAATGCTAGCGGAGCATGGTCCAGAAAATCTTTAAAAACTATTGAAACTAGAGGAATAAAAATTGTTAAATGCAAACATAGCCGTAAAGGAATAAGACATAGATCAAATATGTTGTTAAACAAATTAATGTAACAATTCGATTATATTCATAAGCAGAGTTGTTTAACCGAGGACACTTTTGACTAGACAGAATTAGAGATGTAAGAATTAAATATAACGAGGGGAGCTTAAATGTCTAAGGCATTAAGAGAGTTTAAGCAATTTATAAAGAAAAATGTTGATGATTTATCTAATTATGAGATAAAGCTGGCGAAGAGAGCGTGAAGAGGCAACGAAGTCTTTACAGAAGTATAAAGATCAAATTTCTTTAAAGGACCTGTATACAGCTATTTTACAAAATGAAGATAAATTTCAAAATATCTGCCCTGCATGTGAATCAGAATTGTATATAGATGGTGAACTCGCTGTTCCTTTAAATCCTTTTGATAAGCAGTATTTTTAAATGCAACAATCGGGCCATTTAGGGTAATACCAGCGTCCATGCAATCAGGGAAAAAGTAAACTATGAAATGACAGAAAGTATTATACACAGTATTTATACACTATTATTTTAACCCCGTCCCTACTCAGAACGGGGTTATGTATGTTTGCAATTTGAACATTAAATAACTTTATTGTCTTTCAACAGCTTAACGTTGTAAATATGCGTTTATCTTAACCATTCAAAACGAGTGACTTTACAGTATTCAATGTAAAGTTATTCGTTTTTTTATTTCTTTAAAAACTATATAACCATACTAATTTTTATAGTATTTATAGTAAATAAAGAAAGGCTGAATATTACATCCCAAATGAGTCAGCTACTCGAATTAGAGTAGAATCCTACTTACAATGAGAGTGCTGAGGTATACGCCATCGAAGCCAGGCTTTATATTGAGCAGCGGACATGATAGCCTCGTTTGGCAGAGCCAGCTGCATTAAGCTGGTTCTCTGGCGCAAGTTTCATGGCCGCAGAGGCTCGATGTCAAGCCATCTGAACGTAACCGATAGCCCCAGTGGATTAAATATCCGCATTACTTAACAAGACATAAAAAATGATCATCTCGTGTAAACCAACATTTACATTAAATACATGTAAATGATGTGAGAACCGTTGATATTTCAATAGTTCTCACATCGAAGTTAAGATAAGCGCGTTTTGCTTATGGTACCCCTAATTTGACTAACTTTGATTCCTAACTTTGTAATAGTTCAGAGAATAAAAAGTGTATTATATGCATAGTCAAACGTCGAGATTCTCCTTTATATGGATAGATATGCATATACATTGATGGATTAAAGTTCGCTTCAATAATCCCATAAGCATTTTTATTAGCTGCAGGAACTTCTATATTTTCAATAATCAAATCGATACCACTAATTTTAGCTCCCAGTGCAGATACCGCATCCACTGCTATTTTTTTATAGTCATCGGGAATTTGATCTGTCACATCAATCGAATCTCCGCCTGTACTAACATTAGAATTTTCACGCAGATAGACGATTTCACCATTTTTTGGAATCGAATTCATTTGATAACCTTGGCCTTTTAGCATAAGTTTTTCCAAGTCACCTAATTGTATAGTTTCTAAAGGTGTCCTATGGTCTTTTCCTCTTAACGGATCACGATTCTTTTCAATGACTAACTCTTCGATTGTATGTTTACCATCGCCTTTAACATTCGCAGGAACTCGTAATAAAACCGCCTGAACTTTATCATGTAACACAAAAAATCGATATTCTGTTCCATAGAGAAACTCTTCTATTAGTACAGAAGAATCTTCTTTAAATGCGAGTGTGATTGCTTTTTGATAATCTTCGTAATTTGCCTCGTCTTTGAAGATTGATATTCCCAATCCATAGTTTGTTGTTTTCGGTTTTACAACAAAAGGTTTAGCAGAAAACATATTATAAGAATTTAAAGCATGTTCTATATCATTAAATTCCTCACCTGTTGGTACACGTAATCCATGTTGTTGAAGAATTTTCTTTGTTACTGTTTTATTTTCCATAATTAAAGGGGATACATAACTATCTTTACTTGTCATATTACCATTTTTCACATATTCAACATGATCTTTTAATTGAAGCTTCAAAAATTGATCTTGCCGATCCAAAACTTCTACCTTTATTCCTTGCTGTAAGCAATCAAACATTAAAATCTGAGTGGACAACTCCAAGTCAGTAAATCCTGTTAATTGATATGGCTTATCCCATGATTTTTTATAGTTTTCTTTCGCAATACACGTAGCCACTTGACCTTGACTGCTTTTTTCACTCTCTTTATAAAGCCTTCCAGCTAAAGTCTTACTTGGGTCCATTAGCATCTCTCTCAGGTTAACAAATAACGTATCTGAAATAGTCAAATCTAAAATTTCTGCTAAATGTTCCATTTCATCAATCATATTTTTAGCATCTACTTCAAATTGTGTATGCTCTAATGGATGCTCAAGAGCCACTACATCATTGTAAGAATCACCCATTTTTACCCACTCATCACAATTATTACCTTCTTCTTTCCATAGTAAATAAAATAAGAAAAGATGTAGAAATTCTGCTTGTTCATAGCTAATTCCATTCGTTTCAAAAGGATTTAAATCTATATTTCGCAATTCAAGATAACTAACACCATGAGCTTCTAAATCTGAAACATGATGTCCACCTCTTAAACGGACAGATGCATAAAATTCTTTTTCTTCTGATAGAAGCCCTCTTTTAACCATCAAAGAAAGATCTGATATATAGTTCTGTATACTACTATAAGACACTTGAACATCATCAGAATTAGTATAACCAAATTTACTGCTTCTAATGCTTCTTATTGCCCTATTCAAAGAATCTTCTTCAAAAAAATTCTTTTCGCTACTAGGAGAAGCTCCATAAAAATAAGTTACTAACCATCGATAGTGTAAATAGTTTCTTGTGACTTTTAGATAAATCTCTGTTTTAAACTGTAGATAATCTTTTATCTCCGATTGTAAGTTAAATAACGCTTGGATTAACTCATCGCCGAATTCAAAGTTAAAATGAACACCACAAAGCATTTGTTTACGACGGCCATAAGAATTGGATAAAGATTGACGATATAGAACATTTTCAACATTTTTCAATTTCGCAATAACAATATCTTCTTCTTTTTCTGGTAACTGTGGTGGCATGCTTAATGGCCAAAGCATTTCATGATCACCCATAGAACGATAAGCAACATCATGGATGGCTGCTAAGTAATTAAACAGTTCCTCTAATGTCTCAGTAACAGGTGTGATTAATTCCATCTGTGTTTCTGAAAAATCCCGCTGAATATACGGGTGTTCATCTCTTATCGATTTAGGATGATCCGTTTTAGCTAAATTTCCTGATAAGTCAACTCGATTACTTTCTTTTTCAATCCCATAACGGGCTTTTAATAAGTATGGTTTAACACGGTCATTGACTAATATTTTTTTAATATCCATATTAACTATACCTCCTTATTCTCTTACCTTTTAAAAACAATCAAAAACATCCACAATCTAATTAAATGTGAATATTTACCGTTCCGAATCTTATTTGTTAAAAAGCATCATCTTAATTGCTTCATATGGAATTCGAAATGTTCTTCCAAGAATGTAGAGATGAAGAAATAGCTATGATCATAACCTTTAACTTGCTTATAGTTTATTTCTACGTTATTTGCTTGGGCATTTTCTAAGAAAGTCGTTTCTTCCAATTGTTCTGGATAAAACTGATCTGCAGTTCCTTGTGTAATAAGAATAGGGAGGGTGTCAGTTGCTTTAATGAGTTCTGAAGCATCCCATTCTTTCCAAGAAGCTTTGTCTTCACCTAAATAAGTTGAGAAAGCTTTTTATTCCCCAAGGGACTTGACTAGGACTTGAAATAGGAGAAAAAGCAGAAATCGCTTTGAATCTTGCAGCATTTTTCATCCCAATTACTAAAGCACCATGACCTCCCATTGAGTGGCCCATTATACTTTCTTTTCCTGAAAATTTAGGTACTAAAGTGGACGTAATACCTGTTAACTCCTCTGTGATGTAAGTATACATATGATAATTCTTTGCCCATGGATTTTGTGTTGCATTTAAATAAAAACCGGCACCTTGTCCGAGGTCGTATGCATCATCATCAGCAACGTTTTCTCCGCGCGGTGAAGTATCAGGAATAATGACTGCCACTTGATATTTTTCAGCCAATCTTTGAAATCCACTTTTTTGACTAAAATTATCATCTGTACAAGTTAATCCAGATAGCCACCAAATAAGAGGGATTTTTTTCTTTTCTTTATTTGATGGTAAGTAGATACTAAATGTCATATCACATTGTAAAACTTTTGAATAATGGATGTACTTACGTTGTTCCCCATCAAAAGAGCGTTGTTGTTCAATTAGTTTAAGACTCATTTATTTCACTCTCCATTCTCCATTTGTTTATATTGTACGGATTGATTTAACTAATGAAGTAAACCAAATGCCTTATTGATATCCATACCCATAATTACATAATAAAATGCAATCTACAATACTGACGTTTTTGTCACTATGCTATAATAGTAAAAGAAAGGAGCATTACTGTTAGAAAACTTTAAGACAACTTGTAAATAAGAAGCCCTATTGGTATGATGCGGAGATTGCTTCTATAGAAAACTTAACCTGAGCATCAAACAAGGCAAGGATTAGAATTCTTAATATGCGAGAATTTCCGGAAAACCAAAAGGACATTCTAATATCGTTTCGACGGTTTAAACCGTGATATATCAATACTTATAGAGAGAGTGAATATAATTGGAAATTAATTATAAAGATAAAACTTATTTTACTGGAAAAGATTTGGCTTTATCAGTTATAGGTGGACGTTGGAAAATAGTGATTATATGGTGTTTGATGCAGGAGTCTCCATTAAGGTTAAGTGAAATGCAAAAAAAACTTCCCGAAGTCAATCAACGCATGTTAATTAGACAGTTAAGGGAATTAGAAGATGATAACATAATTACTAGAACTGTATATCCCGTTGTACCTCCTAAAGTTGAGTATCAACTAAGTGAAATTGGTTGTCTCCTAGAATCTGTTGTAACTTCAATCTGTGAGTGGGAGATATTTTTAGCGACTCTTTAGAAAGAGACGCTAATAAAACAGAGATTGAATAACATCTATGTATACTTAGCATGGGTGTAAGAAAGAAAGAACAGGCATTAATTTTTCAGTTCGCGTACCTATCCATTACACTTTTGGTTATTATGACATATTTGTCAGTATGGTAATTTGAATTACGATATGTAATCATGGAAATGTAAACAGCATAGTGTTTCACATTTTTTACGTATTAATGTGTCCATGATGACAAATATGTCAGTATTGTCAACGGTATATTGATATGTAATTATGGGTATGGTAACGCTATAAAACAAAAGAAAGAAGGGTTTCATTTGAAAAGTAAAGCAGCCGTTGCATTTAAAGCGGGAGAACCGCTTCAGATTGTAGAAATCGATGTAGAGGATCCAAAAGCCGGAGAGGTTTTAGTAAAGATACTGTACACTTCAGTCTGTCATACAGATGCTTATACATTATCAGGGGATGATCCAGAAGGCGTATTCCCTGCCGTTTTAGGTCATGAAGGCGCTGGTGTTGTAGTAGCCGTAGGTGAAGGAGTTACTTCAGTAGAACCAGGAGATCATGTTATTCCACTATACACGGCTGAATGTGGGGAATGTAAATTCTGTCGTTCTGGTAAACAAACTTATGTAGTGCTGTACGAGAAACTCAAGGTAAAGGTTTAATGCCTGACGGAACAACTCGTTTCTCTTATAATGGAGAGCCTATTTATCATTACATGGAACAAGTACATTCAGTGAATATACAGTCGTTCCTGAAATCTCTTTAGCAAAAATTGACAAAGAAGCGCCACTTGATAAAATTGGTCTATTTGGATGCGGTGTGACTACAGGTATTGGCGCTGTACACAACACAGCAAAAGTGGAAGAAGGAGCTGTGACAGCCGTATTTGGTTTAGGAGCCATTGGATTAGCCGCTATTCAAGGATTGGTTCAAGCAAAAGCAAGCCGAATTATTGCTGTAGACTTAAATGAAGATAAGTTTGAATTAGCTAAAAAAATGGGCGCAACTGATTTTCTAAATCCTGCTAAATTTGATAAACCAATCCAAGAAGTCATTGTTGAAATGACGGATGGAGGAGTAGATTATAGCTTTGAGTGTATTGGAAATGTTGAAGTAATGAGGTCTGCTCTTGAATGTTGTCATAAAGGTTGGGGTGAAAGTACTATTATCGGTGTAGCAGCTGGAGGGAAAGAGATTCATACGCGTCCATTCCAATTAGTAACGGGTCGAGTATGGCGTGGTTCTGCCTTTGGCGGCGTGAAAGGCAGAACGCAGCTTCCAGGAATGGTTGAAGATTATATGAATGGTGAAATCGATATCGATTCGTTTATCACACACCACTTAAACTTTACAGACATCAATGAAGCATTTGATTTGCTTCATAAGGGTGAGTCAATCCGTACGATGTTAACGTATGAAAAATAATGAATATATTCAAGGAGGAAAACATATGACTACCACTAAATTACATCCAAGATTAGATAACGGGATTAATGATTATCCAGAAGTAAAAGACTTTGCAGGAGGAACACTAAAGTGTCTTTGTGAATCCAATAAAGTAGAAGTCAAGGTAGATTCACAAACAATGCACAACCATGCATGTGGTTGTTCTAAGTGTTGGAAACCAGAGGGTGCCAATTTTTCTTTAGTAGCTGTAGCACCTCGTGACAAAGTTCATGTCATTAGAAACGGCGATAAGTTAGAGATTGTTGATGAAACAGCTACAATTCAAAGACATTTTTGTAAAGAATGTAAAGCACATTTATTTGGTCGTATAGAAAATAAAGATCATGCATTTTATGGTTTAGATTTTGTTCATACAGAATTATCAGAGGATAAAGGGTGGTCTGCACCACAATTTGCAGCATTTGTTTCGTCTGTAATCGAAACAGGTACACCGGCTTCAAAAATGGCTGATATCCGAAAAGATTTAAATGATATTGGATTACCTACCTATGATGTCCTATCACCTGAGTTAATGGATTTAATTTCTACTAAAACTGCTGAACTGAATGGCACATTGAATGAATAAAAGTTATATTTTAATGTAGTAATTAAGAAATAATAAACTAGTTACATGTGCTTTCTGTTTTTATAAACTAGCGGTTCTTCATTAATCGTAAAATTGTTAGTTTATAAAAACTATTGTCGTCAAGAGTCCTTTTAAACTCAAGTTTCGCTTCAATCTCACATATTTTAAAGAATTCTGCAGATTGAAAAGATATGCAAAGGCACTTACTCTATTTCAGAGTAAGTGCTTTTGTATATTCATTATTTAGGGTGTGGGTCTAAATCAACCTCTACCGATAGAAAATCTAACTGCAAAAGTAGCAATTGAAAAACTAAGAAATTCCGATGAAGAGATAATAGAGATCGTAACAGACGATGATTCCACTTGGTATATCATAAGAAGCGAGAATGACGGTATTTCGATAGCCGATGAAAATCTTAAACAAATGATTGGTTCAAACGGCTGGGAATTTGAAGCGAAAGAAGGCTCAGGTCTGTTCTTTGAGAAAGAGGATGAACAATTAACTGTTGCTACACAAATGTGGATTAAAAGATACGTTCTTGTTCAGGTACAAAATAAATATATAGAACTTTAAAACATTAGGCTAACGTGCGCGAGATTGTAGAGTAAACTCTTGTGACATACGGAAGAATTTATCAAATCGTAGGAATATATTTTGATTGAGATCAATTTTTGTGTTTCACATCAATTTTTGATAGGATTGAACATTCAAGCACGTAATCGTAATTTATTTGAGTATTTACACATTATTGTATAGTAATAACATTAGAAAAAGGAGATTGAGCGATGATGACTACTTATGAAGAAAATGTAGCTAGTTTTGATAAAATCGATTCCGAAAAAGCACAGGCATTGGTAAAAGGGGAATCCGAAGCCTTAATCTATATTGGAAAGGCTGTTTGTCCTTTTTGTCAAATATTCGTTGAAAAACTAAAAAAAGTTGCTGAGGAAACTGATACTACTATCTACTATGTAAATAGTGTGGAAAAATCTGATATGGAAGGTATTACGGCCTTCCGTAATGAATACGACATTCCAACGGTTCCTGGTTTCGTTTTTACTAATGGTGACACAATAAACGTGAAATGCGATTCATCCATGTCAGAAGAAGAAATCAAAGCTTATATGAATAAATAATTCAATTGCAAACAGTGATCTTCTGCAATCGGGCGCTATTGTGGAACGTCAAGGGTAGAAAGTGATCAAACTTTATTTTAAAAAGTGTAAAAAGTGTATACTAACCCACAAGAAAAGAATCCATTTTGATCAATCATTTTTTCAAAACGGATTCTTTTTATTTGCCCGAAAAATGAGCTTTTGCGGGAACTTTTGATCAAACTTTATTTTAAAGCTACATTATTCGCTATATCTGATGGTTATATCGGATCTTTATAAAAATGATTGTATGGGTTGAGCCTTGACATTCTATATAAACTGCGATATTATTATCTCAAATGACAGTCACCACTGACAGTCATTAGATGAGGGATAGCGAATAAGTAACAGTGAAATTTTAGCAACAATGAATAAAATGTTGTTGGCAACGCTCGATCTAATCGCGGAAAAAAGATACAAGATGTGCAGATAATCACTAGGGCTCAACCCCCTAGTTTTTTTACTCACACTATGACAGTCAGTACAGACAGTCATATTTATTTGAAGGGTGGTGGTTTGGCAGAACAAAGAGAAAATTACGCAATACGGATGAAGAAGATAGTATAAATTAAGTAAGTTTTGATCAGTCGAATACCAACCACTAACCAAGGAGTGAACATGATATGACATTAAAAAAAGACGATAACACACGCCGCACCGCTGCACAGCACACCCTGACCGAGCACCTGCGCCTTACCGCAGCAGGACGCGTCGACGAATGGCTGAAGCTGTTTACCCCGGACGCGGTGCTTGAGTTCCCTTACGCACCGGCCGGCGTCCCCCAACGGGTTACGGGCCGAGACGCATTGTTTGCTCACATGAGCAACTTTCCCAAGACCTTTGACGTGGAGTTCGTCGACCTGGTATTCCACGAGACGGTCGATCCGAATCTGGTGATCGCCGAATTCCGCTCGACTGGAACGGCGCTGCCGACCGGTAAGCCGTACGAGCAGACTTGCATCTCCGTCGTTCGGACCAATGACGACGCGCTCATCACCCACTACTTGGACTACTGGAACCCACTAGTAGCGATCGAGGCGCTCACCCCCCACGACGTGCAGTCCAATCCTGATGACCACAGTGTGACTTTTGGGAGCTGAGGGGAAGCCATGTTTTTAGCTGATGCCTATGCCCTCCGCTGATGCTAGCACGAAGAGCGACGAACGACGTCGGACCATCAATGCATTTTCATTATAATTTATTGTAATAAACATGGTACCATTTCCTGAAAGAGGTGATGGTACCATGTTTATTTCCCAATGGTTCTAATGTCTCTAATTTTATTTGACATTGTTATGTACTTTAGCTACTATAACAATGATGACAGTGATTACTGACATGATTAGAAAAGAGGAATGAAGATGTCTAACAATACAAAATTAAGCAGTAGGGAAAAATTAATGACGGCTGCCATTGACTTAATCTCAAAAAAAGGCTATAGCAGTGTAACAACTCAAGAAATTGCTACTTCTGCTGGTTTAAGTGAAAAAACATTGTTTCGGCAATTTGGAACGAAACAAAACTTGTTAGAAACAGCCTTCGACCATTATCACTATTCAGAAGAAATGGCCAAGATATTTAATGAAAGGCTAGTTTGGGACCTACAAACGGACTTAACATTGATCTGTAGAACATATCATGAAATTATGAATCGTAATCGAAAAATGATTATGATTAGCTTGAAAGAAGAAGATAATTTACCTGGCTTCAGGGAACGAACAATAAAACATCCTCGTCAACTGATGGAGGTTTTGACCAATTATTTTAAAACTATGTATGATAAAGGAAAATTGATTGAAACGAATCCTGAACTACAAGCTTTTTCATTTATGTCACTGAATTATGGTACATTTATAAATAATCTGAATGCAGGATCTTATTTTCCAGCTCTCTCTTTAGAAGATATTATTAAAGAGTTTGTATGGCTATTCTCTAGGGCCTTAACTCCCTAGTTTTTTTCTCGATAATGTGACAGTAAGCACTGACGGTCATTTATTTAGTTATTCATAGCATATAAAGAATCGAGGAAAATTAAATGAACAGCAACGCTGCTACAACAGATAAAGCAGGCCCACTTTTACTCCGTGTTCTAGTCTTCACACTTATCATTTCAGTTATGAACGGAACGATGTTTAATGTGGTATTGCCGGTAATCAGCAAGGAATTTGAACTCACCGCATCACAAGTAACTTGGATTGTCTCAGGTTACTTGATTGTGTATGCCATTGGCACAGTAACCTATGGGAAATTATCAGATAAATTTAGTATTAAAGCTTTAATTACGTTTGGTCTCTTACTTCTCGCGGCTGGGTCCATTGTGGGAGTGGTGGCAACACAGTATTGGATGATCATCGTTGCGAGGATTTTGCAAGCAGCTGGTGCAGCTGTGATACCGGCGTTAGCCATGATAATTCCTGTTCGTTTTTTTTCACCTGAGAACCGTGGTCACGCTTTGGGAACTTCTGCAATCGGGACTGCTCTTGGATCAGCACTTGGTCCCATTATTGCTGGATTCGTCTCAAGTGCTTTAAATTGGAAATTTCTCTTTGTAATACCTCTGCTCTCTCTTATCACGTTACCCTTTTATAGAAAATACTTGGATGATCAGCCAGTGACAAACGAAAAAATTGATTATATTGGCGGTATTCTGTTGGCAGGAACAGTTTCCACTTTCTTACTGGCACTTTCACAATCCAATATCTGGTTGTTAGTAAGTGGATTAGTCATCTTAGGTTTGTTTATCCTGCGAATTCGCTATGCTTCCGTTCCCTTCGTGAATCCCGTGATCTTCAGAAATAAAGAATATTCGATGGGAATGGCCATTGCATTTGTACTCATCGCGGTTGGGTTTGGCATTCCATTCCTGACACCGCTTATGTTATCGAATGTGAATGGTCTGTCTCCTGCATTAATTGGATTCATAATGTTGCCTTCAGCCCTTGTTACAGCGTTTCTTGGTCGTAAGGGCGGAAAATTAGCTGATGAGAAAGGGAATCCTTTTCTACTGTATATTGCCTCTACACTGCTTGTTGGTGGTTTCATTATTCTCTCTTCAGTCGTGGGGATGTCTCCTACGTACACTCAAATTTTCCTCACACTAGGTGTACTAGGTCAATCTTATATGCAAATTGCTATGTCAAACACCATTTCACGTACTTTGCCTAAGAATGAAATTGGGATCGGTATGGGGTTGTTATCGATGTTTAACTTTATTGCAGCAGCAGGATCTACGGCTGTCATTGGTAAGGTACTTGACGGTGGAACAAGCACTGTTCAATTAAATCCGTTTGTACATGATAAGGTTGCTTTTGTGTATAGTAACGTTTTGCTGACTCTAGCCGTGATAGTCGTTGTAATGACACTTCTTTATTATTATCAGTTTGGACGTAAATCTAATAATAAATACAGTAGTTGAAGTTTAGGAAAAGATTCTTTTAATCTTAAAATCGAAGAATTTATTCAAAAGAAGCACACGCATTATTTCAAAGTAGCTTTTCTGGATTTGCAAGAGATTCCTTTCTACACCAAGTTACTGAAGACGCACTTCCTGAACCCGTTAAAAACTTTCTTAAGAGACAGATTGTCAATTATTCCATACGCTTATTCAACTAACCTGCCCGTTAGCTTAATGAATTAACAAGTAAAAGAACCGATTAGTTATATGTCTAATCGGTAATGGGAACAAGTTCTTGTCCATTCCGGCAATCGGTACAAGTTCTTGTCCTTAGCTTGGGACACGAACTTGTACCGATAAAACAAAAAAAGCTGCTATAATAGCAACTTTAATGGGTATATGTTCTTGTCTCTCGACATGACGGTGGACAAGCTGGGCAATCCCTGCGGCTTGTACAACGAGCCGTTTATCATCCTCTTGGATCTTCCGCACCACCCAGCCGCTGATATAACTAGCGCTGTTTTCAATCGTGTGGTTGTCGATCTTCGCCACACCACAGAGCATGGCCGCACCCATTTCAGCAATCAACTCTTCCCGGCTATATACCTCATCCCCAAAGGCCGCTATCTCATCGAGCGGGCGCTTTAGGCGCTTGCTATGCCCCGTAGAATGCACCAACTCATGAAACAAGGTGCAGTAATATTCCTCGGCCTGTTGGTAGTCCACCAGCGGCGGCACACTGACCACATCTTCACTCAGGCGGTAGAACGCCCGGCCCGATGGGTAGCGAATGGGCGGGCGGTCCGTATAACCACTAACCAGCCGCTCGGCATCTTCTATAGGGTCTTGGTCGATGGGTGAAGCCGCCGCCCGTTTGCTCTCCAAGCCCGTACACTCTGCAATGTTGAACACCTTGTAATAACGCAAAAGCGGTACTTTCTCTTCTTCGCCCGTTTCCGCGTTCTTTTTATCCAGCCACTTCCAAAACACAACAATTTGAGATTTTGCGCCTTTCACGCTACCGCCTGCTTCGGTCACCTGCTTGAAGGTGGCATATTCGCCGGGATCAAGCAGCATCGCGTTAATCCCCCGGTACGGCCGCTGAGTTTTCCAGCTTACAGCCGCGCCGCTTCTCCACGGTCTACGCCATGGCACAATACCAGCCGCAAGCAGATTCAATATCCGTTCGGTCACAATATCATAGACTGTTTTTTTGTCTTCTTTCTTTTTTGGCATACGGGTTGCCCTCTGTAGTTTTATAGGAGGGTAAGGGGCTTCCCTTTACCCAACGTTCAGTAGAATGCAAAGCAGTTAAAGCTATTTAGGCTTTCGGTTTTCCTATTCCACAGCCGTTGCGAGCGGCTTGACGCACCGGGCAATTACTACGCCCTCTTTCTTTCCACAAATGCTTTTAAATCTCTGTAGCATTCAAGTTCTTGTTTAAGATCCTCCAGCAGTTCGGCAGCTCTGTACCCTGATTTCCATTTGGTGTAGTTCGCTATCCTTGATTCTAAAAACCGGATACGCTCCACAACCAACTTTTCTAAAAGCGTCCATTGCTCTTCGCTCATCGCGTTCCCCTTTCTTTTCAGTATTCTTCCGGTAGTAGTAACGTGGTCACGCTCCGATCAGCTTCGGTTATGACCCAAAACCTAACGCCTTCATGGGCGCGGTATGCAGATAATAGCCGCCCACCATTTTTAGCGCTTCCTCGTTGCTTGCCTTTTCTTCCTCCGAAATATCGCCCCAATTTCCAGCCATATGCCAGCGTAGAGCTAATAAAATCTCTCTCTCATCAACGGCCGATAAGCATCCCGGTGTTCCTCTTACCTTGCCTAATCGGAATTTTCTGATCGTTAATGTCATTGCCTTTCATCCTTTCTCTTTTGAATTGGTTCGGGTGTCAAAGAGAATTTTTTGGACATTGCCTGCCGCGTGGCTGGCATCCCCAAAGGGAAAAAAATGCTTTCCATCAAAAAGAACCGGCGGCTGCCGGTTCTCTCCGTCCTTCCCTGCTTAAGCTCACAGATCCCTTGCACGATGATGCAGCGCAGCGGAATCATGGTGCTTGCCCTTTAGCGTGGCGGCTTATTGGGAGCGTAGCAACGCGGAGCGGACAAGATGCGGCCATGCCATCCCCAATCTTCCCCAAAACGCCTTTGACCTTGGCTCCGTGCGGGGTGTTAAGCGCGGCACAGGAACCTAGAGCACCTTAGCCGGGGCGCTCTACCCCGGTTTAGGCGCTCTGGTTATCGGGCCAAGTAACCCCGCAGCGGGGCGTAGCGGATCTTAGGTGGCCGCCCTTGCCCCCTTAGAGCCGGTAGCATCAGCCCGATCGTTCTTCCGACCTTCACTTTGGCCAAAACAAAAAACGCCCAAGTGGAACAGCTCCACCTGAGCGCTTTTTGGATTAGTGACCTAATAAGTGCTTGATAAACTCCCCGCCCCAAACGATGAACATTTGAATCAGCATTTGTCGTCCCTCACGAGATTTCAGAAAACCCCATGCACGACGACCAGCCCATTTCAAGCCTGTCCTCATAGAACGGATGACAGATTTGAATCGCTTCATTGCAAACCCTCCTTCCTTCTGCACATAACCGTATAAGTAAGTCAGCCATGAAATTATCAGTAGAGCATAAAGCATAAGCAGCTTGCCTATCGATCCAGATAAAATATGATAAGCACTTCAACAAAAATTATTTACAAAAGCACGTCGAAGCTCTGAAGGATCTCACAGGCAATCTACTTCCTACTCATTCCGGCTGCTCACTCTCGTATAAAATGACAGAAGGTGATTTCAGGATTTTCAAATTCAAGCTGAAGGAAACGAAATTGGGCATTTCCTTGTATTATCATCATAAGTAGTTTTATCCGGATCATGCCCTTCGCCAAATCGATCCTTTGTAACATTCCATTGGTTACAACCAATTCGCCTGGTTTAAACCAGGCAGAACAAAAAAGGCGCTCCCCCGACAATCCAGGAGAGCGCCTTTTTCATTCTCAGTTAGTGTTATTCAATTTTTGTACCAACTGACTGACTCGCCCCTGGGATATACCCAGCAGCTCGGCCCATTTTTTTGCGGTGCATCCGGGTACTGTTCCATGACCTTAGCCAGCCGGAAGAGTGTTTCCTTGCTTCGTGCCCATTTTGGTTTATTCGCTATTTCTTGCCCGTTATTTACTTCTTCCAACATAGCCACTTCCGGACTGGATGCCGCTTGCCCTTCAGGCAATTTCTCGTTTCCGGAAACCTGTTCCAAACATGAACCACAGATGAAATAATCCTTAAAATAAGACAGGCCTTCCGTGGAAGAACAAAACATGCATTCCAGGGTTCTATATTTCCTCAATGTCAGACGTTCATTTGCATCATCTACAAAATATTCAAACGGATCGCCAATATCAATTCCAAGTGTGCGCCTCAATTCCATCGGTAATACAATACGCCCCAAGGCATCCACATTACGTACCATTCCGGTATTTCTATCTTTCCTCATCACTTCTCCCTCTCCTATTTTTTCCTATTATACCATATAAACTAAATATACCTCTTATAAAGAGGTACGTTTAAGGTAGAATGGGATAGTCTTGAAAAGGAACAAACGTTCCCTTATAATTGGGTGATTAAAGAGTTTAGGAGCTGCTACAATGCTGAAGATTTAGAGCGCAAGATTCATAGAATCCTCTACAACTATTCCCTTCCGCGTAGAAGAATGCCTTCTATGCAAGAGTTAATGACTAAAACGGGTAAATCTCATGCAGAGATCCAAAAGTGCTTGACTGATCTGGAAGATAAGCTTTTTATTACCTGGGGCAACAAAAAGCACATCCATTAAAATACTACAAGGCTGGGAAGTCGTTGAATCCAAAGCTACCCCTATCGAGCCGATCAATAATATCGACTATTGGACACAACATTAGAAAAGCCAGCTACAATAGCTGGAGGGGATCAAAATCTATATTTTGCGGCTTTTTTTCTCTTGATAACGAATTAAGATGAACAATAGAACAGCAACGATTCCAAATACGAATAAGCCAATATCGACCTGTTCTGAATACTCTTCTGGAGAAATGAACATTTTAATCACCCCATGCTATTATTCGGCTCTCAGCCGTTTTTTTTAGTTGGCCATAATTTTAACGTTCGGGTATTGCTCTAAAAAGAAGCTGCTGCAGAAGGTTCCCTGGGATCCAAATTACTTCAAAAATCGAACAATAGATTTCCTGCCTAGAACTGTATGTAACTCACTCGGGTCTAAGTGTACGTTAGACCGGAGCTTCCCGTCTTAATTAAACCTCATATAGACTTTGGTTGTGATGCTTATAATTATATTTCATCTTTCTAATATTACCTGCCATGTAATTAGCCATAACGTTTACATTATGATTTAGTTTTAATAGGGTGCTGAATACAGGATCAGCTAAGCCTGGTAAATGCTCTGTTGTGTTTAAGTAATATGCATTAATTGCACCGGATGGATTTCGATTAAACCCTCTCATAACCCTATGGTTTCCATCTAAAATAATTACTGCGTTTGTTACAGAAACATGAGCTAAGATAATAGGTTCAGGATTATCAAACGCAGGACTTAAATATGCTGCATTTAATGAACTCATATCGAAATGCTTCATAATATCTGTATATCTCAATTTGACCACAGGATGTTTCGTTTTTTGAATGATATCTTTTAATTTATCAATATCCCATGTGAGTTGATAGTGGAATTTCCCCTCAGTGTCCATCCAAAATTCGTGATCATAATACTCTCGATTAGCTACACTTGGATATGTAGAAGGTAATGCCCTGCTAACTTGGCTAAAATGGGCAACCATTTCATCATAGTTTTTTATCTTTCGCTTAATAGGTGTACCTCTCATAAATGACATATCTAACATGGTAGACCAAAAATCCGACGTAGTATTTATAATTGGTTCGTTAATAATGATTGGTTTCAAGGACAAACGATCTCATTCCTTTCGCTATACTTTTTTAGTTTCCGGAAGATCCGGCTGCAGCATTGTATCCAATCCCTGGGCGCTAAGGGGCCCATGATCTTATCATCCCCCTATACCGTTTTCTTGCTCATATTCCCTCACAATCTTGTAGAACGTGTTCTTCTTCAGATCCAGCTTTCTCATAAATTCTACAGCAGTCAGCTTAGTATCCTTCCAGAGCTTATAGTTCGCATCCAGGATGCCCCTCTGAACTGGTTTAAGAGTGCCTAGATTAATTCGCGGCCGCCCAAGATACTTCCCTTTTTTCTTGGCTTCAGCAATCCCTTCAGCCTGCGCCTGTTTGATCCCTTTACGCTCTTCTTCAGCCAACCAGCTCAAGATCTGAAGAACCAGATCCATAATGAGCTGCCCGATCCCCTCCAACTCCTGGTACTTGCGGGTATCAAGGATTGGAATGTCGATCACCACAACATGAATTCTCGCATCGATCAACCATTGCCATTCTTTTAAGATATCCTGCTTGTTACGACCAAATCGATTGATGGATTTTACAAATAAGGTGTCGCCCTCTCGAAGTACACGTTTTAAAAACTGATACTCCGGACGGTCAAACTTCTTGCCACTGACCCTATCTACAAAAATATAATCCTCTGGAATACCCTGTTCCCGTAATACTGTTAATTGACTGTCCTCATTCTGATCTTTGGTGGATACCCTGGCATAACCATATATTCTCGTAAGTGTTCGCATAATCAACTCCTGTTAGTTTAAAAAGGTGATAAATTCATTGTAAACGTTTATAAAATAAATTCAATACCTTTAGGGATTGCCAATACACTATTTTCTTACTGTTTATACAGGTATACCTTTACGGACGGTTCAAAAAACATTTTAAAAATCTACCAACTTTTTCAGCACTCACAACGTTATTTTTTTAGATAGACAAATTTAATCAACAATATGATTAGATCCGTTAGATGAAATAAACAAGTAGGACCTTTTTCCCGATTTAGGTATAAATGGTGACTTTTACCTCTGGTTATGGTAGGTTTTAGTAGGAACATACATAACGAGGGAGGAAATCATTTTGAAGAAAACAGGAAAAGCTCTATTGGCTATGGCGCTCTTATCCGTAACTGTGTTGGGAGGCGTTGCATCGGCAGCAACTATTAGCAAAACAACTTGGCCTTCTGTAAAAGCTGGCTCAAGTGGTGGCTTTGTTAGTGCGTTACAGGCTGATCTCTGGTCTTCTGGTTACCAGAACACAGTTGGTACTGTTGATGGCAGTTTTGGTAGCGGAACCACCTCTGCCGTTAAATCCTTCCAGACTGCTGAAGGCTTAACCTCTGATGGTGTTGTTGGTAATGGCACATGGTCAAAACTGGATAATTATATGGTGTATAATACCGCTAATAGTCGTTTTTATCGAAACTCTGGAAGTACAACGTACCAAACCTACTATCTTATGCTTGCTGATGGATCTAAAAACACTCTAAACTATTTTTTAGAGTATCGCTCAAATAGAAACACAGTAAAAAGCGGAACTGTTTTTTCTGAATAGAATCAAACTATTATATTGAAAAATGAGAGGAGCATTAATAATGAAAAAGAAGAATACGATTGTTGCAGTGCTTGCTACGGTTACTCTACTGGGTGGTGCTGGCTTTGCTTATAACCAAGCATTAGCTTCAAACTTGGACGAGCAACCAACCACAAATTATGAATCGTCTTCAGTAGCTGAAGTGCAAATTACTACTCCTACAGAGGGAACACCGCTAGCAGAAACTCCTGAAGGTCAACTTGCTGAACGTAAACAACTTGAGCTGGAGGATATTGGTGAAGTGAATATCCCTTTAAATTTGGATACTTCTTCAGTAGCTGGTATTATGTCTACAAATGAAACTGAGAACAACCCTATTGTAGAGCTTGTTGAAGTTCAAGCATCCGAGAATATTTATGGAAAAGAGGTTTATGCCACTTATCGATTGGCCAAAGGTCAAGAGATTTTTATCTCTCAATCTGAGGATGTTTTAGAGAATGAACAAGCAACTGTGGAATTAGCAAAATCCTGGTATGATCCAAACAATGTTTCTACTCAAGAAATTAATGGCGCTACTGCTGTCATTGAAGATGGTGAAACAAGAAAAACGGTTCACTTGATTAAAGACGATGTAATGTATACTATTTGTTCAAATGGCGCGGACAACCTTGATCAGTTAATCGAGATTGCAAACGGAATCCAGCCTTAAGTAATTATAGAAAAGCAAAGCATCTCCTTCAGGAGATGCTTTTTTGCTACGTTTATGTCTCCAACTTGCATTCTTACCCTACAAGCACCCATGCCAGAAAATAGAATCGTCTGTTTTGAAATATATAGAATCTGTTTCTAGGGGTAGTACCAGCGTAGCTGACACCACCCGCAAACTAATGGATTAAATTGGGGATTTATTAATAACCTCGTTATATTCATTTTGTGCATCGGTAATCGCCAGCTTTGAATAAACTTCTAATGACTTTCTGCTTTCATGGCCGGAATACGGTTGAATCAGCGCGTCATCGATGCCTTGCTTTTTTAGCCAGGCTAATAGAAAGTGACGTAGTTTATGAGGAGACAGGTTTTGAGATAACTTGGCCTCCTCTGAATATTTGGCCAAAATCTTGCGGATTCCCCTGTCCGTGTACTTTTTCTTCCATGAGGACTCAAACAAATAGGCAGCTTGCTTCTTTTTCATCGAATCTGCGTGCATGGGCAGCAGTTCTTTGAAAGTCTGAGGAAATGGAACAATGCGGTCTTTGCTACCCTTTCCTTTGTTGATCCGGATCTGACAGTAATGAAAATCGATGTCCGCCAGCTTGATGCTGATTAACTCACTGACCCGGACACCTGTATACATGAGGGTTTTCATGATCACCATGTCCTGAAAATTCTTGGCCTTCCAAACCACTTCATAGTATCTTTTTAATTCTTCTTCTGTCGGCACGTAAGGCAGCTTCTTTGATGATTTTGGGACATCAATTTCAAGCTCGCTTCTTAAATGCTGAAACAAACTTTTTAAGTAAGCATAGTCCGGTCGTTCTGCGCGAAGATACTTCGCCAGTTCCCGGGCATTTTTTTTTGCGGATACGCGTTTTTCAATCATGCCAGTTCACCTTCCAATGGAAGTCTTTCCTTCATGTCCAATCGGAATGTGCCATATGGATTAACGTGTGTATAGATTAAGGGTGTCACCGCACGTAAATCTTCCGGTGTCATTAGATCAAACCATTTCTTCTCCGATAAAACATTCTGGAACATGATGGTATTAATGTAGACTAAGCAATTTTGCAGCAGATGAAGAGATAAAACGGCCATCTCTTGATCTTCCATGCGATTTGTGGCAATTTCGCCACCCTTGCCATAGAAGATAAACCCGTTGGCCGAATTCCAGTTTTCCACAACATTTAAACCAGCATTAATCTCTCGGCGTAATTCTTCCGAATGCAAATATTCACAAAGGAAGATGGTTTTAGCTGCCTTACCCAACTCTCCTAGCGCCTGATACGTTGGATGCTTCAAGTTATTCCGGGTAAACCTTTTCAGAATGGCTTCTGTTTCAGCCGTACCAAGCCGTAAGGCTGTTGCATACTTCATCATTTGATCATATTTCTGACGGATCAGTTCCCAATTAATCGGGCGCGTGAGTACATGCTGAAGGCGGGCATATGCTTCAGTCATTCCCGACTCCGGACGGTATAACTTTTGTGTATGAATAGCTTTTAATCGAGGCTTGAGTTTGTAACCAAGTAAATGACAAAAGGCAAATGCAACCTCACTTTGTCCATGAGAATCAACATAATTTTTCTCCACTTCCATATCGGTGCAGTGGCGTAACAACCCTTCCATCATCGCGGCGACATCTGATGAAGAACAAGATTTAAGCTGCGAGTAAATGCAAGTCGAATTTTTCTCTACGTGCCAATATATCATAACACCGCGGCCGCGGTACCGGATATGCCATTCCGTCATAAGGTTCTGATCCCACGCCCCGAATTTCTTTGAATCGGAGGCGCAAGAGGTTGTTCCTTCACCCCATATTTCCTGCATCCGTACTTTGAAAATAGCGTTCACTACTTCGGAAATTGCGTTGCGAAGGTTATCCTTGTGAATGAATTTGCGGTAAAGAAGATCTTTATAGCTTTCACCGTGATCACCGGCGCTGACACGCTTTGAACCGGTATTTGTTCCCAAACCGTAAAGAGATAAGATCAACCGCTTTTGCAGCGTATCCCGGTCTAATATTTCTCGATGGGCCACCGTCTTGAACATTTCTGTAAACGAAATACGTAAATCGGTTTCCTTCAAAATATCAAGCAAACTGGTCATTGGCCAGCGGCGCGTAATTTCACCTTTGATCCGAATTAAATTAACCGGCTCTGCTTGCGGTTCCAACGGAGAAACCGAGATCCAGCCTTTACCTTTATCAGTAATCCGTACTTTAGGGTTTTTCGGCATTCCCTCGTTTAATTTTCCAAGACCTTGAATCATTTCCTGTTTAAGTGCCGTGATAAAGGAGTCCGCATCCAGCGGCTGATTTAAAGCTTTGTAGTTTTCCTCTCGGCGTTCCTCGAAGTCTGCCGGCAGATCCTCATCCGGATTTCGATATCGGTTCGCTCCGGATACCCAAATTTCTTTACACCGTAACTTATCCCGGAGCATTTGCAAGGCGCTGATTTCATAATTGATCCGGTTTACTCGTTCTTGTCCCTTTTCATCTTTTTCTATGATAATTTCTTTGTAGTTAGTGCGGATCACGCCATTGATCGGAATTTCGTCGGTTAAGGGAAAATAGTGCATTCCCGTTTGTGTGTACTTCTTGATTAGCTCGAGCGCGTGAATCACCGGACGGTGCACGTCGTTATTAGAACGAAAATCAAGAATAGATAAATAAATTTCTCTAAAATAAAAAACCTTCGTTTAATAGACGAAGGTTTTATTGAGAGGATATTTAAGCTTTATTCCTTTTACGACGCAATGTCAGGAAATAGATTTTTTATCAAATTGATATGTGCTTTGTTATAAGTCAGAATACCGACTTCCTGCAAAAAACATTCCCCTCTTAGATGAAACGGTTTGTGTTGGATTGTAAGCATGTACTCATCATCTACGATAATTCGAGTGCCTCTTATATCAGGGTATTCCTTTGATAAAACAGTTTTTACATTAGACTTTTCTTTTATTTTTGAGACTACAGTGTTTGATCTTTCCCCATGGCCAATATAGATCGCCGAATGTTGAGAGATTGCTTCGATTAAGGCTAGCAGGCTATATTCACTTTTTTCTAACATGTACAGGTTATCTGTGATAATGGTAACCTCTCTAGGTTTCTTTTGGGTTAGAGATCGTAGAATGTCTTGATACTCCTGGTAAATCATAAGTCGATCTGTAAAATAGCTGTTGTAGATCTGATCCGTGTCTACACTTGAATTTTGGAGGTGTGTCACAAACTCAAAGCGCTTATTCTCTAAAGTTTGTATGTCATACGCTTCTTCAGGATACCAATTGAAGGTGTTTTTGGATTTTATTCGTTGCTTGTGTTCCCATGTATCATACATTTCATCACATGATTTAGGATGATTTTTCATTTGGTCTCTTAAACATGTGTGATACAAATCTTTATTATCACTGCTGATCAGTTCAAAAGCGAGATTGTCAGTATCTCGGGAGTAGTAAACATGTACTGGGATTTGTTCGTATACACGGTCAAAATCCTCAATTGAAATGACCCGGTATAATTCGTCCATTCCAGCCGTTTCATCATCCATATATCTATCCCGATTATCCCTAACTCTTATATTATATAATTCCCTGATTTCATGTTCGTAGGTAGTAAGAAAATCGCCATTTAAATCTTTAATATTATTTAGGTAAACCATACATTTAGATCTATTCCTCATCTTGGATCTCATCATGCTTTCATCTTTTACAATTTCTCCAGTAAGCATGTTGAAATAGACACTGTCTATAAAATCCGGTTCAATTCGAATGGATCTCAATCCAAGTAAAACTTTTCTTCCGGCATCCGTCAGGGAGATCAACTTTCCCATATGACTAATGTAATCAGCTACACCGAGCTCCAGAAGAATTTTGTCCAAATAGTCTTTGTCTATGCCAAGGACTTCTCCTATCTCATCATAGTTCGTCCATTTCTGTTCAAGAAGGCGTAGAACCATTTCTTGCGCCAAAGGCAGTAGATATTCCCGACGAGTAGTTATATTTAACTTCATACGAACGTATGGAATGCCGATCGTAATTGTTTTTAAATAGATTTGACCCTCAATATTGGGAGGGATTTTTGATTTCAAATCTAGAATGTATTCATTTTCTCGCATCACTTGGCTCCTTGTATTCAATAATTTCACAGCCTTCTCTTTGAGACATATATCGGTCTATTTCTGGAAGTTTGTTTGTCGGTAGTCTATTTCCCATGAAATGATCTTTGTCTCCAACGATTAGTAATAATCTTCGTGCTCTGGACAGTGCCACATTAATTCTCTGCGCTAACTTTTGAAATCCAATGTCATTATCTTTGTTACTGCGGACGGTGCTAAAAATGACAATGTCTTTGTCTTTTCCCTGATATGCATCTACCGTATTGACCTCAATATTCTTGATGTTTTTGAAGTCAGCTCTCGCAACAAAATCTCTAATAATAGATTTTTGATAGCTGTAACCCGTAATTACTGCGATTTCATACCCACTAGCAGCCTCTTCTTTGTCAATATCCCAAAGCATCTGTTTTATAATTTGAATTTCTTTTTCATTTTTAAATGACTTTGTATTTTGTTGCGTTCTATGCTTTTGTTCTCTCCGATTGTATTCCCTACTTGTACTCACCCATATCAGTTGCTTTCCTTGATACAACTGTAGTTCATGGGTTCGTTCTTCATCGGGAATTCCAGTTTGAATCTCATTACTATAAAAGACATTACTAATCATATCACCTATGGTTCGGTGCATCCGGTATTGCGTCGTTAAGCGGATTCGGTTCGATTTCGGAAAGCTATCGTACAGGCGTTTGAATATACCACTATCAAAATCTTCTTGTTTTCCATCAGAAGTTAGCTTGATAGCCTCTGTATTTAAAATAGGTGGCAGCTGTTGATGATCTCCAACTAAAATCAGCCGGCTGCCTTTAAGGAGCGGTATAAGAAGTTCTGGTACACTTGCTTTTGCTCCTTCATCAACAATGACATAATCAAAATTCATATTTCGGGTAGATGGATTCGAATTAAAGCCTGTACAGGTTCCCGCAACAATCGTGGCATTTTCAATAAGCCGTGATTCTGAATCGCTGGCAATGCCGAGACGATCTATCCAGTTACGTTGGATTGTAGCGGTACGTATAATCCGTTGTTTTTCTGGTTCATCCTGGTATTTCGCTTCGAATTGCTGTATCAGCAATTCTTCCTCCTCTGAACGTTGCGTTTGGGAGTGAAGTTCAACGTAGCGATTTAGCTCATCCGTATCAATTCCATGCTGTGAGATCAGCTCATTCATCTTTCGGTTAGAGGCTTCTTTGGTTTCAATAGCCCATAAACTCCTGACATTTGAGACACTAAATTTATCTCGAATCGCCGGCAATATATTATTATCATGTCCAATCCGAATTACTTTTGTGCTAATATCTTGTTGAAAATCTAGCCCTTCTAACACATTATCAACAGCGGTATGTGATTGAGAAACAATGAGAATTTTAAACTTCTCCTGTGAGATATCGGCATTATTACGATGTAGGATTTGATTTACAAATTCTCGAATTACCGTCGTTTTCCCCGTTCCAGGAGGTCCCTGTATTACGGCAATAGAAGATGTATTGAGGGCCACTTTTACAGAATCCTTCTGATTCCCATCTAATCTTTTATTAAAGAAATCAATGTCATTAAAACCCTCTACTGATTTTGGGGTTTCAAAACCTAAGATGATATCGCGCAAATTCTCATTACATACTGCCTCATCGCTATTTAAAGCACGAATAGCGCTCATTTGTTTATCAATTAGAGTAAGTTTAAAACGATAATCTTCTACGAGTTTCCCCGAATTGGGAATTCCTCTGACTCTTTTTGGAGATTCAACGATGAGAAACACTGAATCGTCCTGGTAAGTAATTTCCTTGAACTTCCCAACAACCACTATTTTTGCTCTGTTTTTACTATTTGGGTCTTCTAATTTGGGATCAAAGATAATGGTTGTTTCATTCGTAAATCCTAAGCTTTCTATTGTTGTATCTTTCAACTCAAACTCTGTCGTATGATCTTCTGTGTTATAGCGATAGTTTAAGTATTCTACGGTTTTTGCAGCTGAGACAAGCAAGTCTTTTTCGTTTTCAAGATACTCTGACCAAATTCCAAAAAACTTCTCAAATTCAGTTTGTTTACTCGCATCCGATTGGTAATCGGTCCGATGATCGACGAGATCGTTTACAACTTCGAAGGTATGGTGAACTACCTGTGTATTGAGTCGTAAAGCTGAATGGTTAAAGATAGGTTTACCAGCTATACGTAAGTATTTTTTCTCATAAAACGTTCGCTCAGTCTGCTGTTTAATGAATTTAATTTCATGAACCAAAAAATATTCATCGTGCTCCCTATACAAGCCTTTCAAAAGATATCCATCTGTTGAGAAAAAAGATACTTCATCGTCGTCATTCAACCTGCCATACTCTAGTTTTGAATCGACAAATCCATATATATCTTTTTCAAACCACTTGTTTAAATATTGATCAATAAACACATCACTGTGGATGCCTTTTGGCACAAATTTCTGTCTTTTGGCCTTCTCTAGCATCTCATGAGTGAACATGATGGAAAATTTCGTATCCGACATTAGAGATCCCATGATCTGAGCTAGGTCTCGCTTGAGATCGGTGATCGTTTCATATCTTTCATCAAGCTCGGGGTTAACAGCCCTTATCAGGACTTCCTTTAATGATGGAATAATGTCGGAACTTCTTGAAATGGAATCCTGTAACTTATGAGGCAATTCGGGCACAGATCCAGTTAGGAGAAAGTAAATGGTGGCTCCTAAAGAGTAAATGTCACTTTGAAAAGAGGCATTTTCTGGGTGATAGCCGACTTCTGGAGCTGTATAGTGATTAGAACCATATTTATAAGTCGTATCACCTGTAACCATTCCCTTGATCTTGGAGAGACCGAAATCAATGAGCTTCGCCTGTCTGTAATCTACGATCATTATATTAGATGGTTTGATATCTCTATGCAGTATAGCTT
Organism: Paenibacillus sp. 1A_MP2; assembly: GCF_052244825.1. Lineage (NCBI taxonomy): Bacteria > Bacillati > Bacillota > Bacilli > Caryophanales > Paenibacillaceae > Paenibacillus > Paenibacillus sp. 1A_MP2. The sequence goes on along the minus strand of NZ_JBQQCS010000005.1, from coordinate 17,111 downwards.
GGCTATGAGCAGCTTCAACAGCATCAATAAGCTGCTGAATGATTCTTATTTTGTCAACGCTTTCGATTAACGAACGATCTATGGTTTGGAGGGTTTCTCCACTAATATGCTCAAGAAATATTCTCCCTTTTTGGCCGCCATTCTCACCAGCAGCAAACTCAAACTTATACATTTGGACAATATGATTATGGCGAAGCTTTCGTAAAGCTCCTACCTCTCTTTCAAAAAGAAGTCTCGTAAATCGGTCCAGATTTCCTTTTGTCTCTTTTAAGACAATGTACTGCTGCTGATCCATGTCAAAGTACCGTTTGATCAAGGAAAATTCAGTTTCAGCAATTGTCTCAAGTTGCTGTGAATTAATATCCATCGATATGCCTCTTTTCCTGCATCATTTTTCCTATATTATATCATAACGATTTGAAAGAAACGGAATGGAACACACATTCGCACCTGGTTCTATCTGGCTTTAAGTATGATGTGATGTGAGTATAGAAAGTGATTTTTCAGAGTTTAGACCAGCTTGGAAGAGGCTTTTATAGGAGATTAAATGCGTTCCCCAAGTATTTATATACACAAAAAGACCCCGAACATTAGCCGGAACTTTCGATTACTTATTTAAACGTCAATTCGTGATGTATTAAAGCTTTAATGAGCCAAGCATAATGAATTTTTAGAGGAACTACACTATTCTTATCAAGATGAATAAATTTTCATCGTTATAATGAAATACAATCTATTAGTAGAGACTTAACAACCACATTTAGCATTTTGCTTTAACAATCGAAACTACTGATTGATAGCTTTTTATATATTATTCCTAGAAGACCCTCTAAAACCGCCTTTAGTTACCAAATCCGTGACTTTTCATCTACGTTCCTCCTTTATGGCTGCTGATTAGCCGTCACTCTTTTCTTGAAAACTATTTTTCGTATATCCGATCGATACATTGCTGAGCTGTATTCCAGAATGCACATCCTTATTAGAGGATACTCTATACCTGGTTAATCTTAAGAAGATAAACTACCTTCTCAGTACGTGTTTCGGGTTTCACCCTAGTAACACCAGATACATCAAACCGTTCAATTACCCAGCTGGGAACGTCTGCCGCAGGATCTGGACTTGACACTCTTAAAAGGGAGCTTTCGGGATCAAAAACGAATTCTAGATACTCTCTGTCCGGTCTGTACCCTTCAGGTGAAAAATGGTCTGTAAGTACAAAAGCCCGTGGAACTTCCATTTGCCCAAAATAGTATCTCGGCTTTGATATTAACTCAGTTAATCCATTAAATTGTGCTTCTTCGCTATCTCCTCGTGGATAGATGATTCCTGCAGCCACATTATTTTTATGATCTTCAACCTTTTTGAACAATTCATCAATAGAATGACATTCTTCATCTTCTTCCTCACCAGTAATACCGGTACTCCAACCGGTACTCCAGGTAATCCAAAGGTTTCCCTCATTTTCTTCATCTACTTCGACTACAGTAAACGCCCAGATCTGTCCATTTACAACACAATCGTATGTACTGCCAACCTTGAATGTTTCCTTCATCGTTAACCGCCCTTCCATACTATAATTGTTCGAACTACGTTTATTCATTATAACAAACTATAAATCTACAATCTCAATAAGGTGTATCTTCACATTGGGATCCGATATTTTTCCCAGTGCTTCAAAAGCCATTTTCTTAATATCACGAAGGTCCCATCCCTTAAAAATAACTAGCTCCCTATTATGTCTCAAATATTGCGCCAGTAAGGCGGCATCCTCTACAGAGATGTACTTTCGTTTAAGCCTTTCGATGAGGTATGTAACGGTCCCATCATCCCAATAGATCACCGGAAGATCATTTTGAGGTTTGTTCTGTCTCACAATTTGTGGTAATGGTATTTCAACATCATTCAATTGATTGGTGTCCTCTGTTCTTCCTTCATCAATTTGCGTGAGGCGATCTACCCCCTTAGCAAAATCTGATTTAAAAATATCCATTTGCCGATTTTCGAAATCATCATTAGATAACTGAAGGTAATCCTGAATTACCAAAGCTTCAGTGAGTTGCATCTTATACCCCGTAGTTACAGCAAATGCTCGGTATGGGGGCTCAAGTTCATCAAAGATGATTCTATGAACAGAAAACGATATTCCATCAGGCGTGGAATGAACATAGTACAGGCTGCGGACATCATTTTGGAGAATCTGTTTCTCATTATAATTAAACACCTCTGATATCGAGTAAGTATCGTTACCAGATAGATTATTCAGTAGTTTATCCCATTTGTGATCCCAATCTGTTTTGGTACTAAGAAGGGTCTCAGATTCCCAAAGAAACAATACTCTATATGATAAATCTAAACTCAGCTCTTGATTCTCTATAAACCAGATATTATGTAAGCCTTTCTCATCGAAATATTGATTCCTTTTTCGAATTATCTTTACGAGTGACTCATCACCCTTCTGATAAACATTGGTCAGGACTGATATACCAAACTCATAGTGGCCCTTTTTCACAATGATATCAGGGACAATTTTCCAACTTCCCCCAGCTTTCGCTTTATAGCCATGCTCCACTTTAAGATCAGGCTTATATCTCTCCTGCGTTCTCAAGTCATCGTAAATGACCTCCCGTATTACCGAGTGCTGAGCTGATTCTCTCTTCACTTGCTGCTCGTATTGTTCATATGAATGGGCAACTGTACAGGACTTTCCCTGTTTATGTGCAAAATGAGGTTCATTCATGTTCCCCGCACGAAGTATGAGATATTCATCACAGAAAGGACATCTAAAACCATATTTTCTGCCCTTTTTCCTGATCTCTGTGATAGCCAGATCTTTCTGAGGGTATTTATTGAATTCGTCAAAGAGAGAGATTAGATTATTCTCGTAATTGGCAATTTGCAAATCATTCCACTCCTTTCCTACATACTCAACTAGAATTTGGTCAAAGACTTAAATCCAACCTATAGCTTTTCCATCGCACTATAAACACTTTTAAATCTGATTTGTAATGTGTTTCTACGGCCACCCTCACTTGTGGAGATTGAAAAAAACAAAGTCATTCGAATTAGTGCTTGATTCGCTTAAAAATCCATCCAAAGTCTACACCCAAAAGTAAGATTCTTATTTAACTCGAGTTTGTTCATACTGTTTTGTAATGCTCTCTTTGAGAGATTTCCACCGCTCGAGTGTTTCGTTCAACTTTTCAACGGCATCTCGAACAGTCGGTCCTTCAATATAATTAATAGCAGGCTGTAAGTGTATCTCATATTTCGTATTCCAAAAGACAATATCGCCTAAATAGCGATCGATATCTAATTCAGGATCAGCTAGATTCACGATAATTTCCGTAGCCTCATCCAACGACTTTAGGAATTCAAAATATAACTGCCGATTTAAACCATCATAAAATGGACCTTCCGAATTGTAGATTTCTTCAAGAATATCATGAAATACTGACCATCCATCGTAAACTTGACCAGCACCGAAAACTTTTGGATCTATTTTTTTCAATTGGGTTATTACATCATTCAATTCCATCATCGTGTTGTACTCATTTTCATTCATTCTTTTTACAATAATAATTGGAGAGTCTTGTTCTTCCTGCACTTTGATAGGTTCAGCATCAATGGGGGAACCTGTTCCTCCTGCACTTTGATAGATTCAGCTAATATAATTTTTGCACGTTCTTTATATCCGATTGTGATAACAACGATGCCAAGGCCAAACAATGTAGCCCAATCTCCAGCTCTTTGCACAATCCAAAACCCTGTTAGATTGTTGAGTACAGGGAGTGGTAATAACGAAGAGAGAGATGCGATAAGAAAAACCAGACCGCCAACAAATGTGTTAGTGGCCCACTTATCATTGCTTTTCACATCGCTGTAATAATCCGCTAAGGTAAATAATGCTGCAGCTATGGATAGTAATGCAATAAACAATGTTGGAACCTCAATGATAAATCTTATAAAAGAAATGATCATATAAAAATAGCCTAGCCCTATAGTAATAATTATCGATTTCAATTTATAAATCCGCTCCTGGATTAATGATTTTAAAGTTTATTCAAGAATTTTGGGCATGCTGAAGCTTCCATATATTATCTTGGCTATAAGATTCCAACATATCGCAAGCTCAATAAAAGACATACAACTCCAAGGTCAATCTTAGCTAGGAAACGTTGAGCCTAGCCCCCACGTTAGGTTCCCTTTTTACTATCTATAAGACCACATCCAAACCGGGCTTTCATAAGACAAGTAGAACGAATATTTGGTTGTTTAGCCATTACAATGAGTTCTCAATGATGTCTTCCAGTTGTTTTCTTAGATTTTCAATTTCTATAAGAAGTTCTTCATACCGTTCTTGGCTACTACAGGATCGGCATTCTTTCTCCAGTTCATCTATTTCCGTGTTTAGAATTTCACGCATTAGTATCCTTTCCATCTCTTGATTCGCGGAAGGTGTAAAATATACATCACTACACGGTATACATTTAAGAGCTGAGAGTTCCGGCAGCTTAACCTTCTTCTGCTCATTAATTTGGATTTCCGTAGAATGTCGTGTTTCTTGCAACTCTCCTCTACATTTAGGGCATGTTACCATTATCATATCTACCTGTACTTCCTCCTTTAATTTAACCCATGTTCTGATAACAAGTGAGTTAACATCTTTATAAGAATTTATTATTTTGATTTGTAAACGGTAATCTGTTTCAAATTAACAAATTCATTTGTTTTCACCAGACATTGGGAGCAGTAGGTCTTATTGTTGCTTGACGAGCGAGGTGGTGCAGTGTATTTCGAAAAGCAAGTTGGGCATGAAAAAACTCGCGAAGGAACCTTTCCTTTTTGTTCCAGCGTCCCTTTTTTTTCATGATAGAATGTGAGGTTTTAAAAGACAATTCCTTACCCCCTAAGTCATATGCTATATTACCTTTAATATACAACAACAACTATTAATAGACCATTAATTAAAATTGTACAAATTGTACTGGCAAAGATACCACCCAGATACTACAAATAGTATCTGTCCATGGATAAATATAGTTTAAGGGAGGAATTTGATGCCAAGCATGTATGGAAGATACATACGACCAGTAAAAATCAATAATAAACCAGAAAAAATGCTGGCAAATGAATCAGTTCAAGACCAGATTATTAAACGAGATCTGTACTCTCTATTAAATGAGAATTCAAGAAGTAAAATGCTCATGAATACTACAGCTAAGGTTTTTGAATGGATTGCTGTAATAACTTTAAGTTTATTAATTTTATCAATCTTCGGTAACCTAATCTTCTCATGGTGGACTGGAAAAGAGACACCCGGTTATTGGGGTATAATTTTTGTAGTCATGTTATTAGGCGGATTCGTCGGTCTTATTGGATCAGGTACTGCTTCAAATTTATTTGTGAAAAAGGAGTATAGCGAGCTCTCCTTTCTAGTTAAGTACTGGATCTTAAACTTCAACAAAGAAGTCCTCTTCTCTATCCAGTGTAGTGCTATTCATAAATACTTAAAGAATAATAGCAAGATGGATAAGAATTACATTGATTATCTTATTGCCTACTATACAGAACGAAGCGATAGCCTCCGCAAATTGCGATGGTTGCCAGTAGCCATTTTCACAGCATTTTTATTCCCATTATGGAACATCTCATTGAATAAACTTTTTGCTGCTTCTAATTTAAGTACTGCAATAGGGATTATTTTAACTCTTATACTTGCAGCAACTATTATAGTCTGGCTATTTCGAAAAGTTATTGAACCAATAATTTTTTATAAGCCGATTAAATATCTTCAATTGGCGACGATTCTCCGGACAGTAAAAACATTCTAAATTCAACAAATGCAAGATACCCCTGGGGTTTACACCAGGGGTATCGCTATTTCTCAGTAATTAAGTAAGCATAAGTTAATGCATAATAATCTGAATTATTCTAGTTAAACCGGATACTACATATGGTATGTTCAAACTTCGGAAGTTTACTGATGAATTTCGTAGAGACACGATTTATTTTTCTGTATTTTTTTTAATAATCCTTTGTTTATAGCCTACTTACTCTCCCATAGCATTTGAGTAAGTAAGGGTATTTTGTTACTATGTATATCGACTATGCCCTGTTTACAAAATAGCATATGTTGGGTTACAGTATGATAGTAGCAGCTGTGGTGCCCTCTATGAAGGGAGGGGACAGACATTAGTAAGGTTATTTTAATTATAATCATGGTTACCTATGCAGCAGAATTTTTAAAAACGTTGTTGAACTTAGGTACAGCATCAATAAAATTTATTCATACCCTTCACAAATTCTTTTGGCCGAGTAAGTCTTCTTCTCGCAAAAAAAGAAGCATTAACAGCGACAACTGTTGAATGCTCCTTTTTGACTTACTTAGTTCATTACTGCTAGGACTACTTTTAGCGAGGGAATCCTAGCTGTAAAAAAGAGTGGCACTACTGCTACTACTTTAATCTGTAACGTTACTAGGGTAACGTTACTTATAACGTTATGGCAATTATAGCACCACTATATAACATATACAATGTATATGCAACCTTGGGTTAATAATGAATTAATTCTGAACGATCAGTTACATTTCTTGAACGCAATCGCTCTCTATACTAATTTTAATGAGAAGACTCGCTACATTATAATAGCTAGTATTCATTGTAGTTGGTATAAATTCCTCTAAGTAACCACAGAACTTTTCACTCAATCCACTGATTACATCAATTAGTTTTGGAGTAATAAATCAACAATTCCCGCTAAACCAAAAAGCACTAACAACATAACAGCGAGTAAGGGTATCCCAATTGCTACAAGACTCTCTAATTCGTTCTTTTCATTCACTCTCATCTTCTTAAGATATAATCCGATCATACGTTCATAGGCTTTACTTTTAATGAATCTGTAACCCACAAACATAACTATAGCTAGAAGAAGACCATATAACCCCAAAGTGTTCGAGAATTGACTAACTTTTTCTAGATTTCCATTGACGTTTTCCATATTCCCTCCATCTTTCAGATATACATTTTAATTCTTTATACATTCAATTCAAGGGTAAATTTCTTTTTCCAGGGTTCATGACACAGCGGAGAACAGGATATTTTTTACGTTTCCATGCCTCTACCTTATAGAAAGTAACAATAAAACAAGTAGCTCTATAGAATAGCGCTTGTAGCCTATTTGCCGGTCGGATCTCTATTGCGACATTTAATCTTTTTGCAAGTTCATCAAGCCGGTGCTGGTCGTAATGATTAGTATAGAAGAGTACACTGACATCCATCTTCAAAGCAATTCGTCGAATTCTGGCCACTCTTATGGCTATCGTATTCCAATCTGTGAGGGAACCAATATGAAACTCTAAATTATTAAATAACCGATTGTACCATATTCCGTGTCCGTACTTTTTACTCGAAATAATCACCTCAACCGAAGGATAAATAATTGCTAAGGCAATCATAAGAAAGATAGGGATAGCGGTACCGAGATAATTAGCAAGAGAAGCAAAATATGCCGCAACACTAAACATAATTAGAGTAATTAACACTGTAAATTCTAAAAGCTGCATTCTTATATTATTCATTTAGGTTCTTCTCCTCAGGTTTTTTGAGTTGTAGCTTTCGTAAACTGATTTAACTAAGTCATTAAGTCGATCTGATTCCTTTCTTCCTCCCCCTATGTACTGGCACTTCATAATATTGAACACCAAACCATCATTATAAAATACATGTACATCTTCTTCTTTAGTGAAATAATTGTACTTGCCCACTACATAATAGAAGAAATCATCACCTGTGCATTTGAAAGCAAGAGCATTTCCATCCGTCGGTTGACTAGCTTTGTAGATATTATGTTTCGCCCCCATATCTTTAAAATTATCAATGATAACATGGAAGACAGCAAAAAAGTCTATTGTGGACATTAAATCTGTTACAATATGCTTGACATCTACTAAATGATTCTCATTTAAGTAAGTTAAGTACTTGAAGTGTATACTAGTCGACCACTCGAACGGTCTGCTCATTTCTTCTGCATACTCCATCTGAATTGCCCAGTGATTTGCATGAATCCAGGTGCAATCGTTTTCCTCTTTAAATTGAATGGCCTTCCGGAAAGTTTCGAGTGCCCTTTTATCAAAACGCTCATTATTGTTCATTAAATTCAGCTTTTGAAGCTCACTACGGAAATTATCGACCGTCCCTCTCTTTTGATCTGTTAATTCCATAACATCATTTACGGTAAACATTCTAATCCCCCTTGTTAAATGATTCATATAGTCTAATTCTACTACAATCAGACTATACGAACAATCAAAAAGATACCCCAACATTAAATGATGGGGTGAACTTGTTAAATGATTCATATAGTCTAATTATCTAATTCAGGGAATCTACCAGATACAAGATCGAGTTAACTCTCATTAATACGATTTATGTAATTTTTATAGTGCTGATTTATCACTTCATCTAATCGTTCGGATTGCTTAATAACTAAAGGGTGTGCAAGTCCATATGCGTTTACTAATTTAAGTAGACACTCTCTTTCTTGTTCCAAAGTGCTCATGTCTGAACTTTTAATCATAATGATTCACCTCAATATATATCCTAGCGGTTTCTGCTCATATTGTAGACTTAGCCACATGAACAAAAATTCAAAATAAAAAGCCTCCATTACAATGGAGACTTACGTAGGCCACTAAACTTCTACCAACCACCTTCACCGTGTGAAGAGGTTGTTACTATAGTGTTCGGAGAAACGGGAACAGCAGGTTTAGTAGCATCCGTATTTGCTGATACCTGGTTTAATGGACTGAATACCAGGATTGCCAGAGCCACAAATGCGGAAACTAGTACCGATTGTCTTTTCATCTGTTTAATTGAACCTCCCTTAAAATTGCTTTGTACCTATGGAGATGCTCTTCTGTTGCTGAATCCCTTATTTCATCAAATAAACAGAAGCATCTTACCATACAAGCATCATTTTTGATCTTAGCAGAGATTGCCAAACTATCTAGTATAAAGAGAATTCCAACCTTTGGGCGTAAACTCTTTGAGAAATACTCCCCTATGTCGGCTAGGAAAATTACTAACCGGTCATTGATAATCTGTGAAGAATACGACCCGACTTTACTTTGTGAAACCACCTGAGATTGGATGGTTTCATCAAACCGTTCAAGTATATGATCAATGTTCATGTCATATCTCAGAGCAGCCTTAACTATCTTAAAAAGTGCTCGCAATATTTCACTATCGTTAGTTGCCAGGGATTCCACATAATCATCGAGTAAATCAGTTTCCCCTGACATTAACCTATAAAGAGTTTTGTTAGCAGTAGCCCATAATAGAAATTGTTTTTTTGTTTGCTCAGCTGCTACATCACTTTCTATAATCCAATCCTGATTCTCGTACATTGCAACATGTTGCAATGCTTCTTTGTAATCTTGTTTCTCTTCAGCAATAGCCCCAAGAATTAAATGTGAGTAAAGAATATAGCCAAAGAGGGGTTTTGTGGGGTTGCTTCGCTTCTGTCTTGTCGCTTGCGATTATGATTTTGCTCATACTGAATTTTTGCAATTCTCCCATTTCACCACCAAGACTCATTGCTTTGTCCCATCGTCTAAGTGACAAATACAGATTCGCCAGATCCTTTAATGCATCTAACTGTTCGGTTTCACTCAGTCTCGTAACAAACGGTTCAAATATCAAGGCACGCTCTAAATTTAGGTCTTGGTCATCATTTAAAGTGGACTTAAAAATTCTGTATTGGCATATAGCCAGTCGCTCTGCATGTTGATATCGCTCCCCCTCGGAGACTTTCTTGTAAATAATTAATGCAACAGATTTATTCCCATCTGCGTTTAACATTTCAGCAAATTCAAAAAGTGAAGAGATATAATATGATTTTTCCAGCATCAGATCAACAACTTGCTCAACACATTCGAGTTTATTCAATTCCGCGCATCGTGAGATGTATGGTTTTAATCTTCTCCAATCCGTTGAGGGATCGTGCTTCAGCTCTTCAACATAGAGGTCATAGTAAGCCCCTTCCTCTAATCCCATAGTTGAAGTCAATTTGTCGAGGGTTCTGATCGGCATAGGTTTCGATCCATTAATGATTCTACTCAAGGTACCTGAATTAATTCCGGATTTCTCAGCAAAATGATAAATAAGTAGTTTATTCTGATCTATGTAGTGTAGCAATTCTGTTCGGATCGTCTTTGCATTATTTGATTCCAAGTGAGATTCCACCTCCACAGATAATAAACCATTTTTTATATGTTTTTCTCTTTATAAGTAATACTATGGATTAATCTACCATAGGTCAATGCCTTTTATGCGAAATTTCTGATTCTTTTAAATTTAGCAGGACAACGAACTGATCTTTATAACATGCTCGGTACCCCTAACAAAACATTGTACTTTGAAATTTGAAATAAAAAGCAAATAGACCAGGCTAAATGAGCTGGTCAAATAAATACATTGATGATTAGCTGTCCCAGTATAAGGTGTTAATCTTCATTTGATATATTTAAAGTACTAGAGTCTTTGTTATTGAGCTTGTAGGCCTCTTCAAAGAGTTTGCGTTTACGTCTAGGCAAATCAATTTCAACAGCATTGTGCAACAAGATGATATAGTTCCCAATTGTATTCTCACTAGCAAACACTTTAGACACATAGTTCATGTTAATGATGTTAGACTGATTAGGCATAAAAAAGCTGCTTGAGCATTGACTCATAATATCTTTAAGTGAGCTGGTAGATATGATCTCATCCTCACTGCCTTCAGCATAAATGATAGTCCGATGCTCCCCTTTAAGCTTACTTGCATAAATAAGATTATGCTCGTTCACATAGATGGTCTTGTAACTCGATTTTAGACTTATGATTCTTCCAGGCGATCCATGTGTAATGCTCAGGTCTCTATTCAATGTCATTCTAACCTTGTCTACAGCTTCAGTCATACGAACTAAATTCACAGGTTTGTTCAAAAAATCAAGACAATTCAGCTGAAGCCCTGCTAGCATTAACTCTGTATTCAATTCATCAGCCATGATGATCAAATACGGTTTAATTCCATAATCAATTAGTCTTTCATATGCAATCAATCCTGGAGTACCATTAAGATCATTTTTCAAAAATACAATATCTGGATTGTAACGGATACAATCGTCAATAAGCCATTCTCCGGACGCGACGGTGCTTAGAATGCTAATCCCTATCCTATTTGCGTAAATCACCATTTGTTCACGATTTTCAATGTTATCTTCAGCAATAATTGCGGTCAATATTTTGTTTGGCACTTGGACTTCCCCCTATTACTGTTTAATTCGCTGTTATTCGACAAATTTTTCTCCATATAAGGTCAACCTTCGTCCAAATATGCCATATCATACTAATGACCCATTCATGCGGTATAATCGTACTAAAAGTAGTACATTTTCACTATAAAAAAGATAACTCACACACTATCCACGGAGGGCAATATATGAACAGCAGAGAAGTAATGATTTTGGTTGAAGAAGACTATTCTTCTAAGAACGTCAGCGCATACGCTCCAGAGTTTCGGTTGAGCGTTGTTGGAGATACAGAGACGGAAGTCCTTGAAAGTATAAAGGAACTAATCAACTTAGAATTGGACAAGTCAGTGAACCTGAAGAGATTCTCTTCTAAATTTGTTTCTATGCCATTGGAATCCACCCTGCCATTAACAGCAGTATAGATGGCTCTTGTAAATAACAGCTCCCGGCCGCCAATGAACATGGGGAGCTGTTTTTTGCAATAAAAAAGGGCCTCTCTGAAGAGATCAGCCCATTCCACCGGTTTAAATCAATTGATTTTCAACTTCGGTAACCAGGCTGTCATAGTTCCAACAGGAACATTAGACCCTCGGCTTTGCGTCCTCACTTTTCAGTAAGTTTGCCATTTATCGTACTATTCATTGTATAACATCTTTATTTTTTAGCCAAGTTATCTCAAATCCATGAGGGAAATATCGTGAACATCTTTTCACTGTATTTATGAATACAGATTTGTGGTTATCCACGCTTTCCCATAGATAGTATCTACTTTGTTACGTGTACGATCCGGATATAGTAATTTACCGCAGTATTTGCAGTTCAATTTAGTTAATTCATCTCTTAAAGTAGAGACATACCTGGCGCTGCAGACGCACTGAACTTTGTATGAGACTTTAGTTATAGCAACTACGTCCAATTTTGATTCATTTTGTTGAATTGTTTTTGTTTCTTCGACTACTTCTTTATTTGGTTCTAAGGTATTACCAAGCTCACTATTCTTCTTAAATTTAAATACAGAAACAAGTTTGGGATTCAAACCTCTGATATATCCACCTTCTGAGGTGATATATTTACGACCATCCTTATAATGTTTGAGCCATTCCTTTTGTTGAGCACCGTTCAGTTCTATGTTCCCGGTAACCCCACTATGAAGTGTATAAATCATCGTTTCGGTACTTTTCTCACTATCACTACTCCGTGTATTGTTGTCATTGTACATATGTAGGACCGTTTCCCCTCAATTTTCTTTAAGTTACAAACAATATAGAGTTAGCTGAATCGAATATAGTTCTAAGTAACTTGCCATACCTTGGTAAATCAGTTTGATGTGTTATATCTCTTTGTTCTCTGAAAAGTCCTTAAATAGTCCTATGACATCTGCTGCTAGGAAGAGTGGGAGCAATACGACCATTATTACAGGATTAGTAAGAAGGACAATACCGAACAGGACAACAGCAGCTGCACCAATAATATTTTTTGTCGTTTGAACAGCAGCCTTAACACCAGCAACCGTTAATTCCCCGCTCTTTTTAACTTTAGCATCAATTTCATTTATAAAAAGCTGTACCTTCTCTGGTATTGCAATTCCCATCTCAACTGCTTTTTCAAGTACGTTACCCTTTAGAATAACATAAGCTATGGCAGTAGTTAATGACTCAACAGATCGCGTAGGCATACTTCTGAGATAGTTCATTCGTTCTTCTTCTGTTTTAGAAATAGCAGGGCTCGAACCGGCTTAGGAAATTGAAATTTTGCTTTCACGCTTTGCAATGCATTTTTCCATTGAAATTTTGGTGCTGGGGAGTCAATACTATCAATTAACTCATCTTTACTTACAGTAATAAGGTTCCCATCTCCTAAATCAACTGTGTAGCCATCTTCAGTTTTCACTACCGTATACTCACTCATTAGATTCCTCCTGTTAATAAAATTATATCAAGTATTCATAGCATAATACTACAATCTATCTAAAGACCGATATTTTGAGCAGCATTCTCGGTAAATAAAGAACCCATCCGAATATATCTTCTAACCATGGCATCTGAAGCATGACGTGTTTGTTCCTTTATCGACCTTTCACTTTTACCAAGCATAGCAGCTGAGGTAGCAAAACCTGAACGTATACTGTGGCCGGCATAAAGTGCTGGATCCAATCCTACAGCAGCTACATACTTCTTAATTATAAGTGCTACGGCCTTGTCTGAGAGTCTCTTTTCTGAAACATGGCTATGTTTATTAACAGGTCTGAATATTGCTCCATCAGTGATACCTGATTGTTTTATCCATTCATTATAACTACGGACCGGGCAAGTCTCTAAACGTGATCCATATGGAATACCAATGAATTCACCTTTCCCCTCCTGGTCTGTTTTCGATTTTGCGATCCGCATAATCATCCCTTCAGGAGTAATTCGGATGTCCTTCACATCAAAATTCACTAATTCGGACCTTCTGTATGCCCCACTAAAGCCGATTAATAGCAGAGCCCTATCGCGATAACCTATCATTCTATTCTCCGGAACATGCTGTAATATCTCTTTTAATGTGTCAACTGTGATTGGATTCTTTCCTACTTCTGCAGAACCATGGATTCTTTTAATTCCGGACCATATCGTTTTGATATGAATAGTATTAGGCGATTCTAGTTTCTTCATTATATGTGCTCGAGATATTGAGGAGATCCTACGTTGAATCGTACTAACTTTATACCCGGATGCAGCTAAACTTGTTAAATAGGACCCGTAAGCTTCATCGGTGGTTGGCAAATATGGTTGCTCATACTTGATACACCATGACTTAAAATGTGCCCAATCACTTTTGTAAGATATAACTGTATTGTCCGCTTTTGCTTTGGACATATAGTGTTTACTCTGCTCTAAAAGTAGCTCCAGGTTTAACTGGGGGTTTTCTATGTCAGTAGAATCATATTTTATAAGTACCAACTGCAACCACCTCCAATTTAGGACTGCTTTAACCCATCTTGCTTTTGAATATATTTGAAGTATAGATTCTTCTTAAATTCATCAACCCCATCTTCCAAATCCAACAGACGTACATGTAAGTTATTTATCTCTAATTCGGCTTTTTCTAGACGAATCTTTGCAAACATTCTTCCGATCTCTTTTCTTTTTCTTCTATATAAAGAAGCTCATCTTCAGACATTAAATCTATATTCAAATAAGCAGAAACACTAGCCTGGATTTTCTCTATTTTCAACTCATTACTGATTACTGCTCTGTGATTACCACCACTGCAGACTACGTGGTCTGCAGTGTCTGGAAGAAGTACAAGGTGCAACCCTTGAGGGGCTGGATCCTTCCACCCATGTTTTTTGACTTTATTTCGAAGACTCACTAATTGTGATTCCACCGGAATTCGTGATAGAGCAACAATGGATTTTGGATCAATTGTTCTTATTCCTAATTCAATGGACATATACAATCCGCTATTCTCATACTCTTCAATTATCGAATCTGATGATTTCCAGTTTTCATACATGAAGTATATCTCAACTCCTTTTTTTGTGATATTGAGGACTAAAATGTATTTCCCCAAGTATATTGGCCATAATACATACAAATGTAAACGATCAATATAAAGATAATCATGTTCAACATAGTTAACATACATATTATTATGTAATGTATTGTTTAAAGTGTAAGTAAGTTAACTCTCGTAAGTTCCAATACCTTTAAATTATAGGAACTTAGAATTCTTCAATTATATCATAAAAAAGCTGCTCGGGAGTGTATGTATACCACACCTCTCAAGACAGCTTATTTTTACAATACTTTTTCTACAACATAGATTTTCCCACTAGTTTGTAGATTGGATATTTTTTGAAAAGAACTTGGTCTTCGGAACTCAGCATTTCCAACAGCATGATGGTCTCTTGATAATACTCTAATAAAATATTTATACCTATTGACAATACATAATTTTGATCTATCATTGCTCTAAGTTTCATTTTCAGCAAGGTTTGAATTTCACTTTCATCAAGCTGATTACCAAACCATTTTTTAATCTGAAATTTGTTAATTTGAATGACATCGTCAAATTCGAATTCTGTCCCAATTGCTTTGTCATATATATACAGAGCTAAATTTAAGAGTTCTTCATTGTTAGAAAGTATATATGCATCAATACAGCGCAGACAGAAAATATTGGTTATATTGTAAGTCGTTATATCTAAAAATGGATTAAAGAAATCAAAGGAGCGTTTTATCTCATTTACATTCAAGTTTAGTGCAAATGCCAGATGTTCTTCATTCAATAACATATAAGTACTATGTTTAAACCTGATGTGAGGGTCATCCTTTATTGCAGCACTTATAATTGTTATATCTGGGCTAAATGCATTGGTCATTTCCATGCTCTCAGCACTTCGTTTTAGAAAGAGTATAAAATGATTATTCCCAATACGATATGCCGCTAAACCTTGTTCAAGATCTATATTTATGCCATCATACTCTTTGTAATAGACGATATTTATTAGACCCTGAAAATTAGATATTGTGTTCTCGTCATCCACTATAGTGATCTCTGGCCTAATATTTAGCATTTCAAACGTTTTTAGCAATTCACCCATTAATTTTTCATGGCTTATCAGGTCTTCAACAGTTTCTAGACTTTGTGGAACAATTAAATATTGGTCGTCCATGAAATAAACTCTATTACCAAGGAAAAGAGTTTTTAAAAAGGGGATTAACTTTAATTGTATTGACAGAGAACGGAAGTTCAGATATTTATATGTAAAGGTACCCTTAACATTATTAAAAATCAATTGAATTGCATTCTCAATTGTGAATATTCTCACCGAGTCTTGAATGGTATATTCAGTATACAACCGACATCTGGTTGATGAATCAATTAGATAATCAACGTAACCATCAAAACCTATTTCCTGGATCTTTGCAAACCCAAGAGGAAAGTGAGCTTGATTGATGATTCCATACATGCTAAATTTTTCATCAAATATATTATCAGTATTATTTGTCGGGTTAAACTTGAAGACCTGAAATTTATCAATTTCAAAAGGCTTGTTAATAACAAGTTCATATGGTTGGAGCTTTTGTTCCTCTAGAAATTTTAAACACACTTCATATAATGAAGTATCTTCCAAGGATTGAAGTTTAACTACCCTTGATTTTTTATCACCGTGCTTATGAACCAAATCATCAAGCTCAAGTGAGAGAAGAGATTTATAAAATAGTTTATAAGAACCGTCTGCCTTTACCTCACCGACGATAAGCAGCACACCACTTGTTTTTAGAAAATTTCTGTAGTCTGCCATCTCAAAGCTAAATGTGATCTCACGGTCACTGAATTTATCAACACCAGTTGATTTCACCTGAATAGGTACCTTCCCTAAGAAAGATTCTTTCTTTTCACTGTCATCAGACATGACATCGATGTGGCCATCAAAAGAAATAGCTTTGTCTCCTACTGGAATTTCAGGATTTAAAAACGAACCTGGTTGATTAGCTAAAGTATTAATGGCAGTAACAATGATTTTTTCTTTTCTAGAATTCGACAACACTGAAGCCCACCACTTCCAGAAGATTTGATATCTTAAATTATATCATGTTTCCTTACAAGCTATCCAAGACTACGGAAAACAGAAAGACTCAAAAGGATCACCTCAATGAGATGATCCTTCTAAGCGAGCAGCTTTTATAATACTATTATATCCACTTTGTTAAGATATATGCCAATAGAATAACGATGTTTTTTCAATTATTTTATTTTTAAATCTTCCCAGTTATTATTAGGTAACACTATAACAAGGAGATATGATATGGACATACTCAAACAA
>NZ_JBQQCS010000004.1:0-3191 GCF_052244825.1 Paenibacillus sp. 1A_MP2 | reverse complement strand
AGCGGTGTGGCCAATAGCCAAATTAAAGTGGGAACAGGGAACTGGACGACTTATACAGGTCCTGTAGAAGTCGATGTTGAGGGCATTACTGATGTGTGGGGCCGGACAATCGATATTGCTGGCAATGTTAGCGTAGAAGCGCATGCACAGGTATTTATTGACCGAACAGCACCAACAGCACCCATTCACACTGTCACAGATACATCCTGGTCCAATCAAGACGTATCTTTCGAGTTGGGTGGCAGCCAGGATGCAACCGACGTGACGTATGAATATAAGATCGATAATGGATCGTACATTACCGGCGATCGTGGAACACTGACGGACTCAGGTGAATATATAATCACTGCTCGAGCGGTGGATGCCGTTGGACTTACGAGTCCGGAAATCGAATTTACCATCCGGATAGACAAAGAACAGCCGGAAGTGGTATCTGGCACCTAATGGCCAAACTTGGTCTAAACAAGGAGCGAATGTCCAAATTACGGCTAGTGATCGTTTATCTGGAGTGGTGGATCCAATCTACTATGAGGTGAGTCAGGACGCCACACCAAGCGGTTCATGGCAGACACTGCCTAGCAATGGCCAAGTGACCTTGAATGATGGAGAAGGGACTTGGTATGTTCATACTCAAGTTACTGACCATGCAGGTAATGTGGGAACACATACATCAAATCCATATCAGCTGCAGGAAGTACCAAATGCTCCTACATTGGATGCGACTGCGCTGAGTGCGTCCGAAGTAAGGCTGCAATGGAGCCTACCAAGCAATCGGTATACGGACGGGTACACATATACAGTCAGAAACATGAACACAGGTAAGGAAACAACACTGGAGTATCCGGCAAATGAATATGTAGATCAAAACCTGGCAGGCGGCGAAAATTATGCTTACCAGTTGACAGTAAACAATCATGTGGGATCAGCAGAAGCTCGCACGGAAGTGCTGACATATCCGGACAGCCCATCAGTAAGTATTAAACCTGTCTTCCGGACACCGGGTGAGATGAATGTGACGATTGATCCAGTCCCAAGTGCGACGGAATACAGATTGGTACTGACTGATAATCTGGGACAAACCCATCAAGATATTACTATATCCGAGACACAGCATATGTTAACTGGTTTAGCTCCTGGTAGTCTGTACACCGTACAGATATCAGCACTGAATAGTAGTGGTGCAAGTGTAGCGACGAGCACCGGCTTTTTAACCCTGCCGGCTACTCCAACAGGATTTACAGCAGTAGAAATTAAGGAGGATAGCATTACAACTGAGTGGCAAAGCGTAACCACAGCCACATACTATGATTTATATCGAGACGATGCTCTGGTATTTAACGGCAGAGATCAAGATCTCAGCTATGAGGATGCTGGACTTGAATCAGGTACAGCGTATGCATATACAATTGCTGCTGGCAATGAGACGGGCGAGGGAGATGTATCAGACCCTTTGAACGTACTGACGCTACCGCAACAAGATAAATCCTTAAGCTTGAGTAGCTATAGCATTACAGGATTTACAGCCCAATGGGATGGTGTGCAGAGTGCACATACGTACGAACTGCAGGTATTTGATCTTAACGGATTGTCTGTAGCACATTACCAGGGCCCGAATCTGCAGTATACCGTTACTGGCCTGACAGCGGGCACGGAGTATACCGTATCACTGGTGGCGATTAATGACACCGGTCAAGGCAAGGCCCAAGTGATTCGAACAGTAACGTTACCAGAGCAAGTTGGATCAATTCAAGTGAGTGGCATTGAAGAACTTCAAGCTGAAGTACAATTAAGCGCAGTCACAGGAGCGACCTTCTACAAGATTGAATTGCATGATGGTACTCAGTTTATCACCTCTGACTTACATTACGTGATGCAGCAGCTGAAGGGCAGCACGGTGTATACAGGTACCGTGCAAGGAGGAAACAGTTCGGGCTTGGGAGCACCACTTACCTTTGAATTTATGACCAAACCAGCACGGCCATCGATGCTGCAGGTTCAGAAGGTAGGCGAAAAGGAGCTGGTACTGAGCTGGACTGCAGATACAACGGCTGAACGGTATTGGGTGACGGATGAGCAAGGAAATCGCGTAGAAGTACTAGAACCGTCCATCCGGATATCCGATTTACAGCCAGGTACCGAGTATCGTTTTACCGTCGCGGCGGAAAACGGAACTGGCATGGGTAAAGCATCTGAGATCGTGTGGAGCACAAAAACGGAGGCACCGGAATTGCTACAGGTGGATGCAGATTACACTGAGGCTGCTCTGGCATGGACAGAGCCACAGGGATCCATTCGGTACTTGCTGAAAGATGAGGCTAATGGGTATGTGTACTACAACGGACCGCAGGCAGCTGCACAATTAACTCAGCTGCAAGTTGGCCATGCGTATGATTTAACGTTGTACGCCATCAATAAGACGGGTGATGCATCTGAAGGAGTTCAGGTACAGCTCGTTACCAAAGCAGAGTTGAGTGAAGCTAATGCGAGAATCACCGATGTAAAGTCCGGATCCGTTACGATTGAGCTGAAGACCGTTGGACAAGCTATCCAGGAATACGTGATCTTACGTGATGGACAGGAAATCGCTAAGGTGGACGCAGGTAGCGGGGAAGTAATCTACAAGGATACGGATCTGCAACCAGGAACGGCATATGAATACGAAATTAAGCCAATAAACCAGGGCGGCGAAGGCCAAGGAATCAAATTGACCACAACAACGGCCACGGATCCAGTTTCGGTAGAGGATTTGGAAGTAGAGACCGGGAACGACTGGGCAGAAATCCGATTCCCGGAAGTCGACCACGCTAACGAATATGTAGTGATCGATGAGGAAGGAACGGAGTTGTGGCGTGGAGATACGCTGCCGATCCGAATCGATGGTTTGGAACCAGGAACGTCTTATCCAGTGCATATCGTCGTGGAGAATAGCGAAGGTATTCCATCGGAGAGCGTGCCTGTAGAGCTGTGGACGTTGCCACTAGCTCCAAGTAACATCACGGCGACAAGCACAACACAGACCGTGACACTAGATTTTAAACAGGTAGACACGAAAGGCATTACGTACCTGGTTATCTATCGTAACGGCAAAGAAATTGGCCGAGTAAAAGCGGGACAAACCCAATTTATAGAAACCGGTTTAGATCCAGCAACCTCGTATGAGTACCAAATTAAGGCCCTGAATCCAGGAGGGA
>NZ_JBQQCS010000003.1:0-65560 GCF_052244825.1 Paenibacillus sp. 1A_MP2 | reverse complement strand
GCGATCGGCGCGCCGGTGACGCCAGGAGCGTCCGCTGGAGTCCAGGAGCAGCTGCAGGGATCCGGAAGAACGAAGGCAGCCGGTTGGCCAGGCTGAAGCGATCGGCGCGCCGGTGCCGCCAGGAGCGTCCGCTGGAGTCCAAGAGCAGCTGCAGGGATCCGGAAGAACGAAGGCAGCCGTTGGCAGGCTGAAGCAATCGGTGCCGCCAGGAGCAGCTGCAGGACGATACCCTGGAGGTCTACATAGGGGATAGTGATTCTTAGTGTAACCCTCAAAACTATAGTAAAAAGACTACATGAATGTATACAAAATAGCTTACTACAAGCATTCTAACTAACCTAAGTATACCAAGGTATACAAAAAAGACTTGGGTGCGAAAGCACCCGTTTTTTTCTTTACATCATTTTTCTCAGGACGGACAGGGCCGAGATATGAGTCGTTTAGTAAATCTTCTAGTTTTCTCCTTTCACTCGAAAACTAAAAGATTTACTAAACGACTCATATCTCAACCCTGTCCGTCCTGATCCAAATGCCTGGCAATCGTGCATTGTATCTACTGTTCTGCAGGTGGGCCTATGGCCTGCTATGGCGCTCTACAGCTCTTTTATGGTGCTCTATAGCTCTGCTATGGCCGCTCTATAGCTTAATTTTTCGCTAATTTAATGGAATTTTTAAGATGGTGCTCAACTTTAAATATAAAGAATATTTTTTGAATTAAAATTGAATGAAAAATATATTCAGTCTCTAATATAAAAAAACGAACATTCATTATGAATGCAATTTGATATCATAATGAATGTTTTATAAATACAAAAAAAGCCGCTAATGTCGGCTTTTTTTGTATCGGGTTTATAAATTATTCGGATCGATCTGCTTGTATATGTCGTCGTTGTCTGGTTTTTCGTCCTTGGCTACATCTTTCTTTAGGTTAGCCTTATTATCTTCTTTAGGTAACTCATGTTTTGGAGTTGATTCAGATATTACCTCTGATGGCGATGAGATTACTGAGGAAGTAAACGGTATACCTTTAAGTTCAGAAATAAGTAATTTTAATTCGTCAGCAATTGGTTTTTGGAAAAGTACCTTTTGTACATCATATGATGTAACATCCTGGTAACCAAATTGCTCTATCAAATGTCGAACTATACTCGTTAAGGAGTTTTGGACATTAGATTGGCCATTTACCCACTTGTTTAGCTGCTCACTATCTGGCAATTTTTCTAATCGCCAGGATACAAGTTGTCTAGATTTTTTTTCTTTCATTCTTTATTCAGCTCCGGAAAAAACACTTTATTATGGAGAATTTCAAGCCCGTTCAAGTTCATATCTATTGCAAATTCTTCGGGAATCCAAAGAATCATGATTTTAGTATCCTCAGCAAATTCAATCAAACTAGGATATAGATCCTTTTCGAAAGTAATACTTCCTCCACCAAATACCATAACGAAATCGATATCTCCACCAATAACACTGTAGCGCTCTTGAATATCTTCGAAAATTTTGTTTGCTTCACCATACTGAGCTTCATCCATAAACTTTTCTGCGAGCTCATGATAATTATCTTGTGGATCTTGCATAATTTCGTCAAATCTTTGGCGATTAATTTTAACATAACCGTTAAGTTCCTCTTCAAGCAGTTTGGATGCTACTTCAGCAGCATGACCCACTCCTCGCTTTTCGCCATGACAATTTTGAAGAACAGCATTTACTCCACGACTATGGATGTACTCACTTGTGCCATTACCAATATCAACACCAAGACCTTTTAAACCTAGAAAATCTCGTTGAGTCATTCCATTACGTTTGGGATCATCTTTATATAACTTTTTGAATTTACTCAAAATTAATTCAGGAGCTTCAATTAAAGCGTATAGTGCTGGAATTCCTTCTTGTGTAATTTTTGCCTTGGCATATTTGATAGTCACTGTGACTGTGTTTGTTCCCACGTAAACAATAACTACATGAACAATTGGCGAATCTTCTTTTCCGGCGAAACGTTCTTCAAATTTTTTTGCTACCTCGGAAGTATACTCTGAAGCTGGGATGGCTCCAGTTAAATTAGCTTCAATTTCAATCTTTTCAGGAAGCTTTTTATTTTGTTTGTAGTATTGCTCAACTGCATGAGCTGCAGTCATAGACAAATTCATAATTACAGGAATGTCATGCTTGGACTTCTTACCGAGTTTTATATTCATATTTTCAGAACTAGTGGCATCCATATTTCCACGAATTCCGACAGCATAAAAACCCGATCTTTTAATTGATGGACTTGAGATGTTGACTAACAATTCCTGAAATAAATTGGCAATGTTTTTATCAAGATCTGTTTCAGTTACAGGTTCAGCGCTATAGAGTCTTTTGATAACAGATGGTTGTTCGATACGTTCACCGTCAATTTTCATTTTTACTTTTGAATTACCAAAGTCTGTTATAACTCTTTTCATTTAAGCTCTCTCCATTCCATAGATTAAAATTTTATTCAAAGTGGATTCAAAATTCATTCATAAGTACATTATAATCTATTATCTAGCATTAATCAATTAAAAATGAATGAAATAATAATTCAAAATCAATTCACATAATTCGACAAAAATTTACCTTTCAAATATTTGAATTAAATTTGAATTTAAAAAGAATGCACAATGTAATTAAAACTTACACTCCATTTTTTCATTATAAATTCCTGTAACAACGTATTATATGTAATTAGAAGATGGTTTACGTAATTAATATGCAGTAACTGACAAAAATAATATTTATTATGATAAAATAGCCGTTTTTTAGCTTGTTTTTTTGTTTTTTCATAAAAATTTTTTTTTGTGCGCATTCAATAAATTGGCGTACTTTTTCTAAATTTATATGCTATAGTATGTAACGAACGTTGAATATAAAGGGTTTAGGGAGGTGATTTAGTTTTGGAGCAATTCCGAGAGCATCTGAAAAAGCTGGAGCTATCAGAGGATTCAATTAATGTTTACATGCGAATTATTATTCGCTTTTATTCGGACACGGATAATTCTATTGATTCTCTCGATAATTTTATCAGTTCATTTGAACAGTGGCTTTCAGATCATGCTCCAAAGAATGCATCCGTACATAAAGCAGCTGCTCAAGCATTTTGTCGATTTAAATTTGGGACAAAGATTAAGTTTCAAAATTCTAAAAAGTATCATTGGTCAGAAAGCAAACTTCATGGATTACGAAAGGGCAGTATAAGGAACTCATTTCTTTCGTAAGAGAGATGACCGAAGGTCCGTTAATGTATCGAAACCTCGCGATTATCAATATTTTTGTTTATGCAGGCTTAAAAGTTGCAGAGGTAGCTGCCCTAAAAACAACTCCGGATAGTTATTGGGTTGATTTAAACCAAAATTGTATATGGTGTGAAGATGTGAAAGTTCCACTCGCTGCTGAACTGAGAAGTTCATTAACCGAATGGCTATCTGTACGGGGAGTGTTTCTAAAATCGTCTCAAGACTCGCTTTTTTTGTCCAAGAGAGGAAAACCAATGAGTATACGCCTTTTACAACACACGCTTGAGTCCTATTATCTTCCCGGCATAAAAATTACACCGGAAATATTAAGACATACTTTTGCAAAGTGGTTATTGCTTGGTAGATATGAGGAAAAGGTTGTGAAGACGTTGCTTCGAGTAGAGCAATCAAGGTATCTGGACTACCCTGAAGGGATAGTCATACCAGATATTTTGGTTTTTGAAGGGGAGTGAGAATTTTTTGGTGAGAAAATTTGCGAAATACATTGTGATTGTTGTCTTGTGTTTTGCTGCGATTGCAGGTTTAAAAACGTTGTTTAGTATTTTTACAAAAGAGGAAGTAGTCCAGGCTCAGGATTACTCCAACATGCAGAAGACTGCTGAATATTTTGTAACGCTTTATCTTAACTGGGTAGGCCCATTAGAGCAAAGGCAACTGAAGATGAATCAGATCGCACCTTCAGTTGTCCCATATCTGATAAAGGGTAACCAAAGTGTTAACTTTTCCAGAGCGGTCGGATTACCGTATTTTTCTAACGACCGAGGATTCGTTGACGTTACTGCCTGGACTACGATTACTGAAAAAAATGAACTAGGTGAAAAGATTTCCGTTCCAAGGAAATACAACATAACTGTTCTTTTTTTAAGGCAGAGTGATGGCACATATGTGATAGATAGTGTACCTACGCTGCGTATCGACAAGTCTAAGCAAGACTTTGCGAAACAGGAGAATGACGCTTCGAAAAATGCAGTTGTAGATATGCTTACTCCTGTACTTAAAGTATTTCTACCAGCTTACTTGAGTGGTGATATGAGCACGGCACAAAATCTTATTTTGCCAGAGTCAACTATCTTGTCACAGAATGGCGAATATTCTTATGTCGGTATTGAATCGGTGAGAATTCGAGAGACGGCGGATAATAAAACGAATGAATATGTTGCGGACGTGACAGTGACGGTAAAGGACAAGGAAACAAAGGCAACTATTAACATTCTTATAAATATGCTTGTACGACAAGATGAAACAAAATTCTACGTAATAAGAGCGGTGACATGACTTTATGAATCATAAAGTACATCATCTTACCGGTGTAGTCATTGGACAGAGTACGCTTTTATATTTCCAGGAGCCAGTGCTGTCGATCAACACGATTTTGGTCATGGTTGTTACAAATATTGCAGCCATTTTCCCAGATATCGATAAGCCAGAATCCTTTATTTCAGCTCATCAACCAATGAGATTTGTGTCAGAGATGTTTCAACGTTTAGGGATACCACATCGAGGACCGACACATTCTTTACCTATTCTGCTGGTACTTTTTTTGGTTTTGAAGCTGATGAATTTAAGTGATCTTTATGTGTGGTCAATTACATTAGCTTACTTTTCGCATATTTTCTTGGACATGTTTACAACAAAAGGTGTGATGCTTCTCTATCCATTAAAAATTAACTTTCGTTTTCTACCTTCTTTCCTTGCGGTTTCTTCAGAGGATAGCAGCATCGTTCAAAACATCTTTAATATCATGTTATCAATTTGTTTTTACTCATTAATGGCTGATATTTGTCTTAGATTATTAGGAGAAATTCCGTGGTTGGGTGGCTATGTGGACATAATTCACTCAAAGTTGTTGGATCTGAGCTCTTTTATTTGGCTTCCGATTGTTGATTTTATTACGAGTGTTATTAACGCTCTGAGTTAACAAAATACCTTTCAAGGGGTCTGATGAAATGAAATGGAATGATTTTAATATTACGGGGATACCTACCGTTGACTTTGTATTCAACCTAATTCTCAAACTAATCTTTATGATCTTGATTGTCATCATGATGATCCGAGCTGTATCCGACTACAAAAAGGGTGCGATTGCACAAGTAATGGTAACTGTAATTGTTGGTTTGGTGCTAGCTGCAGGTATCTTTGGTTTTAGTAATACAGTCAATCTAGTGAATGGCTTAACTGATGTGTTTAAGAGTGCTCCTACAGGCGGATCCGGAGGAGGTAGCGGCGTATAGTGTATTACCGCACATATAAGAATGTTTTTCGAGTTAGGGCCGAGCTGACGTCTTTAAGTGCAGGTGTTGGACAAAAGAGAATCGTTTTACCTGAAGGATGGGTCATAACAACAGATGTCATTGGCTTATTTTTCTTATCTTTACCCTTATTTGGGTTTGTAGTTGCTCCATTCCCTGCTTATCTCATAAATAAAATTTTGACAGTCTCAACTTCACAAAGTTATACAACCTGGACTATTTCTCTCGTAGCTTCATTTGCTTTAGCTCTTTTTCTAAGTAAACGGGACCCAGCGGGAAAAACATCGTTGCAGTACATTTGGAGCATTGTTCAATTTGGTTTGAGGAGCAGCTGGAGTGATGGTTGGGTAAGCAAGCGTATTAATCTTGCTGGATCTGAAGAAGCGATAACTTATTTGTCGCATTACGAGAACGGCCATTGTGGTGCGCTACCAGCAAAGGGCTATGGATTGGATCGCTTTGAAATACATCGTCCTACCGCAGTCAGAGTTAGTCGAAGAGGGAAAGTCGAATTCAGCAGGCGGGGAACGAAGTTGCAGCCTGGTAGATATCAGATAACAAATGGGAAAGTTGTTGAATATAAGAGGAAGAAACTTACCTCTTGGTAATGGAGGTTTGACATGATACCAGTGTCTCTATTGCAAGGCAATGTGGTTTTTGATGCAGACGGAAATCCATATGCAGTATACGTATTACCGTCTTTACCGTATGCATTCCAGAATACAAACGTAAAAATTGGAATGATTGAAAGAATAGCAAAATCCTTCGAAAAATACACCGGTAAAATTTACCTTTATCTCTTAACTAAGCAATTTGCCGCAGATCAAGTTGCTTCAAAAATGATGAGTATTTCTAAGGCGGAGGATTGGAAAAAACAAGTATCTATCACCGAAAAGTATCTTAACAAAAAGATGCCTTTTGAAAGGGTGAATTACTTGGTGATACCACTTCGCAAAGTTGCTGCTACTTATTTTGATCAAGATAAAATGCAGTTCCTTAAAGAAGTTGGAATTAACTTTTGGACTGGGATCAAGGATGTGCCAAGTAGGATATTTAAGCCTATCTTAAAAAGCGAGATTCATTTTGCATTCAGTATGCTGGAACGTGTTCAAGAAATGGCGGATGAAGCACTTAGGCACGAATTAATAAATTTCTCGGGTATTAGGAAAGCCACTCAACGTGAGGTTGAGTGGTGGTTAAAAAAGGCTATCACAGAGGCCTACGCGATCCTGATCTACAATTGCCATCATCATTTCCGACACATGTCTCAGAAATAAATGGCGAGAAAAAAATATTACCCATTAAAAATACATTGTTAACACTTTCAAAGCTCAGTAAAGAAAAGCTGGAGCATATTGAGTCTTATACAGATGAGGGTATTAGTTATTCATCCTATATGCCCGTTCTTCATGTACCATCCGAGATTTTGGAGAGAAACCCAACTGGCCAAGAATGGATTTATGGGCCAATTGAACGTCTTTCCTTTCCAGTAGATATAGCCATTGTCATGAATATTGAATCTTCAGATGATGCAATCAAGAAGCTAAAAAGAAAGCGTAAGGTAACCCTTTCACAAATAAAAGAATGGGTAAGCGGTAAACAGGATGTTCCCGAAGAGGTTGTAGAAGATCTACAGGGAATAGATGAAGGTCTTCAAAAGTTTCGTGTTCAAAAAACACCCTTAATCCATATGAATGCATTATTAGGTCTGGGAGCTCCATCTTTAGAGCTCCTGAGAAGAAGGAAAAAAATATTAATGGATGAGATGGATACGTATGGAGCTAAAATTGCAAATTCTCCTGGAGATCAAAAATTAATGTTTCAGAATTTTTATCCGTTTGCTAAAAGTGCCCTTTTTGATCGTTGGACTATACAAATGGAGCCGGGTATCCTAGCAGCCGGCATGCCCGTGGGTATAAGAAAACTTGGGGATCCATTTGGATTTGTTCTAGGCAATTTGGTTGCTAATGACCGACCAGTTTACATGAATCCGGAGAGACCTACAAAGGAGTTGCAAAGAGCGAACACTATTCTCATTTGTGGAGATCCTGGATCTGGTAAAACAACAACAGGGAAGCATATTGCTCATAACCTTATTGAGATGGATTCCATAGGCTTTATTGAGGATCCAAAAGGAGATTATGATCTATTTGCAAAACATCCGACAGTGAAAAGGAAGTCAAGAGTAGTGTCATTTGCTCCAGGCGAAAAAGATTTTGAACAAGTCCCACTAAATATCTTCAGATTGGCAAAAGAGAGGACACAACGAAATAATGCAGCCAGTACGATTATAAATTTGTTGTTGAATCCAAAAGATGATGAATATCGCGGATTTGTAATTGGTGAGGCATTAAATAAGGTTTATCTTGGGAAAAAATGGGACATGTTCGCCTTCGAAAAACAAATTCATGAAATAGCCGAGAAGCATGACAAAGAACAATATCGAATGCAGGCTGATTATTGCTTAGGCCATCTCAATAATTTGAGGGATAACGGGATTGGGTCATCGTTGTTTGTTGAGGATCGGGAAGAAATGATTTTTGATAGGAACATTTTGATATCCATTACAAGAGGGCTGATCGTACCGAACAGCCGTTCAACTAAAGATCAATGGACTATGGATGAACGAATTTCTGCAGCAATCCGGTACGCGACGTCAACATTGTCTTTCCGGCATTTAATGTCACTTAAACGGAGCCAGCTCAAATTCCAAGTATTTGAGGAATATTGGATCCTTAAAAAATTCCCTGGTGGTCGCCAATTAATTGAAGAAGCCTTGCGATTCTCCAGATTTGAAAACATGTTAGTCATTTTATCTACACAGAATCCAACGGATTCACTAGAAGATGAAACATCGGATTCAGATGATATCAATGGCTTATTCAGTTGGAAAATTATGCTTAGGTTAGAGTCAAAGGAACAAATTAAAGCTGCTTTAACGCTGTTAGGAATGAGTGAAGAGGATCCAGAAGATTGGTACACTACTTTCTCTGTTACCTATCGCAATGGAAAGGGTATTGCTAAGGATCCAGAAGGGAATATTGGAGAACTTCAGATTAATCCTATAGATGAGGAATCAATGCCTTACTTTAAATCAACTCCACAAGAAGAAGATGCAGAAATGGTGCAGCTATGAATAAGCCCATACGATCGATTTTGCTGGTTATATTGTTCTTTATCTTAAGTTTTGGAGTATCTGCTGCTGCAGAAACAACAACGGGAATGAAGCCGCCAGATTACTCGGATAGTTTTCGTTTAATACCCGATACAGAAGGGTTTGAGACTCCTGATCCTTCGTTCTTTGTATGGGAAACTGGCGGAATACTGGGCAGTATTATAGGTTATCTGTCCAACATTCTTCTTCTCGTCGGGACATCTTCCCTGAAGATGTCAATATGGATATTGGATAAGGGGTTACATCCCAAGTGGCTAAACTCGACTATTGACTCAATAGCTGGTGCAGCTCATACCAAAGGATGGGACTTTGTTGATAATTTATGGCCGTTCATTGTTATTGGCGCATTCATATTAGTCGGTAAAGACTTCATTCAGGGTAGCATGGCAACTACAATAAAGCGTTTGATGACATTTGGCATTTCATTAGTAGTCATGGCCAGTTTGCTAAATATGCCTTCGACTGCACCAGCAAAAGGGCTGACTGCAGTTGTGGATTTTTCAGATTGGATAAGCATGAAGTTCATGTCAGTTTTTTCTGATACTGATTCTAATACTATTTATGGATCTGTATGGGACCAGATGGCAAATCGACCTTTTGAAGCTGGACAATTTGGTGACATAAATACCAAAATAACTGCGGAAGATGCAGAAAAAATCAATAAAGCAATCGAACCATATGCGGTTGTCTCCGGTATGCGATGGGTTGATGCTGTACTTTGGTTTGCTCCGGATACAGATGAGCGCGGTGATATTATTGACATTTATTCAGACAACTATGAAAAGAAATATGAGTCTGCAAAGAATCCATATTCACGCTTAGGTATAAGTTTTGTAGCCTTGTTATGTTCTATACTGAGCGCATTATTTCTCTTTGTTATGGGAGGAATCATGCTCATATTGGTAGGCTACTTTTTAGCACTAATAATTGCAGGGATTATTGTGCTACCGCTTGGTTTGGTGCCAACAAAAGAGCCGGTAATGGTGATGAAGTATCTTCAACGTATATTAGGAGTTTTCATGACCGTTGTTTTTATCTTCCTGTACATAGGAGTAACACTGCTGTTAACAAATATCGTAACACTGATGGAGAATGTAGAATTTTTATTCTGTCAGCTATTAGTTATGTTGATTTTTGTAGCAGCATTAATACTTTTCTTTGTACTAATAAGTAAAATGCAAAGTTCACCTGGTTTAAAACATATGAATGATGTGTTAAGGCCCATCAATAAGGCAGGTAGTAACTTCCGAAGACGATATGGAAGAAATAGAAGGGCAAGAGCCTTGGATGACATGTACGACGATGATGAATTTGAGGATTATGCGGATCAACATGAGAGAAAAGAGAGAATCAGCAGCAATATAAGAGAACGCAAGTGGCTAGAAGAACAGACAGGGCGACCACCAATGAAGGACACAGAGACCAGGTTCATGTTGAAAATACAGATGCTCCCGAGAGCTCTTCTGAAACTAGGGCAAACAGTGACCGGGTGACGAAGCAAAATAAAAATAAGGAAAGTCTATATAACACAGCACCTCCTGAGAGGATACAACCGAATGAGAAGAAGGAAAATCAGGAAAAGGTGGTTGACAAACAAGAGTCGGAAACCAAAACAACAGGTGTATCTCCAGAACATCAGCGTGCTTCTAACAGTAAAGATGTGACTGAAAAGCAAGAATCTGATGTTTCTTCACAAGAGAGATCCGCAATTAGTGATGAAGTTTCAGTCAATAACCGCAATCCGGAAAAGACGATAGAAGCCCAGGCTACTAATCGAGTTGGAGATCGAACGGATAATTTGGAAGTGTTAGATACTATGAATCCAACTGAACCCAAAGCGAGTCTTGCAGAACAACCAGAACAAGATTCTGAACCTGCTCTGGTACCAGTGGAACAAATACAAAGAGCAACTAACCAAGTAGCGGTTACCGAGAGCGAAAGCACTTTAGAAAGTGTATCCAATCGAATTAGACGGGGCCAACAGCGTGATTTAGAGAGTATTGAATCTCCTGCGAAAGATCGCACAAGTGAGAACGGTAATAGTCATAATAATGATATTCCTGATATTCAAGCCTCAAAGCAACAAGGAATTAGTAAAAATACAATAAACGAGCTTATAGATAATGCTGGAAAAATATCAGGTTCTATAAGTGACCGTGCAGCTGGTGTGGAAATTGGTATTCGAGATACAGAGTTGAAACATAAGGAGCAATTTACTGACTCGCTGATTAAGGATGCTGAGCTTACAAGAAACGGAGTTGGTAGTGATGTGTCAGAAATAGGGCCATCGCCACTATCTGATGTATCTAAATCTGATTCTGAGTTGCCGAATGGACATACAGTAGATAAACCGGCTACTTACAATGAGACTCAAAATCAAAGAAATACTTTGGACCAGGAACAGGAGCTTGCTACAAATGCTGATATTGATAAGTTGAGATATGTGAGCGGTGAAAGGGACAAGGTATTGTCCAATTTGTTGGATGAAACTGAGCGTCAATTTGAAAAAATTGAGAATGCAACTGAAGAAGTGAATCAAAACATTAAGGAAAATCAGTCACAAGTTCAGAAAAGCGTAAAGTTAAAAGAAGAGGTGGCTGAAAGTATGAAGAAAGGATCAAATGAAAAAGAGATGGCGAGCGTCGAGAGATAAATCATGAAACAGATGTAAAGAAAAGTGATGTTCAAGAAAAGAAATCGACTGAAGAAAGAGAAAATAGGGCCAGAGACAGACTGAATAAATGGGAGTAGACCCGATGCCGGTAAACAACTCGAAAGAGCATGTTTACCGGTAATTTGTTTAAAGGTAAAAAACGAATAATAATTCGTTTTTTAACACTGGCAAAGCACAATTGGAATTAGGAGAAATATAAACTTGGACAGTAAATTACGAGAATACATTGAATATCTCGAAAGACGTGAAAAGTGGATAAAAGCGCTAACGACTATAGTGCTTATTGGGTGGGCTATTTTGTTCTTTGGTTGGATGATATGGTTGTAAGTCCGATTTAACGATCTGATCCGGATAGATTCCCTTCGTGAATTCGACTTAGCGGCTAGGAGCAGCTGCAGGGATCCGGAAGGACGACGGCAGCCGGTTGGCCAGGCTGAAGCGATCGACGCGCCAGTGCGGCCCAGGAGCGCCTGTTGGAGCCCGGGAGCAGCTGCAGGGATCCGGAAGAACGACGGCAGCCGGTTGGCCAGGCTGAAGCGATCGGCGCGCCAGTGCGGCCCAGGAGCGCCTGTTGGAGCCCGGGAGTAGCTGCAGGGATCCGGAAGAACGACGGCAGCCGGTTGGCCAGGCTGAAGCGATCGACGCGCCAGTGCGGCCCAGGAGCGCCTGTTGGAGCCCGGGAGTAGCTGCAGGGATCCGGAAGGACGACGGCAGCCGGTTGGCCAGGCTGAAGCGATCGACGCGCCAGTGCGGCCCAGGAGCGCCTGTTGGAGCCCGGGAGTAGCTGCAGGGATCCGGAAGGACGACGGCAGCCGGTTGGCCAGGCTGAAGTAATCGACGCGCCAGTGCGGCCCAGGAGCGCCTGTTGGAGCCCGGGAGTAGCTGCAGGGATCCGGAAGGACGACGGCAGCCGGTTGGCCAGGCTGAAGTAATCGACGCGCCAGTGCGGCCCAGGAGCGCCTGTTGGAGCCCGGGAGTAGCTGCAGGGATCCGGAAGGACGACGGCAGCCGGTTGGCCAGGCTGAAGTAATCGACGCGCCAGTGCGGCCCAGGAGCGCCTGCTGGAGCCCGGGAGTAGCTGCAGGGATCCGGAAGAACGACGGCAGCCGGTTGGCCAGGCTGAAGCGATCGACGCGCCAGTGCGGCCCAGGAGCGCCTGTTGGAGCCCGGGAGTAGCTGCAGGGATCCGGAAGGACGACGGCAGCCGGTTGGCCAGGCTGAAGTAATCGACGCGCCAGTGCGGCCCAGGAGCGCCTGCTGGAGCCCGGGAGCAGCTGCAGGGATCCAGAGGAGAGGCAGCAAGCGGTCGGACAATATAAACCAGCAGCATGTTATGAGGTCCATGGACGGAGCCATTGTGATCCATGTCAAAGTAAAATTCAAAAGTATTAGGAGTGATGAGACATGCCGAGATTTACTACCTGTAGAATCTGCAACAGACGGCTTTCAAATGCTAGATCAATATCAGTATCCATGGGACCGGTCTGTGCAAGAAAGTATGGGGCAATCTTTGAGGAGGCGCTGGCCTACGCTAGATCAATAGGTAGACAGCTTGATACTGGATTGCTTGAAAACAATATTATTATTGCTTCACAGCAAGCATACCGAGAGTCGCTTCGAAGAAGGAGATCCAATCAAGCTGCACCAGAGGTCCGTAGTGTCAGCATGTGGTCAGAATCAAGGAGTCAGATGGAGACGGTTCAGGTTGAATTAGTTGATGAGCAAAGAGGTCGCGTAACATCCGAATCTGGACATGTCTATGAAACGAGTGCTAATTCTTGTAGTTGTCCACATTACACAAATCGACTACAGGGATCCGGTGGCAGTTGTCGTCATATGATGGCACTACAGTCAGCTAGAACAAACTCAAATAACATAGAGCACCAGGCGTCTCACCAAAATGAAGTTATTAGAGGGATTGTGGATCAGTCTCTACATAGAGCAGTTGTTCAAAGATTTGCTGATATAGATTGGGCAAATGAAGAGGCCAGGGAAGGTGTCCTGGATGCATGGAGAGAAAACAGGGCGTTCGATGGTATTTACTTATCGCGAGATGATACGGCTTGGGAAGAGCTGAGTAATAGGGCAAAAAATGATTGGGAGTATCAGTATGGGGATGTGCTTGGAGGAACAGGAAACTCTTTTGGGATTGAAATCGAATTTGAATTACCTTCAAACGTCAGAAAAGAAGAAGTAGCTGAGCTTCTTTACGAGGCTGATCTGATAGATTCAAGAGCGATACAGCGGTATCATGCCAGAAACTCAGGACCAGGATATTTTAGATTGGAGAGGGATTCGTCCTTAGAAAATGGCCTGGAACTTGTATCACCAATCTTGTTTGATAACGAAGACTCGTGGCGTAGGATAGAGCTCGCAACTCAAAAATTAAGAGAGGTAGGAGCCCAAACATCTAGGAGAACAGGTGGGCATATTCACATAGGTATCGCTCCGTTGGACCACAGGACGTATTCATGGCAGAGGTTAGCACGCATAGGTAAAGGATATGAAAAGAACTTGTACCGAATGGGTGCAGCAGATGCTGACCATTATGAAAGAACGGGTCAGCCAGGCATACACAGAGGCAGCCATTATGCAGCTCCGTTCCCAGATACAGTATCACGAATTTCGGGATTCACAAGCCCAGAATCTGCGCGCAGAATGTTTGGAGATCGATACACTATTTTCAACGCATCAAATGTAGACAGCTCATGGGCAGGTAGAAAGCCTACGGTTGAAATGAGGTACCCGAATAGCACTCTAAATCATAAACAATGGCAAGCTCAGGTGCAGGTAGCTAATTCAATTGTTCATCAGGCAGCTGTGATCAATAATAACAGTCCACAGAGTGAATTTACTCCTGGTCTCATGCAAGCAAACAAACAATTGAGATTGCAAGATTCTTGTAATGAGCAGATGCAAATTGATAACTTCCGGAGCTTTCTAGACGTACTTGGCAATGATAAGGACAGATTAGCAGCCACATGGCTATTTACAAGAGGAAGAGCGTAGAGTTGCTATTTTATCGATGTAATGCTATATTTTGAAATAAGTAAACTTATTTCAAATACAAGGGGTGCTTTCTTTGCCTGGAAATAAAGATCAATCAGGCAAATTTGAAAAAGATCTGATTAATCAGCCGAGTACGAAAAGTAAACCTGACGGTAGAGGTGGGGCACGAAAAGGTGCCGGTAAAAAATCTTTACAAGACAAAAATATGGAATCCAGGATGGTTAAGCTTTCAATGAAAGAGGACACCTGGAGAACTGTTGATATGTACCATGAGTTGAGATCAAAGACAAAATTTAAAGTTGATGTAATTAGGGATATGCTCTCGGCAATAACGGAAATATTGGACGAAAGTGGCCTATCTCCAAAGGAGCAAGCTGAAGCTACACATGATTTAAAGAGTTTTTTGAAGGAACATTTTAGTCAGGGGAGCGATGAGAAATGAAATTCCATATAGATAATAGAAACTGGCTTCGAGAACCTGAAGAACCAAAACGAACATATTATTTTGAATTACGTGATGGAAGAAGAGGAGAGTCAGATACAGCTTTACAACTCTTTGATCTGCTCGCAAATCAGTATTATTCTGATACTGATGACCGTATTACTCAAATAATGATGTTAGGCGCAATGTGTAAAGATATTGCGGTGTCAGATTTTGCAATACGAGGATTACGTGCCAAAGTATATTCAGGGGTAGGACTATTCTATGATAACGGGCAACCGGTATATGCAGATGAGATGAAAGAGACTCAAGCTGTGAAGTTTATAAATGATAAAGTCTCCGTATTGGATTTTTGGAATGAATGGACTTGCATTGCTACCATGATTAAAAGCGGATATTTATCTTTGTACGAAAAGGCACATCTTGTAAGTAGTGAAGAAAGAGATACAGGATATGAAGATCTCACATATTTTGAAAAGATTTTAGGTGAAGAAAACACCGAGTCATTTAATGGTTATCGGAAGGTCTCGCCAAATATTTTTGATCAGGAACCAACCTGGATTCCTAACTATATCAAGGTATTGGAGAGAACAAATGAAGCAGAACACTCTTGACCGGTTTTTGATTTGGGTTGATGAGGACATAGTTGCTTTAACTACTCCGATTGTTCTTGTAGCCCTTGGAATATCAAGAGTAGTGGGCATTGATAATATTGGTGATGTACCTGCGTTGACATGGTGTGCGTATGTGTTTTTAGCAGTCATAAAGAGATATTGGTACAAACATAGATCTAAAAAGGAAGGCTTTCAATACTTTTTCCTGGAGCCGAATGCTCTTTCACTCAAATTATTTCGCAGTCGGCTGCAGGTACAAGGCGGAATAAATCGATGTTGGAGAATACATGTAAATCGAACAGCAATGAAGGGCGACATAAAAGGGATAATCCGAAGTATGAGAAATGACATGTCACAGCTTGATAATCAAGAATGGGATTCAGGAGTAATGCTGATCGGATCTACGTATGCAGGGTTAGGATCGGCACAGATGAAATTGCTAACAAGTCAAAGTTTTGAAGTACAAGAATTTAATTATCCTTTGTTTAGGCATTATGAATGGTTTGTTGGAAGAAAAAAAATGATAAAAGATCAAGAGCATATGCTCGGAAAGATATACACGGTACCACAGGAAGTCGTATGGAGAACGATTACCTTCTCAAAACAATAAAAGGGAGAGCCATTGGCTCTTCTTTTTTATTGTTAGGAATGCAGGGAATCGGAAAGTAGGGAAGAGTTTAAGTAAACGTGTTAGCTTCAGCAGAATGACTCTCAAAAGAGAGTTATTTTTTTATATACTACGTTAAAATCCTGTCCGTAAAAGCTTACAAATTAATTTTCATAATAAACGAATAATAGTTCGTAAAAATGATGGAAAACAGAGTTACTTAATGGTACTATATAACTGTTGTAGTAAGCTATTTAGTGTATTATCTCTGATAAATCGCTAAATATAGCTTAAAAATTTAAAGAAAGGGTGATTTTCACGAAAGTTTCATTAGGGGCTTTCTTGCTGACGATTAGTTTTCTTATAGCCACTGCTCTGTGTTTTGATATTGTCGACATAATGACGACCCATACATGGACACAAGCAGTTGCAGATGCTTCGTCTGACGCAGGGGCAAATAAGCGTTATTTCAATTTAGGTACATATAGTGATGAATTCCTGATTGACCCTGTACCTGCTGAGACAGTTGCCAGAGCGACCTTTGACAAGAATATTCAAAACCTTCAAGCCATGGGCATTAGCACTGAAAAAATTGATCTGCCGGTCATTTCCTTTCCGGATAACTATTCCATAAGTGTTGATGTTGATCTGTCATACGAACTAGGCTTCAGCGAACGAATGATGGATAACATTTTCGCTGATGACCATACGTACGGTGATATTCAAGATTCCATTCACAGTACAAGCAACATCAATCATAAAAAATAAGCTGTTGGAGGCTCATTAGGATTGGATCCGCAAATATTGACAATAGCACTGATAGGGATAGGGCTTTCTCTTTCCGTATTGATCCATGAGTTGGGACATGCCATAACGATGAAAATTTTCCGGGTACCCATACAACTAATTGAATGGGGAGTCGGTCCAAGAATCTTGAAGTACAAGTGTTTCGAAATACGACTGCTGCCTTTAGCTGGAGGGGTTTATCCGAATGGAGCTCTACTAGCTAAAAAGAAGGTAGAAGGAATATTAATTGGTATAGCGGGTGTGCTTTTGCAATGGATCGTCATGTGGATTATTGCACTATTCCGGTTGCATCAGGTTGAAGCAATGGAAACAGTTTGTATCGCTTATGGTTTCGCTTCGATTATTGGGTTGTTCAGTCTAATTCCTATCGGTCGGAATGACGGTAAACATGTGCTTCAAATTTTAAAGAACTCAAGTAAGGAGAAAAAATAGTGGGAAAAAAAATGAAGGTGGCATCATTCATAGGTAATACGCGACTTGATGCATCAATCAACGAATATTTCGAAAATGATAAACTGCCGATTGTGCTCGAGTCATTTTCAGAATTGGACGAACTGCCAGAATCCTATCATGTATATGTGTTCACAGATTTAAAGGGCAGTTCAGAACGGGCTGAAAGGTTACTTGAGAAGGCTAAACTTGTTCACGGTAAATTCATCGTTTGGTTGGTTACTTCCGAGGACCAAGAGTGGATGGAGGATGCGGAAGAGAGTATTCGGGGTGAAAGGACTGTATTTTTAACAAATAAACCTGATCCTACACCTGAAGATATTGTGGATGCTTTAGTCACGCTTTTCGATGTGTATGAGGAAGTCACTGAAGATCCGCGATCTGAAGAAACAGCCCAGAAAAAAGAAAATCTGTTGGCAAGCTTTGATTCAGACAAAGGTGGCAGCCGATTGTCTTCTACATTGGAAATGATGAAGAAGGTTGTTCCACCTATCGGAAGAAGAAAGGATAGTGAATCGCCTGATAAATCCAATGCTTATGTACCTGAGGAATCAGAGGTAGAACTGGATGACCTGGAACTGGACAACGTAATTGCGGTTTCAGGACATGGATCGACTGGAGTATCACATGTTGCCTGGAATATTGCGACTGTTATTCAGAAGCCCGTGGTTCTAATTGAAGGTAGGAAAACAGGTGCGCTTGCAGCGTGGCTCGGAAGAAATAGTGGAGGATTATCAACCAGGAACGAATTATTCGAAACTGGCCAAGGAAGCCAACATACAGAGTATATGGACCTGGCGCTAATTTCAGACGAGCCGTTATCCAACAGCGATGTAGTTGCACTATCTCAGCTAAAAAAGTTATCCGTCGTCGATTGCGGAACGAATTGGAACTCAGAAGTGTTCAAGAGAGCGAAAATTAAAGTGTTTGTAACAGCACCGGATCCGCAATTTTTGGAACAAGACAAACCGGAATCCGCTGGAGTGAAATGGGTGCTAAATAAATGGCCTATAGGTAGCTCTATTGAACTTTCAGCGATCGAACAGGCTTTTAACCGGAAATTTGATCTGGTAGTAGCGCAGCAGATGAGGCATGTAATGCTTGCATCATGGACACGTAGGGCAGCGATCGAACTCGAAAGTGATCTAGATATCATTCAGAGTTGGAGAAAGCTGATTGGGGAGGAGTAAGTTCTACATGAAAACGATGGTAGTAGTTGATGTGAATTCAGCCAGAATTAACGAAAATGTAAAGGTACTTTCCGAATACGGTAAAGTCTTTGATGCACGAAGTGTCGGTGAGATTGCTACTGTACTGGAAAGAGAAGGACATATTGATGCAATTTTCTTTTCGGTTTCTGTACCAAATTTGAAAGAAGCTATTCGCAAAGTATCACGGGAAATAAAGAGTGAAAAAGGACCGGCGACTATTTACCTTGTTGGTGCTACGGATCCGGATACATTAACAGATCTGCTAAGTGCAGGGGCTAAGGATGTAACACCACATCCTATCCAACCCAATGAAGTCGGTTTAAACCGAAGACTTCCTTCATCTTTCGGAGATTTTGGAGAACGGATCCAAACGGATTTTGGATCAGGAAAACAAACAACAAAAGAAAAGATAATTCTCGTGTGCAGCCCAAAAGGTGGTGAAGGTAAAACAACCACGAGTACACAGATAGCAGCAGTTACAGCGAAGATTACTGGTGGCCAATGCGTACTAATTGATTCGGATTATGCAGGTAATGCCCATCGAAAGTTAGGCATTGAGGAGCGGAGTCATACTATCTTTGAGTTTGGCGATGAAGACTCGCAGTACTGGGACAGAAACATGCTTGAAAGCAAACTTGTTACACACGGTCCAACAGGGTTGAAAGTGCTTTGTTCTCCACATGGTGAAACTACCAATGTGCCAAGCAAGATGGTATCCAATGCATTTCTTGCGTATAAACGCTATTATCCGAATATTGTTATCGATATGCATCAAGGCTACACTCCTACTTTCCACATGTTAAAAGATTATGCTACTGACATCATTTATGTTTGTAGGCCGGAAGCGGACCAGCATGAGAGAACGCTGGATACGCTTAGACAGATCTATGCTGATGCGCCAGACAAACTCCGGATTGTTATTAATGCAATACACGACAAGGACCAAGTGCAGCCTTTAAGAATTGCGATGGAAGACTTCTCAATTAATGTACCTTCATACCATATGCCTTATGCAAGGGAAGAGCTGCAGGATCTCAAAACGCTACCAGTATTTAAAGACCCTAAGAAATCTAAATATAGCGAAAAATTTCGGCATTTCCTGAAGGACATAGGCATTTCGAATGCAATGGCTCCAAAAAAGGAAGTTGCGAATGAGAAGGTAAGCAGTGGTAGTGGAATCTTTGGAAGTTTCTTTAATCGGAGGGCCAAGTAATGAAGTTGAAGTCAAAAGGATTATTGGCATGGGTGCTTGGGCTGATCGTTATAGGAGCAGCTTTAGGTGTAACGATCTATTTCGCAATGAACAGCTATCTGAAGCTCGAACCAGTATACAAAGTTAAAACGCCGGTAGAGGAACATACATTACTTGAAAAAGGTTCCTTTATAAAAGAGTCTATGCCAGCTAAGAACATACCTACAGATGCAATACGAACAGAAGCACAGCTGGATGAAATGGTTGGAAAAAGGGCAAGAACGATGTTGGTTCCTGGACAAGTACTCCAGAAGGCGAATGTATCGGAGGCCAGCAGTATCCGGGAACTAAACCAATCCATTTCTTATGACTATGTCACATTGACCATACCGTTAGACACAACAGACATCCCTATTGATATTTTGCATCCAAATGATGTTATTTCATTGATCGGTATAACGAAGGATCCGGAGTCAAGTAATCAGGCAGTAATTTCAGAATATGTTGCTGAAAACGTTTTGGTATTACAAGCATTAAGAGATGAGCAAGCAGCCAGTAACAAGTTAATTGTACTTGTTCCTCGCAGTGATTCTGAAAAACTGGAAGAAATAATTGTGACAGGCAAAGTGCGTGTTGTTCTGGATCCAAATAAATTCGAAGTGCAGAAACCCAAAGTAAAGGAGGAGGTGAAAGTGAAAAATGAGCAGCCCGTTGATAGCTCCGAAGAAAAATAATTTTCAAAGTTGGGATGAAGAAGATCGGCTTTTTGAAAAGTTGAGATCTAACAACAAAGAGGTTTCAAAAAGCTCGTGGGCAGAATGGCAGAGGGCATTGCTCGAAAAGGTATTAGAGGAGAGCGAAGCTGTCAAACGTGCCAAAGGTGAAGTAGAGGATGTAACAGAGCAGGAACGAAAGCGACAGCTGGAAAGAATCATTAAAGATCTGAAGGACATACCAGCAACCCATCATAATGAACTAATCCAGCAATTCCTTAATGAGTCATATAGGTATGGACCTTTGCAACCTTTATGGGACATGCAAGGAGTAACCGATATCCAATTCTTTGTTCCACATAACGATGGGCATGAACAGATTATCTCATACACTCAGTACAGACAAAGGAAAATATACAATGGTCCTGGCTTTAGGGATTATGAACATGCGAGAGATTGGCTAAATCTACATCTTTCAAGGATAGGATTACGTTTTGATCCAGCTAAAGTTGAGTTAAATGGTATGCTGCCAGGCGGGGAACGGATTCATATTGTTTCCGGACCAACCGGGTTTTCAGAGTTTGATTCTGCGCGTAGGGATAAACCTTATCAGTTTACAAAAGCGATGATAGTGAGCATTCGACTATTTCCAACGACCTTCACCCTTGAAGAGCTGACAACAAAGTCAATGACATCTCATCAAAAACCTTTTGAGGTTCGTTCAATAGAAGATGTCTCAAAAGTTTACCAGAGACAAGTTGTTTACTCGCCCAGAGAAGGTGGGATCGCATGTAAAGCTACTATGGATTATGTTCGTATAGCAGGGGTTCTTCAGCTAAGTAAACTTATCGCAGGAGGAACGGGTAGTGGTAAGACCACCTTCTTTAATGCAGATACTGTAAATCACGCAGAGAATGAACAGCTCCTCATAATTGAGGAATCGCCTGAGATGCAGCCGCAGGTCGATGGCCACGTTATTCGATTATATGAACGAGAAGGTGCGTACACTCAGGCGGATGCTGGAAAAAGCGCACTGAGGATGTTTCCTTCCCGAATCTACTTCTCGGAAATACGGGATGTCAAAGTGGCCTTCTTATTTTATAGGGCACTTATGAATGGTCACCGTGGTACAGGCTCTACAGTTCATGCTGGATCATGTGCAGCTGCCTTGGATATAACTCTTGATTTCATCACGGGCAATCCTGAAGCACCGCCCAGAGAGACGGTAGCAAAGAACTTATACGGTGAGCTCGGATATATCGTGCATATGGATCCAACCCACTCAGACCGAACAATAAGAGAGATCTGTGAAGTTAACCCAGATGGGACACTACATACGGTTTCCAAATTTGTAGAGGGTATTGACGATAAAGGGAAACTGAATGGCTACTATGAATTTAACGGGCCTTCGGATGCATTTGTTCGAAAAATGTTGGCTACTGGTATTGAAGTTCCAAGTACCTGGAAATGGAGAAAGCTAACATGATATTCCTTGTAATTTTTGAATGTTGCCTACTTTTGGTCTGTATGTTTTTCGTTCGTCTCTCATGGAAGAATGCTAAGAGAGAACATTATCGTAGACAGGCTGTCCCACAAGAAAAAACTGAGAAGGAGAACGCATTAAGTAAGTTTTTCTCTTTCCGAAACATCAAAATGCAGATGTACAGTATGATGACAGGCGGCGGAATCGTAGCAGGCGTTCTAGCAGCTGCCAACGGTGGAAGTTTTGTTATTGCAGGCTCCATTGCAGCTTTCGTGGTATGGGGAATCTATAAGTATCAAGAGGGCAGCTATGAGATCAAATACCGGAAAAACGGAAAGATTGCTGTAGAATATTTGAACGGAATTGTGTCTGCAGGAGGTACGTTGGAAGATTGGGTAGGTGAAGTAATTCCAAAACTCAGTGGTTCTCTAAGAACTGAATTTGAAATAGGACATGCCAACTACGAAAGAAATATCCCAATCACCAAATTCCTGGAACGACTCATAAAAAATTGTCCAGATAGTTCTCTCGGATTGATCTGGTCAGGACTGTTACGAGAGATCCGACAGGCAGGCGATATGAAAACATTTGTTGAGGAATCTCTTAAAGACCTACAGAACCAGGAGCGCATTAACCGGGTCATGGGTCAGATTCGTAAAAACGGCGCTCAAATGATGGTCTGGGTATGCGTATTGCCTGGAACTTTATATGCATTGTTCAGCGATGTACTTAAAGAAATATTAACGAAGCATCCATATACCAATATTGTTCTATTTGCACTCCTAGCAGGATATGGGTTCATCCTGTGGTGGGGTATGAGGATTTCGCAGGGAGCTAGAAAGTAAAGATCAGAAAGGAGGACTTATGCAACTTGCAATCATTTTATTGAGCGTGCTCTTTACGTTATTTCTATGTTATCCGTTGATGTTACGATCACAGACCGTATCTGATCAATTCTATAGAATGGGTCTGGTATTTGAAGAGGTACGCAAGTCAGGGAACGTATGGAAAGCAATAATAGAAATTATAAAGCCATACATGGGCAATAAACTTATTGATCGGTTTGATCGATTGTTGAGAGTTGCTGGGAGACCAGGTAATCGAACAGCTGAAGAATTAATCTTAGTTTATGCCGGTATTGTTGTGGTACTTGTGATTGTTGCATTTCAACTGGAAAATGCGAAGGAACAAGCTTTTGCATTGGCCCTGATGTACCCACTGGTGCAAATCAGCCGTCTAAGAAAAGCCAAACTAAAAAGACAGATAGAAGCTGAAGAGGCTACCAGGATCGCCAAAAGACAGTTGATCTTGATGCTGGAACAAAAGATTCCGGTTGTCGAGGCATTGGAGATGATATCCAAAGATCAGCCAGGACATTTTGGAGAAACGTTCCGAAAATATGTCGAAGCTATCGACAAGGATGGAAAATCATTGAGAGCTGCGATGAAAGAGTTTCGGGAAGATTATGAAACAAGAGCTTTGACAGAATTGTGTCTCGCATTAGAGCTATCTGATGAGAAATCTGCAGAGGCGTTGGCTGATATGATCCGAAGACAAACAACGGACGAGAATAATCGGATCGATGAGATTGTCGACTCTAAACAAGAGTCAGGGAAAAACAATATGTTGATAGTCGTCGCAGCTGCTGTTGCTTGGACTTTTGCTGGAGTCTTGTTTTTTGGCTTTATTGGATTCAAAGACAATTTCCAAGGAGCCGGTGGGTTCCTAAATTTCTAAAACAAAGGAGAAAAAATACTATGAGTGGTGTTAACAAGGGAAGGATCTTTGCGTCAGTATTGTTTATTCTGTTTGGTTTGTTCTGCTTCTATACCTTTAAGGCTGCATTTTCTGTTGCTTTCTTACTGTTAGGCATTGCATCTATTGGTATTGGAGCATTTAATATGTATCGTATTTTCGCCGGTAAAAGGAGAAAAAGGGATCCCGTAGCAGCAAATCTTCAGATGATTTTGATCTGTAAATCCTAAATTTTATTGCTCGGAAGGTGAGAATATGGAGCATTTAGTTATAGGTATGAAAGCCTCAATTGCAGAGCTTGAGGCTTGGCAAGCAGCTAATAAAGATATTCCAGAAGTTGTTGAACGATCAATTCGAGAGTACAAAAATACTATGCGGAATGCCATTGATTCCATGCAAAAGGTTCCTTTTGAGTCTGGCGATCGTGTTGAGTTGGTATCGAGCAGCCATGAAGGTGGAGGCTATTTTAGCGGGGATTTTGGAACAGTTGAAGATGTAAGACCGTCAACACGGCCGAGTGGTTATGTAGAGTATGACGTCCTGGTATCTTGGGATACAAGTGCAGCAGATTGCTGGATGCCTGCTACAGATCTTTTGGGAACAGATCAAGTTTGATCAAACTATAAAACTATAAAAATTTGGAGGTTCAATTAAACTATGAAAAACGAAATGATGATGTCGGTGCCTGTAAGAGCAATGAATTCGGTAGTAGATACGTTCAAAAAGGTTGGAGAATTCGCAATTCCGATGTACAAGTTTAGCTTTGAGAAAAAACGGATGGTTAAGGCGAACTCCCTGCGAATGGATACGCTGCTTCAATTTGCT
Organism: Paenibacillus sp. 1A_MP2; assembly: GCF_052244825.1. Lineage (NCBI taxonomy): Bacteria > Bacillati > Bacillota > Bacilli > Caryophanales > Paenibacillaceae > Paenibacillus > Paenibacillus sp. 1A_MP2. The sequence continues at coordinate 41,079 of NZ_JBQQCS010000003.1, read as the reverse complement.
ATGCTAGCCCTTTTCCTTTGGGTTATTGTTAAGAACTCTCCTGTCGCAAACGAAGCATTCAACTCGATTATGACCACGGCAAAAGGACAAATTACTAACCTGTTTAATTCGATGGGATCGTTCTAATGAAGCGATGGGGTAAACTACTGAACAAAAAGTATCGTGGAGTTATTTCCTCTGAAATTGCGATGACACCGTTGGCTGGGCTGGCTCTTGCTGTTGTCATGGTACTTTTTATATCCGTCATCTACTACGGTATTTCAGTATTGTTTTTCTCTAATGTGATGATTAAAGGCGCTCGCTATGCGAGCGTCAATCCGGATGTAGGAACAGTAAGAAATGCAATCTATCAATCAGTAACTAAAATACTTCCGGAATCTCAAAGGGGAATTACTCTTTTTAAGATGTCTGATATTGAACTGAATACAACTGATGGGGATTATGTTACGACAAAAGCCAAATATACAGTGATGCTTCCAGGCGTAAAACTTTATGAGAAGCTTGGAGGTAGTGCAACCACCTGGACTGTGCCTTTTGGGGTGAAATTCTCTTTTCTTAGGGAGTACTGACTATGATGTGGGCATTCATTATTGCATTGGCCCTGTGTGGAGCCTTGGACTACAAGTACAGAGAAATACCGCTGTGGAGTATCTTACTAGTAAATATATTGGGCATAGGGATGTGTGCACTGCATCATCCCTTTCTTTCTGCCCTGGCGGCAGTTACTGTCCTCATTTTCTGTTTGCGCGTGAGAATGGGTGCGGCGGATAAGTTGATTTTTCCGATCGTAGCCGGATGTTTTGGTTTAGGAGGAGTTTTGTTAGTAATGTTCACAGTAATCATTTCTTTGCTAATGGTACGCAAATCACGAGGAGCATCGATACCAGCAGTAGCAATACTCTCTTTGTTCGTCATTATCTCTGTAGGAGGAGGAATCATATGATTAATCTATTTTTTGGACAAAGTGTATACTTGTCGTTTATCAATGATAGTAATCAACTGACGTATAGTAGTCTTTCAGGTTTGATATCAGATTTACCTGATGAAATAGATGATCAAGATTATATTATTGATCTCAGTACTGAAGACTGGGATGTGCGTTATGCTGCTGATCTGACAGCAGTGAGAGGTGAAAATATTTGTAGCCCAAATGAATACGATGAGGAATGGACTAAGCTATTCTACGCTGCTTTAGGGAGAAGTGATTTATCCCAGGTGGAGACAGTAACAATGGGCTTACCTTTGTCATTGTGGAATAATCCTGGAGTCTTAGAAGGTCGTATTAAAGAATTGGCCGGTGTGACTCAATTAGACGGTAGGGAACAGCATGTGAATATAAAGAACCTAGTCACATATCCAGCCATTATTGCTGCGATCTATGATTGTTTCTTAACCATACAAGAGTCTGAGCTTAAACCTAAAAGTGGTATGCCTAAAAGGTACTTAGTCATGGTTTTATTTAAAAGATGTTGTGAGTGGGCATTAGTAGAAGGGCTGACCGTGATCGAGAAGGGGATCTTTTCTTTCGGGTTTAGCGATATATTACTGGACATCAGAGATTATTATTTCAGCAAAACGAATAAAAGCCTATCTATCTATGATACAGATGTCGCTTTTCATACCGGCAAATTAGAGATTAAAGAGGGGAAATATGAGTCTGTATCATCGCTAATTGAAGAAAGTACAGAAAGACTGAATTCTAAGGTTAAAGAAGCAATCAATCAATTAAAAAGTGAGCTGAACTTTGAAAAATCATACTTGTTAGGTGAAGTGACCTCTGAATTTATATCGGATGAATCAACTGAAATTGTTACATCTCCAGAGTATGCAATTGTCCGTGGTTTATATAAATTAAATTTGCTTATGGGACAGAGTAATTATGTCAGTCAATAATATGCTGAAGCAAAAGGTTAAGAAGCGCCTAATAATATCAGGATTAGGATCCATAGGAACAGTTGTTTTGGTAGTAGTAGGCGGATTTTTGCTCCTTATGATCTTGGCAGGAGGTATTGGCGCAGCAGTAAATAGTTTAGTCCCAGACTGGTTCAATAAAGGAATAGAGGCACCAGGTCTCTCAGAGATCGGTGTTAATGAAGTTCCAGCTCAATACATTCCAATATATCAGCGAGCAGCAGAGGCATACAATGTACCCTGGACGCTTTTAGCTGCAGTACATAGAGTAGAGACCGTATTTAGCACTGACAAACGTATGATTTCATCAGTTGGTGCAATCGGGCATATGCAATTTATGCCAAGAACCTGGATAGGCTGGTCTTATCCAGGAACAAGGCTGGGTGATGCAGACATACCTGATGATGTATTGACTGATCCAGCTCAGATTGCCCATTACGGTGGTTACGGTACAGATGCTAATGGAGATGGAAAAGCGGATCCGTGGGACATTGAGGATGCAATTTTTACTGCAGCTAAATATCTATCTGCGAATGGTGGCAGCCCATTTGATATGCAAAAAGCGCTTTATGCGTACAACAAAAGCAATGAGTACTACCTGGAGGTAACAGGTTTCGTTGATCTATATACAGACGGCGGTTACGAATTGGTTATGGGAGATGTGGAATCTCCGGGGTCAACTCATGTCGGTGTTGGTGGATCTTTGCCATATCAGGAGATCAGCAGGGAATGGATGGATGGGATTGGTTGGTCATTGGATGGAGCGAATAAGATTGGGTTAAATGCAGAGCTGAAGAAACAGGTAGAGGAGCGAGGAATTGGAATACCGCATGCCATGATTTATGTACTAGTTATGACAAAAGACCAACGTAACAATGAGAAATCAGCTCGAGAATTTGCAGCGGCACTAGCACCTAGAGATATGGAAGTTATCCAAGTAGAAAAAACGATAACTACAAAGAAAACCAATAAGGATGGAAAAACAAGTACCAGCGTAAAAAAAGAAAAATTATTGTTCATTCAGTCAATCAGAACCTATAAAGGCGTGTATCGTTATCAAGTTGGTTATCAAGAAAACGAGGAAACAAGCGACTCAGGTAACGGTGGATCAACAACAATTATTACGAAGAATCCGATTTTAGCGAAAACTGATCTTGAGGAAGACGATTCTATTGTTAAGGGAGCTCTAAAAACTGCTCATTTAACAGGAAAACAGGCTATGGAGGATTTTTACGTATTGGTGAAACTCGTAGATCCTACCTTTTCAGATTCTAATCTGCCTTTAGACCAAGAAATTATTATTGGTGAGAACGGTAGTTATGCTACCGGGCAGCTGCAGTGGGTTGTTCCAGGGTTTTATACACTATCCTCACTATTTGGATCAAGGACTGATCCTGTTACTGGAGCTAAAGGTGCAATGCATAATGGCATGGACATACCAGCTCCAATTGGGACTCCAGTTGTTGCTGCAGATAATGGTGTAGTTGAATCGGCCGTACAGAACCATGCTAAGGCCGGTAACTTTGTAGTTATTAATCATGGAAATGGGATGAAGACAAGATATCTTCATATGAACAAGTTGCTTGTGCGACAAGGACAGATGGTGAAACGGGGACAGGTCATCGGTCAGGTGGGAAATACGGGTAAGAGTACCGGTCCACATATGCATACAGAAGTGTTACTTAATGATACTGCTGTAGATCCGCTGCCTTATTACAGAACTCAGAAAGGTGGTCCAGCTGATGACTAAAGCATACTCATTGCGCATCGATCCGGAAATTGATTACGTAGAAAATGAACTAGCCTTGATACTAGACGCATTGGACAGCGATGAATCTGGCCTTTTGCAATCTGATCAATGGTTGAGAGAAGCAGCTCGTCGTCGAGTTTTGGCAGATCAGGAATCTAACATAATTAAAGCCGAAAATGAAATGTTGGTGCCGGCTCAAACTAAGCATGTCCAAACAGTACAATTGGATGGAATGGTGGAATTAGATGAGGAAGTCCCTATTGAGAACTCTTTAAAAACAGCTCTTTTGAAGATGGACAGTCAGGAAAGACTAAAATGGATCATGCAAGCAGCTGTGATGAGATTCGCAATTGAGGCTAATGCCTATACTTATTTCGTAGACCAATGGCAAACAAACTCGGTGCCGGAAGTTGCAGCTGCCGTTACCGTTGAAGTTAAGGAAGTGGAGAGCATAAAGGTTGATTCGGACATTGTTCCTGTAGAGGATGAGAAAATGGTCGAAGTAGCCGAAGATATGAAACCATTTGAAGAAGATGAGTTAACTCCTTATCGTCATGCCTTATCTGTAATGGTGGAGGAATTTTATGATTGAATGGTTGGTAGCAGCAGGGGCAGCCGGATTAGTAAGTTATGAACAAATTAGGCTTGTAAAAGAAAAAAACATTATCAAATGACCTATAGATACATTCGCATATTGCAGCACGAAGACAACATTTCAATTACCGAAAAGATAAAACATATGATAACAGTTTTTCATGAATTTCGTAGAACTTGGCCCGAACAACGTAAAAAGGGTAGAGAATGGTTTCGCTTCTTGATCCATAAGAATTCAGAGGGCCAAATATTCTTTTTCTTAGGTTTCCCGGAGGATCGTATTAACGGGATTAAAACAACACTAAAAAATACGTATCCCCTAATTGAAATGCATGATTTGCCGCATTCGGACTTGCCCTTTAATCAAGAGAAAAGAGATAAAAATGTTGAGAGTGGTTTTTTTGAGCTTCAAAAGAAGGGAGACTTGAGCGGACTAGCGTTAAAGGGTTTTACTGGAGGGGATGGCTTAGAAGACATTTTATTGTCAATGGAAGCTGAGCTCACCGAAGTTTGGTTGGATGTTTTATTCACACCAGAAAGACAGTATAAACTGAAACGAAGCATTATAGTCACATCCAAAAAACTAATGGAACAAAAGAAGAACCAAGTAAATGGTCCAAAACGCGATATGCTCAACTCACTTGACGATTTTGGCCGAGAATTCAAGCAGGCACTAATTAATTCAAATGTGCAGCCAAAACGTTCTCCAAAGAAGACGACTGAACGTAAAGTTACCACTAGCGATTATGACACTGATGAAATGGCACGAATAAATGCTATGAAAAAGCGGTATACGGGGAGGGAGACATCTTACAAGCTCGAGATACGCTTAATGGTTCAAGGGCAGTATGCGTCAGCCGTAGCACAAACCATAGCAGCCAATGTAAGAGCTCAATTTCAGTTAGATAACGGTTTGCAATTTGTAAAGAACCGGTCTATAGGCAAACAGATTATGGATAAGGTGCCATACAATCCAGGACATGCTTTCCTAGTTACCGGTGACGAGCTAAACAATTTGGTCAGACTTCCAGATGCTAAGCATCGAGTGATGGAATTAGTGCCACATTTAAAACGAGGCCAACGGTCACTTGAACTTAATGAGCTACGAGAAGGTGTATCAATTGGTAAACTGATCCACCCAATCTTAAAAGACCGTTTAGTACGAATAGCTCATGAACAGATGAAAAGACACTTTTTGCTTACAGGTAAAACCGGATGGGGAAATCATCAGCATTAATGGAGATGTTACAGTCCTTAATCGAAGAGTGGCAAAGTAATAAAAATGCACCCGGATTTACCTTTATTGACCCTGCTCGTGATACCGTAGCAACTATTCTAAACAGAATGCGACAAATGGAAGCTGAAGGGAAGAAAATAGATTGGAGTAAAGTCCATTACTTTGATTTAGGTGATCCTGATTATTCACTGGGTTTGAACCTGCTTTATTCAAAGCCAGGGGAAATGCCGGATGACATAGTAGAGCGTGCTCTAAACATGATTACTAGGACATACGGTGGTCTGAATGCACCACAAATGGAAAGGGTTATCCGGAATTGTCTAACGACACTTGTTCTAGATACAGAGCAGCATGTCATTCTTGGGATAATTCCGCTACTGAGAGATCAGCGCTTCCGTTCTCGGATATTAGCTCGCATTAGTGAGCCAACGATCCTAGAATTTTGGAAGTTTGAATTCCCACATTTAGAGGAAAAACTGGATCAAGTAATTAGCCCAATTCTAAATCGTCTGTCATCATTTTCAACGAATGTAATCATGAGGAGGCTTTTCGGCCAACCTGAATGGAACTTGAAAATTAGAGAGTGGATGGATGAAGGGCATATCGTGTTGTTCAGTGTGCGTGGGGTAAGGGAGCAAGTGTTAAGTCTAGCTGGTGAACATATAGTCAATCAGTATCATGCTGAGTTCCAGGGCAGGAATACAAGTGCTTTAGCACACTATTTTATTATCGATGAGGCACACCGTACACCATTTACAATTATAGAAAAAATGATAGCAGAGGATAGAAAGTTTGGATTGGCTTTAGGATTTTCGACTCAATTTCCTGAACAGCTGCCTACTACGCTATATAAGGCGTTTAAAGAAGTATCCGGTAACGTCATGACAACAACATTAGGTAGCGACTCGGCTGCCATTGTCTCAAAGGCTACTGCTGGGAAGTTCAATTCTCAATATCTGCAGGACTTACCAGAACGAGTAATTGCGGTATATACAGCAGTAAATAGGGCTGGTAAATCAGAACAAACAACTTTTACAGTAGAATGTCCTCCGCCGTTTCTATACCGACCAGATGGTTCAGGAAAGTGGGCAAACCATCAAGATCAGGAAGACATGAGAAAAGCCCTGGAATGGGGATTAGATCAGGGTAGAGAATTACAGGCCAGAGACTCGACCTTAGGAACGAAAGCGGATGAGATAATACACCAATATTTAAGACCAGGAACACCGCTACAAGTGAGTGCTAATAAAGAACCAAGTTCTGTGGTAGAGCCAGAGCAAGAAAAAATTATTGATCCAGAAAAAGACGAACTCTATGACCAAGCGGTACAACTTGTAAGCGAAGCTGGCCAGGCTTCAGTCTCATTGTTACAACGCCGGCTACGTGTAGGATATACCCGTGCTGCTCGCATCATGGATGCTATGGAAAGCAATAACGTGGTTGGCCCATATGAAGGTAGTCAGCCTAGGAAAGTACTAATTTCAGTGCACGAAGAACCGGAGAAGAAAAAGGGATATCTGGGTTTGTCCTTCTTTAATGAGGCAGAGAGTACGTCAGAAGAAACATTTGAAGAAAATATAACTAAAGAAGTAACAACGTTTGATTTGCTTTACGAGCAAGCTTATAAGTTTGTTACTGAGAGGGAAGTAGTTTCATTGGATATGATGATGCAGGAGTTGGATTTAGGCGAGCAGATTGCTCAAAGTCTAATGAATGCAATGGAACAACAAGAAATAGTTGGGCCTGATCAGAATGGTGAAAGAGAAGTATATGCTTTACCAGGTGTACCAGTTAGCAAGACAAATATAAGTAGATGGATGTAAAGAGAGGAGGCAACGTACTTGATTTTTGACTGGATGGAAAACGACTCACTTTTGCGAACAGATCAAGTGCTAAATGTCATATATGAACTGAGAATGTGTACTAAGCAGCAGTTGCTAACGGTAACAGGGCTCAAAAGTGCAAATTTAGATCAAATATTGAAAAATATCCGTAAGTTACCGATCGATCAAAAAGGTGATTGGCTGAATATGATTGGAATTGGAATCCCTAAGAGAAAAGGAGATTCAATATATGTTTACTCTCTAGGAAAAAAAGCTATTCAGCATGTTCAGGTAATGAGAGGTATGGAGGTTAGGAGTCGAGAAGCGCCTTCAGCCCAAATGGGTCATTTTATTGGAATCAATGCGATTTTAGAGAGAGCAATAAAACAATTTGGTAAGGAAAATGTAAAGTGGTATAGTGAGATTGAATTAGCCGATCTTCTATATCTACAGCTCCGTGAAAAGAGGGTCAGGAACCGCAAAGGCGTTCCATTATTAGACCAGATGGACAGATTATAATAGATGATAAATCATTCTTTATAGAATTCGATAATAATACAGAAGGCGCGAGACAACTGGAAAATAAATTTGCAAGATATATAGAGCTATATGAAACATTAGGTTTTGATTTCCCGATATTATGGGTGGCAAATACAGAAAAAAGAATAAACTATATTCATAGAAACTGGAGAGCAAGCATAGAAAACTTCTATGTCCATAAACAAAACCTACCTAAATGTCACTTCGCAGTAGCAGGAAAAGAATTCGAAAAAATTATACAACGAAAAGTACCTTTATCATTTTGATTATTAAAGCCAGGCTTAGAATCCTGGCTTTTTATTCTATTTACTTTAGGTTACTTAAACTATATACTTTAGGTAACTTAAAATAAAGGAGTTTTGCATATGATTTGCCTGAATTGTGGAAGCTCAAATGACACCACTGATTTTTTGTCCAACGGTGAGAAAGTGATTTTATGTGTGGATTGCCGGTATGATCTAGCCACTGGTAATCTGAAGTTACCAATCAAAACGATGGGACGGCCATCCCTCGGAATTACTAAAAAGGTCTCTCTAACTTTGCCGGAAAAAATGTGGGAACACCTGGATGCCAAAGCTAATGAGAATCGATCAGAATACCTCCGCTCTTTGGTGGATCGGGATTGGTCAAACGAATCTGAATGGAGCAACAACGCTTGCTTGGGATATGCTATCCTCGGTGCGAAGCGTTTGGGTTACAGTGAGGAACAAACTAAAACGCTCGTCAGAGCGATCTACGGGCAATTTGATCTTGTCGCGGTCGCGGAAGCACGGAAGGAGTATGAAGAATCAGATTACTAATTTCTGAACTGTAGCACAATATTATGCCATTATAACGGATAGATGAGAGAGGGCACTTCAATTTTGAAGTGGCCTTTTTTGTTATCTTGCTGGCCCAGATTGATTCGCCAGCGTGCCTTTAAGCACCTGGTACCGTCCGGAGGAGATCCGGAAGCAAAGCAACTGCAGGCGGATCCGGGAGACGACGCAGCCGGCTAGCCAAAAAGGATGCGCCAGCGTGCCGTTAAGCACCTGGTACCGTCCGGAGAAGATCCGGAAGCAAAGCAGCTGCAGCCGGATCCGGGAGGCGACGCAGCCGGCTGGCCAAAAAGGATGCGCCGGCGTGCCGTTAAGCACCTGGTACCGTCCGGAGAAGATCCGGAAGCAAAGCAGCTGCAGCTGGATCGGAAGTGCGCCGGCCGGCAACCGATTCGCCAGGCTGAAGTGATTGGCGCGCCGGTAATGCCCTGGAGCGGCGGCTGGAGTCCAGGAACAACTGCAGCTGGATCCGAAAGAGCTACGCTTGCTACTTGGTTAAAATTTTTAACATAAGGAGTTGAATGGACCAGTGATACATTCTGAAGGTAGATTCGTAGCGAAGCAGCTGCATCAGGACCCGAAAGGCCAGCCGGTTGGCCAAGATGGATGCCGGCGCGCAAATCGAGTCCTGGTAACATCTGAAGGAGCTGGATTTAGCTTGTGACTAATTGGATATGATACTAATTAAGAGCAAAAAAATAAAAAGTACACTAAATGATAAGGTGATTGCTATGACTAAAACCTTGGTTACTATCGGCTTTTCTAAAAAGTCATTAAAAAGATTTGTTGAACTATTGAAGTCACAAGAAGTACTTCACTTGATTGACACCAGACTTAATAACACATCTCAACTTTCTGGATTCGCAAAAAAAGATGACTTGATGTATATCATGAGCCTAGTTGGTATCAAATACAGTCATAATCTCCATCTTGCACCAGAACGGCAAATGCTTGAAGCATTCAAAAAGAAGAGGATAAGCTGGAATGAATATGAAAAACAATACGTTGAACTCTTAGAAAAGCGGCAGGTAGGAAACGGCATAGGTAAATTATTTTCTGATGGAGTACCATGCTTCCTTTGTAGTGAGGATAAGCCGCACCATTGTCATCGCAGATTACTTGTTGAATATTTGCAACAATTCCGAAATGATATAAAAATTGTGCATTTGATTTGATTTCTATTGAAGTAGCTATAATAGTATTGCTAGCCTTCTTACTCCATTAAATTTTAGTTACGAAGAAAACAAAATGACCCTGACGAGTGTCCAATTCAGAAGGGTCATTTTAGGATCGTGCTACTTATAGTTTTGTATAAAGAGTACTCAATGTGCGCCAACACATTTTTTAATTTTACTACAACTTTATTGTTAATGGAAGCCAGCATAACAATGATGATTCCAGAATAATAACGGAATTAATGAATAATATAGGTGTGTAAAGAATTTTATAATTCTTTACATTTTTAAAAGTAAAGAATATAATGGAGGTAAAGATAAATGGATAAAGAAAAATTAAGAAAGAAGGTAAACGCTATGAGTACAGCAGAAGTAATCTCTAAATTAAGTAGCAAAGCCCAAGTAACAATACCTATTGAAATACGTCGAGCGCTTTCGCTTAAAGAAGGAGACAAAGTTAAATTTGTCTTACGGGGTGATGGTGTCGTATATGTCGAGCCTCTTCATTATAGTTCTCCTGAGCAATTGTTTGGCATTTTCAATGTCCCAGGAGAAAATAATTTTGAATTAGATTTGACTGAAGCTCGGGCAGATCGCGCTTCTCAGATTTTGAATAGAGGGAGCGAAGAGGATTGAGTAAAACGGAAATTTGGATGGATACAAACATAATTATTTATGTACTTAGAGATAACGAACAATATAGCCCGCAAGCTCGGAAATTAGTTCAAGAGGCCAATGAGGGAAAATATACATTGAAGATTTCACCTTTAATTATTAGCGAGTGTGTATTTGTTCTTACTGGGAAATTCTTCGGAAGATCAAGAGTTGAAGTGGCCGATGTTTTAAGTTCATTTATAAATCTAAAAGGTATTGAATGTGAAGAGAAAGATGTTATCGAGGAATCATTAAGAAGGTTTCGAGAAAAGAAGATTGATTTTGTAGATGCGTACTTAGCAGCACACGCTAAGGCCGTTACTCCAGCTCATGTAGTTACAGTAAATGTTAAGGATTTTCTTGTCGAAGGGTTAAAGGCTGAGACACCGGATGAAATCTTAAAGAAGTAAACACCGTTAAATGATGAATAAAAATTGAATAATATCAATTTCCTAAAATACGAATAATAATTCGTATTTTTTTATTTACTTTTTCAGTTAAATATACTATATTGGAAATATAAAGTGTTTCAAAATGTGTATATGATATTTTTGGAACAATTGCGTAATTATAAAACGAAAGGAAGATTAACAATGAAGATACAGAAACAACTCTGTGAAGTTCGTAAGTTCGTGAACAGTTGGGAAGGTGTTACTGAAAAAAGCTATATAAAATATCAAAGTACATTTGAAATCTTAGATAAATCAGAAAAGGCTATTCAGGTCCGGGTGACTAAGGTCTCATCATCATTAAGGTATCAATTTTATCCCTGGGAACAAAAACCGGATCAAGCTTATGTATGGACTAACCCTTTGACAGAAACGAAAGATATTTGGATACCGCTCAGTATTATTACAGGGGATCCTTATCAAGAGGATTTTACTGTGCAGGACTGGATAGTTAAGAAAAAAGAAAATCAGATATTGTTTAATCTAGTGCCTTATAGAGAACGAGGATACCTACACGCAAACCACTACAAAGTGTACCCACTCGAGCAATTTGAAGAGATAACTGCAAAAGCCAATGCTGAAGCCAAGGCAAAAAAATCTGATACATAATTCATTCTTTGTTAAGGAACAGCTTTAGTGACACGCAGGAGGAACATTTTTGTGAAAATGAGTATTCGGAAAAGCATGCTTTTCGAAATACTATAAATCATCCTGTATTCTTGTTTCAAAATGTCCTAAAATACATTTGTAAACATTCCATTTCATCAATGGGACTTTTGAAACAAAATAGGGAGGAATAGAATTATGTTAATGGGATATGGTCGCGTATCTGCTAAAGATCAGAATCCAGAAAGACAGCTTGTAAAATTTAGAGAAATAGGTGTTGAAGAGAGATTCATTTTTGTCGATAAACAAAGTGGTAAAGATTTCAAGAGAGCTCGTTACCAGGCTATGAGAGATATGATTCGAGAAGGCGATTTAATATATTTGGATGCTCTCGATCGTCTGGGCGAGATTACGATGGAATTATAAGTGAGTGGAAATACATTACAAGGACTTTGAAGGCTGATTTGGTCTGTCTTGATAACGAAACTCTATTTGATAGTCGCAAGTTCAAAAGCATGGGTGATTTTGGAAAAGTAATGGAAGATCAATTTTTGAGTTTATTGGCGTATGTTGCAGAGCAAGAACGTAAAAAAAATAGGCAACGTCAAGCTGAAGGTATAGAAATTGCTCGAAGTGAGGGAGTGACATTTGGACGTCCTAAACACCAGATCGATGACCAATTTATAAAAGTATATCGCGCTTGGAAAGATGGACAAATAACGGCCACGGCGGCTATGAAATCAATAGGGATGACTCGAACTACATTTTACCGCAGAGTCAATGAGTATGAACGAGAAATATCTGGTGGAGCGTAGGGAGTCGGTCGGAGTAAAAAATTAATTCATTAAAGGTGGTGGTGAAATGAGAGGGAGTAAAAAATCAGTTATTGGTTACTCTGTTCTTGTAGCAGTCTTTTTAATATCGTTTGTAATGCTGGTTATTTCTTATCAGCACCTGAATGAGATTTACGAGAACCAGGCAAAATTCGAAATAAACTATTAAGGTAGAGGGAGGATATTTTTCTATGAATGAAGAGCAAGTAAGAAGTGAATTCATGAAAGACCCGAAACAGTCTTTTGCCATAGCTTTCCGATTAGTTCAGGAAGCTGCTGCTGAAACAAATGCAGAAGAACGTATTTTTGTTATTCAAAAAGTGGCCAGAGAGTTTGGAGTTGATGTGAGTGATTGCACATTTGACGAACATGCATGATTTAGAGAAGGATCATGCGAATAAAATCCAACGACTACTCCTATTAAATTCAGAAGATATTGCAAGTACAAAGCTCAATAGTTTAATTAAAGCTGTTCGAAGCAGTGAATTAACTGTTAGCGATATTCTTCGTTACACAACTATCACTGAAAAACAATTAAACACTTTATTAGAAAATGATAAAGCATAACTGAAAGACTAAATATGCTCCGAGGAGAAGGTAAAATGGAACTGTTGAAATTATGGAAAGAAAAGAGAGAATTACGGGAAGTAAAGAGAGAATCGAAAAAGCTTTTAGAAAAAGAATATTCGCATTCTATAATTGCTTCTGTCAGATGGTCAAATATGCTTTATAAGAAGAAAAAGGTGGAAGTACTCGAAGCAAATTCAAGTGAAGAACTCAATGAAAAGTGGAAGAATTTTACAACCCAATTCATAATGGAAGCGGTAGACTCGGATCACTGTGGTCACTTGATGCTAAGGATATTTCTGTGAGTAATGAAAAGTATTATTTAATGGTCAGTTATACAGACTTCTCTCTCCGTGATGAATTTAGTAGAGAGGAGTATGAATCTGCTATTGCTGAATATGATCGAATTCAAGCTAGAGTAGAGGAGCTGAAATTAAGAATTCTTCAACGTGATCTTCATAAATTGATAGCTAAAGCTGTTATTAAAGATGTTAAATGTCCCTGCTGCGGCGAGACAACATCCACAGGATCTGAAGTGAATGATCCAGAAGACGATACCCGAGGAATTGTAACTTGCGAGGTGCATGGTTGCGAATTTTACATCATTGAATACTCGGACGGCACGACAATGCTAGAACCTAGAATAGGTAGTGGTCGAGTCGATCAGCTGGACTTGAGTAGTAATTTTAAGGAGGCTGCTCTCCGTGAATGAACAACGGTTACCTGAAGAGTTCGAACATTTTGAAGATAAGCAAAAGGTTAAGTTAAAGGAAACGGGTGAGACTGTGACAGTAAATGAATGGTCTATTACGAAATTCCCTGGAAATATCCAACAGTATACTTACACTATAATAGAGTACCCTGGAACGTTCTTTTATCATAGAGAGCTTGAGAAAATTTAGTTTGGCCTCATTAATAGTATGGTCTGGAAGCGGCCGCGAGAATTTTTGTGGGGAGTTGAAGAGAAGATATGAAAATTACGAAAAACATTGGGAAAGTTATTCTTCTTATCGGCGTACCTGTATTAATATCAGTATTAATAGTGGGATCTTGGTACTTAATAGTGAGAATCCCGAATGACATAATGCTAGACAACTTGCAAATGGAGAATATGGTAGACAGATGATTTATAAGAACCATAGCATTGGAGGATCCGGAGGTGCGGTGGAGTCGATGAGCTGAAATAGAAGAGGAGAGGAAAGTGGCCAATGAAAGCAAGTATTGAATTAAATGAATGTCCTAAAGCTCTAAAAACAGCAGTTCATTCGTTCGGCATGTGGAGGAAGTACTTATGGAAAATCTAGTTCAAGTATTAAAGAACCTTGTTGAATCTAATCCTGTTACTGATATTTATTGGACTTTCATTTGGATTCTCTTAATCATACTATTTCTAGTGGTAGCGGGTAATGCTAGGCGATAGATTCGCGCAGCGTGTACACAACACCAGGATTCAAGGATCTTACTGCAGCTGTGGAGTCGATCAGCTGGACATGACTTAGATCGCTAGTAGTACTCGGATTAAAATGACATAAAGAAGAGAGGGCCGGGTTAAAGTTGCGTAAAAAAAGAGATGTCATCAAACATATCCAATCCAACTGGGAAGTTTACTTATTTTCAATCATTTTCATTCTTTTTGCTCCTGTTTCGCTAATAGTAGTTATCATCTATATTGGGTTACCCAGTATTTCAAGCATTTTTATATGGTCGCCGTTATATATTGTGTGCATATGGATTTATTACCGTGTAATGAAAATCTTTTTAGTATCAATTAAAGAAGAGTTGAAGTAAGTCTCCTTGAGGATATGAGAGGACGCGGTGGAGTCGATCAGCTGGACATGAGCAAGGAGGAGAAGGGATAAATTATGAAAGACAGACTTTCTAGAGTAGGGGTGCTCGCTGTAGTATTCGTGTCTTTATTTGTTTTGTTTAGTGTCGTTCTATACTTGTATCAAGTAGTATTGCCGAATTTTTTGTTTGAAGAGTGGTCTCAAAGGGTTGAGGATCTGGAAGTGCGGTAGTGTTATAGCTGGACTAAAAAAATGGAAGGGAAGGGTTATGAAATGAATGAATTTTTAAAAAGAGGACGGAAATATAATCCTGAATTGTTGATACATAGCTTGGTCGAAGAGGGAAAAGCCAGTGTTATTAATATGGAATCATCTAAAATAACGACAAGAGGTCAAGGTTTGGGAGATGATGGGGATAAGAAACAAGGTATTGGATACGAAGAAAATCTTAAACCGGCGAAAATATACGTGGGTGATGCAAGAGAAGGAACATTTGAACAATTGATTCGGCCAATGTTAAAGGGCCATTCAGTTCATCCGCAGTTACATAGAGAAGGCTGAGGAACTCTAGGTAAATGGTGTCTCTGTATAACAAGCCACAAAAATACTAACGGTGGGTGAAGCAAAAAATATTAGAATGTGCGAAATCACCACGAAATAAAAAATTGAGAGGAATATGCAGCGGTTTACAGGGTATGAGCGTAATAAAAAGAGTACTGTTGCTTCAAAAGGAAAGGAGATATACATATGATGCGTAAAACTCTCTTGACTCTCGTAACTCTTTTTACTATTCTTTTTTATCTAATTATTTGGCGTGGAATACTGATTAATCCTGAATTAGTTCATGGTGTAGTAGAACTCGGTTCTTTTATTTTCATTTTCATGACGATTTTTTTGGCTGGTGCGCCTTTGGTTGTGTTTAGAAGTATGTATAAATACATAAACCGAATTTGTGTTTAAGAGGGACCTATAGAAGGAAGCTGAGGAGGAACGACATGGGTAAATCGGAAAAGAGCATATACTGTCATCCAGGAACCTACAATTTTAAGTGGCCGTACGTCCCTGGGAATGCAATAAGTGATGGCCAGGGTGAAGTATCAGTATATTATTGTGATGTCGAACTTCGGGTGGGAGATGAACAAGACACATGTGAGGGAAAGCTGGTTACTATTGTAGTTACCTCATACGAGCCTCCAGGAGTGCAAAATTGGTTTGAGATTATTGCAACAAAGATTAGAATCTCATTTTTTGATTCAATTTTTTTAGAAACACATTGGGGCAATCCTATGGTTCCTGAAGATAAAATTCGTTGGATTGAGCGTCATTTATTTTCTGGGGAAACAGGAGATAGTACACTTGATTCGGTAATGGAAGTAAGCATGGATTGGAATCCGAAGAAGCACATTTATATGTCAGCAATTCGAAAAAATTATAAACACGAAGTATAAGCAAGGAAACAGCTCATTCACTTGAGCTGTTTCTTTTCGTTAATTATTATGTTTGTTATACACTGTTATAAACTTATCCCAAAATCTATCTTCCACTTCATGAGTAACTTCGCCATCTTTGGTATTGAAAGTAACCAATCGTTTCGCTTTATCCAATTTTGCAATATTTGAGACATTCGCTATAGTCTCCTCTGTAATTCGTACCAATTGAGGGTGCTGCTCAGCCATGCTTTCCATATAAGCTTCATTGTCCTTAATTGTAGGAACAAGATAATATTCTTTCCCGTCCTTCATCTCAGCGACTACCATTTCACCTAAAGTCTTGAGTTCTTTTAAGTCTGACTCAAACAACTCTATGAAATCATCTTCAGTCAATGGAGCATCTGGCCGTTTCATCGGGTTTCGTTTCAGAGAAATCCCTAAGAATCCATTCTCTGCTTTTAATTTTCTTCTCAAAGCATCGAGTAATCGTTTTTCTTCCTGTTTATCCATGATGAAACCTCCCTTGCTGCATTTGAACAACATCCTAATCATACTCACTGAAGGACATACAAGGCAATGGAGAGTTCCAAATGTAAACACCTCCTTGGGCCGGTTAAGTCCTTGCAGCGCTACCCAAAGAGATAGAAGAGCAGCTGCTGCATACCGATCCGGAAGGTGTAGAGAAGTGGCACATGGTCAGGATAATAGAATGGTAACCTTTAGCCAAATGGATGTAAAAAAATCGTTATTTTATATGATACAATTAGAAAAAATAGAAAGGAAAAAGCTATGAATAAAAGTAAACATATGGGAATGGTACGCAACTTGGATTCACTCGGCCGTATTGTTCTACCAATTGAGCTTAGACGTACACTTGACGTGAAGACTGGTGACGCTCTCGATTATTTTTATGAAGATTCAGATGAGAAAATTATTTTGCGAAAATATAAAAGAATGGAATGTATATTCTGTGAATCGGAAAGTGACTTGGCTTTCTTTAAAAATTATTTTATTTGTGCCTCATGTTTAAAAGAAGCTTCGGGCAATAGCTCGGAACCAGGAAAAAATAAATCTCAAAAGTTAGTATTCTCCGATCAAGCTGTCATGGCGAAATTTTTACAAGGTGCGGTAGGTAAGAATGTCCGAAGCAAAGATATGCTACAGAGGCTGAATAATGTTATGGAGGAGTATCCAGATGCTACACAAAAAGTGTGGGCGGAGTTATTAGGTGTGTCGCAGGGACGTGTCAGTCAGTTAGTACAAAAGCTCAAGACCAAGAAATCTCCCGGAAATTTAAAATAATTAGGGTAATGGAGGGAAGAACATGAACAATCATGGCACGGGTTATTAATTCAATATCATTATTGAACAATTCAGGATCTGCCGAGTTCATTCGGCAGTTTTTTTACTAAACAGTTTGATTGATCTAATACATAACAGAATAAGACTGAGGCACATAAAAATAACCCAGTCGACAAGACTGGGCACAAATAGGGATTATGGGAGAGGTACAATAAGTGTCGTCTTAAAATTGCATTCATATACACTTACATTGCAATCTATAGTAATCCGTAGGAATACATTGGCTGCAGAGGATGGTGAGGTATGGAGAGTTCTTTCAATTAAGTTGGCTTTTTCTATTTACAAGCAAATGAGAAAGTCGAATGCCAAGGACTCCCCAAAATATATATGAAATAACGCCAATAAGGATACTGAAAGTATACAGCGTAGAAAATTCAGCCATTAAAAAGAAAATCAAAGAGCATGATAGGGTAAGGCTTAGAAGTATTAGCGTTTTAATTTTTCGTAATTTTAAAAAACTTGCCTGTTTACTCTTAAAAATCAACGGAAATAATCCAATAAGAAAACCAATTAAACAGAGAGGGAGCATAGGTTTCGACAAGCTGATAATCATGCTATCTGGAAAAGTTTCTTTCAAAAAAATTTGAGATCTAATGGAGAAGTGAATAGCTGCCAAGATAATAGCGATATATAAAACAAAACCACCCGTTTTGAAAACATATTTTACCAAGAATTTACACATCCTTTCCAATTTCTTATTGACTAAATATACCATATTTTGTTATTCTTTCAAAGAACGAATTAGAAAAGGAGCTAATATGATGAAAAAATATTTCAGCAAAGCAACAAAGGTATTAACAACCGCAGCCCTGATGTCTTCTATTGCAGTTGGAAGTGCATTTGCAGCTGCTCCTCAGACGGACAACCCAAAGAATGCACCAATCATTTCTGTTGAAGAACTGAATAATGTACCTATCAATAAAAAATTGAAAAAAGTATACACTGCGGATCAGATCCCAACTGTAGCTGAAGTCAATGAAGCACTGCAAAATATGAATATATCAAGTGACAACCCTCATCAAATTATTGATTTAGGGAACGGCTTTACGGTTGAAGCTGGTGGATTCAACACAGCAACTCCATCAGCATCAGACAAGATCGAAGCACAAGTAATCCAGAACCAAACTGCCTCAGGATATTTCAGAGTAAATGCAGCATTTAATATTTTATTATACGATATATCTGTTTCGGCATCATATACTTATGATGATAAGACTAATGAAATAAAATCCGTACAAAATCCTATAAGCGCTAACGCTGAAGGTGGTATTGGATGGGTAGGGGAAATTACTCAAAAGACTGCTTACAAAATTGATAACAAAGCATGGGACCTCATTGCCGACGCAAAGTACAGCTATGTTAAGCTGATCGGCAATTATACTGGACATATTGAAGTTAGATTTACTGGAACGGGTAACTGGTATATGAAAAACACCTGGATTGGTGACGTTCATTATTAAAATTCCCGTCTCTGCAGCTATAGACCTGGAATTATTTAAAAATATCCCATTGAGACAACTCGAAGTCTCTATGGGATATTTTTATGTACCAGGATGTAGATAAATCCATCAATTAATAAAGAACAGTAGCCGGTTGGCCAGAGATCGATGCGACCGGCGTGTGGGTGACGTCCAGGTAGCAGCTGCAGAGGGATCCGGAAGAGGAGCAGCCGGTTGGCCAGAGATCGATGCGAGTGTCAGTGCCTGAGACATCCAGGTAGCAGCTACAGAGGATCCGGAAGAGGAGCAGCTCGGTTGGCCAGAGATCGATGCGAACGTTGTGTGTGCGGCATCCAGGTAGCAGCTGCAGAAGGATCCGGAAGCAGTAGCCGGTTGGCCAGAGATCGATGCGATCGGCGTGCCGGTGACGTTCTGGTAGCAGCTGCAGAGGGATCCGGAAGAGAGCAGCAGCCGGTTGGCCAGAGATCGATGCGATCGGCGTGCCGGTGACGTCCTGGTAGCAGCTGCAGAGAGATCCGGAAGAGAGCAGTAGCCGGTTGGCCAGAATTGATGCGATCGGCGTGCCGGTGACGTCCTGGTAGACGCTGCAGACGGATCCGGAAGGAGCGAAGCAGCCGGTTGGCCAGAGATCGATGTGATCAGCGTACCGGTGGCGCGTCCTGGTAGCAGCTGCAGAGAGATCCGGAAGAGAGCAGTAGCCGGTTGGCCAGAGATCGATGCGATCGGCGTGCCGGTGACGTCCTGGTAGCAGCTGCAGAGAGATCCGGAAGAGCAGTAGCCGGTTGGCCAGAGATCGATGCGATCGGCGTGCCGGTGACGTCCTGGTAGCAGCTGCAGAGGGATCCGGAAGAGAGAAGCAGCCGGTTGGCCAGAGATCGATGCGATCGGCGTGCCGGTGACGTCCTGGTAGCAGCTGCAGAGAGATCCGGAAGAGCAGTAGCCGGTTGGCCAGAGATCGATGCGATCGGCGTGCCGGTGACGTCCTGGTAGCAGCTGCAGAGGGATCCGGAAGAGCAGCAGCCGGTTGGCCAGAGATCGATGCGACCGGCGTGCCGGTGACGTCCTGGTAGCAGCTGCAGAGGGATCCGGAAGAGCAGCAGCCGTTTGGCCAGAGATCGATGCGATCGGCGTGCCGGTGACGTCCTGGTAGCAGCTGCAGAGAGATCCGGAAGAGCAGTAGCCGGTTGGCCAGAGATCGATGCGATCGGCGTGCCGGTGACGTCCTGGTAGCAGCTGCAGAGGGATCCGGAAGAGAGCAGCAGCTGGTTGGCCAGAATCGATGCGACCGGCGTGCCGGTGACGTCCTGGTAGCAGCTGCAGAGGGATCCGGAAGAGCAGCAGCCGGTTGGCCAGAGATCGATGCGATCGGCGTGCCGGTGACGTCCTGGTAGCAGCTGCAGAGAGATCCGAAGAGCAGCAGCCGGTTGGCCAGAGATCGATGCGAACGTTGTGCCTGCGGCATCCTGGTACCCTACCTGAAAGATGAGAGTACATGCCAAGCTTTTCTGACCATTTCCCCGTACTATTTTTTACGCATAGAGTAGGATCTTGCTAAATCATTTATGCTCAATTCTTAATACACGATAACAAAAAATCGCTTATCTTCTTTAGTCAGCAAGTAACAGCCATTCGAATTCGCTAAGATAGTCTATCATTAGTTCACGTCCATTATTGAAGTACATATCTAAAGGTCTTGAAGAATTTCGAATTGTTTCAGCTGTATTATCAAGATAAGAAGAGAACGATCTTAAAGCGTTAGTAACATCGGGATGCTCTTCTAAATACAAATACCAGAGATAATCGTACCAAATGGGAAGAAGTTCTTTTCTAAAGGTACGGTTGTTTACACAAAAGTGAGTAGGGTTATGTCCCTGCAGGGTCCCACCAGGCAATGGGTCGAATCTATTTATAGGGATACGGTTACCAAATCGCAATGAAGAAAAATACCAATCATCTATGGCCTTATACTCGTTAAAGAGTGTTAATTTGGCTGTAGCCGACGAAAAAAAGGGACTGCCGTATACACTGCATTCAACAGATCCATATCTCTGCATCTAATACCTCCAGATCTCTAGTAAGTGATCAATCTATTATAACTGACACATCTAGTTTTCTCAGTTCACGGATGATAAATTACTCTCCAAAATTTTTTGATTATAAAAGGGATAATAAGTTTAGAGTGGAATTTACAAAGTTATAAGAAGTAAGGGATAAAAAAATCGAGAATAAATTACTTATTTTTGAAAATAACCTTAAATGTGATTGATATTTTTGATTTTTGCGGTTATAATCAAAAAGTAATTTATCAATAAGGGGCGCTCTTTCTTGAAAGAAACTAACAACTCAAGTAACAACCACATTGAAAGTAGAGGAGGAGCACGGAAAGGAGCGGGTAGGCCAAAAAAATACAGTGAATCGACAATTAAAGTTTCACTATCAATTTATTTAACAGAAGAAGACTGGGAAACTTATGAGAATGAAGCAAAGATCCGGAAGGCCAGCGGTGAGAAAGACGTTCAATTGTCATCTGTAATAAATGATGTACTGCAAAAGAATGCTGAGATACTAAGACAGCGCCATAATAAAAAAACCGTAACTGACAGTTAACGGATGAAGGGAGGTATTATATGACTCCTGGAAAAATTGAGAGAATGAGTCGGCTATTTGAAAAAAACAGAGAAGAATTAAACTTAATGGCAGCTAACAACGAGTTGACATCAGAAGTTATGCTACGCAAGTCACGTAGGATAGATAGGATACACAATGTTATAGAGGTCTTAAAGAGGAAAACCGACTGCTCGAACAGTCGGTTGAGGAAACGTGTATTTGAGCCCACGAATCCTCTCCATCATAACATAAATAAGGAGAGATTAATATGGATATTATGGATAGTACATTTCAAATTTGGGGTGCTATAATTTTCTTGAGTAGTATATCTGCTTTTATCTGGTGTTATGTTGATTGCGTAAAGGAAGAAAAAGAAAGAACAAAACCGATCGACGATGTTCAATGGATTCCAAACTATGAATTACCTCAAATAAAAGAAGAAGTGAGATGTTCGTTTATTTATCCATCAGTGCAATAATTCCAAGAGCCCTTCAAAGGGCTCTTATTTGTATCACTCTAAACTATTGACCATCGGTATAATTATCCATAGGATTACTATATACAGGCCCATGATCTACAAATTATGGATTTTTTTGATCTGGAGGTGTGATATTGGAGAGCGCTACAATTACAGCTTTACTAGTTGAGCATATAGAGAAAAAAAATCAAGTTCTATCTCACTTCGCTGCAGCTGCGGGAATCAATTCCGGTACTTTACATAAAATTCTTCATGGACTGCAGCCCATCTCAGTAAAGATTCTAGACCAGATCACACATGCTCTGGGATTAGAAGAAGGTTACTTTTACATTGAATATGCGAATGACTTAATTGGTTCAGCTCCGAATTGGAGAAGGATAAGACCGTTTATTTATAGATGTGTAGATTTGGACCAATTTGCATGTTTAAAAAGGGTCGTAGGATTACTTATGGAGAATGTAAGCTATTCAAATAGTTTATTTGGGATAGCTGAAGAATTACATCAACAAAAGAAAAAGCAAGCTGCTTATATTATATTTAGTGCCGTTGCAGAAAGTGAAAAATACCAGCATGCTGAACGTTTAGCACTGTGCCAGTATAGAATCTTTATCAATTCACTGGGAATTGATCAGGAAAAAAATTATGAGTATGCAACACTATTTGAACCATATTTGTATAGGTTACATGAATCAGAGCAACTAGATGCTTTAAAAGATTTGGCGAATCTCTATTACTCTCTTCGCCGTTGGGATCGGGCAATGGTATTAGCTACTCAGATGCTTGAAGTTGCCAAGAATATGTACTACTACAAACATAAGAAGAATAAAAGAAGCAAAAAGAGGACTTACCCTTCAAAGCCACTTTTTGGATACATGTTGTATGCCTACTTACTTTTAGGTGGTATTCATGAAGAAAAAAGGGACTACAAGACTGCTCTGGAGTACCTGGCGTTGTATGAAAATCAGGAGTGGGTTGTGGAAAATGATGATGAAGCTAATAGAACCAAAGAACAGTTCCGGGAATGGGCTAAAGCGAATAAATACTTGTATCGATTAATGTCAGGTGATACGTCTATACTGGACGAGTATGTAGATTACATCTCAAATAATGAAAATGAAGTTCTAAGAGCTTTATTTAAAATCGTTGAAGCTGCCAGGTTTTATACGCTCAACATAGATCATGTATTAGAGAGATTTCGTCCTTATATTATGGGCCATCTACAGAAAGGAGGTACCTTCGGATCTTATAGTGAACAGATTGCCAGCGAAGGATTTGCAAACTTTTTGGCAGATGTTGGTGCATACTATATAGATAACCATCTTATAGAGGCTGGGATAATTTATATTCTGGAGAGTTTGGCAATTGCGGCTAAAATTAAAAATGATGCTTGTGTTGTTAGGTGTGTAAGCACAGTCGAAAAAATGCGTCATAAAATGGGAGCCCAAGAATTGCGGAAATATTCTACTATCATGATGGAGGTCTATGAAGAAAATGAAAAAGAGAAAATTGGTGTCTATAGTCATACTTAGTCTAGTAATTTTAATTCTACCGATTGGAAATGTGTACGCAGATGGTAATAAGGCCGAGCCCGTACCTATGGTCACTACACTGACACATGGCGCGGGTGGATGGTAATTCATATGAAAGAGCAACCGAAAAACGGTTGCTCTTTTTTGTCTTTTCTTCAGTAAATCAATGGGTTCCGGGAAGAGAGGGATGCGGCTAAAAGACCAGAGACATGTAGCCGTAGGTATAACAGGCAAGTAAGCTCCGAAGAAAAGGAAAAGGTAAATATATTTGTAAAACGTTAATCAGAATAAGATTTTTACATAATTAGATAAAATATTACAGGAGGGGTGACAGAATTGTTCGAAAAAAATTCCCAGTATACGTTGTTGGAGAAAGAAAGGGATAGGCTATATGAATTAGCTGATATGTTTGGGATGAATCATCCAAAGGTCCTAAAACAGTCTCAGATTCTTGATATATATGTTAATGATTACTATAAAAACATCAAAGTAGACAATAAGTCATGAGCTTAAATACCTAAAAAACCCAAAACAATTCTTTACAAATATGAGAAATGGCCATATAATCAATTTATTGAAAATAACCGCTAAAATCAAAGTGGGGTGTAGGACATTAAAACCTTAAGTAAGGAAAAAAATACATATCATCCAAGCAGGGCCCATAAAGAGTTAATTAATGAGACGATTGCAGATATGTATAGCGACGATGAGTTATTGTGTGCTTTCTGTATGCAGAATCATCCAGAAAGTCAGTTTAGTAGTAAGGTACTGGAAGCTGATATTTGCAAAGAATGTGAGGCAGAGTACTACGTAACCCGTGTAGAACAGATTAAAATCCAACCTAGTAGGGCAATAGAATATGTAAAGGATTGGTTTGGTCTAAAATCAGTTCAAATTTTAGAAGTGGGGTCTCAATACCTTTTGCTTAGTGCAATAGAGTATGGAGAAGTGAAAGCCCAGTATAATTACCGTATCCATTTAAACCCGGATCAGTTTGGCAGCTATGCTATTGAGCGGTTGTCAAAAGAAGATCAAAATAATGATTGGACTTGGTGTGATTGTATACCAAGAGAAGCAATTATCTCCTCGATAGCAAATTGATCAAGAACGTTTTTCCTTTCATAAAGGGAAGACGTTTTTTTGTTTTCAAAACTATTTGCAACAAATATGAATAATAATTCGTCTAAATATAGCTTGTTTTCATAATAAATGATACTATATTGCATGTATAGTAGTCTATTTGGGGTGCATATATGGAAAATGCACCTATAATCGCACTTATATGCGATTAATAAAGCGTAATGAAGTGCTTTTATGAAAATTTCATCGGAAAGGAGATAGCTAGTTCAGCGTTTTGACATCAAAAAGATCTTTGAGAATTGAATAGAAAGGAAAAGACATGAAGAAAAAATCATTGATTCTGTTTGTAATAGCTGCCATGATATTCAGTTATTTTCCTCCTCCATCAGCTTCTGCAGCTACATACGCGTGGGACACATACCATACTGAAAGTTACCAAACCGGCGGTGGATATTATCAGTCCTATCAATATTGCACCCAGTACACTCAGCCGCCTGGTGGAGGTACAGCAACATGTACAGCATACGCAACTGGACAACAATGGGTAAGCCCAACGTATTCATCAAGAGAAGTCTATGATGGGAGAGTCACTGCACAAAGTAGGAATGCGTATCCCGACAATGGATACTCTGGTAGTACGAGGTATGTTTATTACGGAATTCTAAATAGTAACCCGGTGATTCAGATTACTCAGACGAACCAAGTAGGCAGTGCAGGTAATGTGAGTATTACAGGGACTGTTTCTGATCCGGATAATGATAACGTTGTTGTTTCCGCGACAATAAATGGAGTGGAAAAAAATGTTACTGTTACGGGTACAGTTAGCGCTAAGCCATGGACGTTAACATGGAGTGGGACTCAACTAGCTGAAGGAGCATATACAAACATTGCAGTAAAAGCTACTGATCCTAGTGGTGGAGTTTCAACGGCTAATTACACGGGCCAAATTTTGATCGATAAGACAGCACCAACGATTCCTAGTGTAAGTTTGTCCAGCACAACCTGGACTAAAGCGCCTGTAACTGTCACGATCACGCCGGGAACTGACAAAGCCGGTGGAAGCGGAGTTAAGGGTACAGAATATCGAATTAACAATGGAAGCTGGGTAGTTGGAAAGAATACAGTGGTTTGCCGCTCTTAATAGATCAAGAAGGCGAAACGACGATTGAGACTGCAACAACAGATAATGCGAACAACACAGGTGCCACGGCTTCGGTTGTCGTCAAGATAGATCGAACTGGACCAGGTAAACCTGGAGTCACTGTAACACCTAGTGGGGACTGGTCGAAGGAAACCGTATCAATTGTTCTAACACCTGGTATTGATGCCGGTGTAGGGACAGAAAAAACACAGTATAAGTTAAATAATGGCTCCTGGGAGGATTATAAGGGAACCATTGTTTTACAAGATGAAGGTGTCCATGAGTTAACAGCTGTGTCGATCGATAAACTCGGAAACGTAGGTACAGAATTACATCAGACCATAAAAATTGATAAGACATTGCCTGGTCGTCCGGATGTGTACCTGTCTGAAGATTCATGGTCAAATTCAGATGTAACACTGTTTGCATCGCATGGAACGGATGCTGATAGCGGTCCAGATTACACCGAATTTACAAGAGACGGACAGACATGGACGAAATATACAGCACCTGTAATCGTTCAGGATTCTGGAGAATGGACATATCAGGTTCGCACAATAGATAAAGCGGGCAACATTGGAGAATCAACTCAAGTGATTGCTAAAGTTGATAAGGTATCACCAGAAACACCAGAATTGAATTTAAGTTCGGATAAACCTACCCAAGATCCAGTTACTATCACACTGATCGATGGACAGGATGATCTGAGCGGTGTGGCCAATAGCCAAATTAAAGTGGGAACAGGGAACTGGACAACATATACAGGCCCTGTGGAAGTGGATGTCGAGGGCATTACTGATGTGTGGGGCCGGACAATCGATATTGCTGGCAATGTTAGCGTAGAAGCGCATGCACAGGTATTTATTGACCGAACAGCACCAACAGCACCCATTCACACTGTCACAGATACATCCTGGTCCAATCAAGACGTATCTTTCGAGTTGGGTGGCAGCCAGGATGCAACCGACGTGACGTATGAATATAAGATCGATAATGGATCGTACATTACCGGCGATCGTGGAACACTGACAGACTCAGGTGAGTATATAATCACAGCTCGGGCGGTGGATGCCGTTGGACTTACGAGTCCGGAAATCGAATTTACCATCCGGATAGACAAAGAACTGCCAGAAGTAGTGTTTGGACCTAATGGCCTGAACTGGTCTACACAGGGCACAGATGTCCAGATTACGGCTAGCGATCGTTTATCTGGAGTGGTGGATCCAATCTACTATGAGGTGAGTCAGGACGCCACACCAAGCGGTTCATGGCAGACACTGCCTAGCAATGGCCAAGTGACCGTGAATGATGGAGAAGGGACTTGGTATGTTCATACTCAAGTTACTGACCATGCAGGTAATGTGGGAACACATACATCAAATCCATATCAGCTGCAGGAAGTACCAGATGCTCCTACGTTGGATGCGACTGCGCTGAGCGCGTCCGAAGTAAGGCTGCAATGGAGCCTACCAAGCAATCGGTATACGGACGGGTACACATATACGGTCAGAAACATGAACACAGGTAAGGAAACAACACTGGAGTATCCGACAAATGAATATGTAGATCAAAACCTGGCAGGCGGCGAAAATTATGCTTACCAGTTGACAGTAAACAATCATGTGGGATCAGCAGAAGCTCGCACGGAAGTGCTGACATATCCGGACAGCCCATCAGTAAGTATTAAACCTGTCTTCCGGACACCGGGTGAGATGAATGTGACGATTGATCCAGTCCCAAGTGCGACGGAATACAGATTAGTACTGACTGATAATCAGGGACAGACTCGACAAGACGGAGTAATATCTGGCACACAACACACTGTAACTGGCTTGGATCCAGGTAGTTTGTATACGCTCCAAGTTTGGGCAATGAACGCAACAGGGGCAAGCGTAGCTACGAGCACCGGCTTTTTGACCCTACCTGCCACTCCAATGGGTTTCACATCAGTGGAGATTAAGGAGGACAGCGTTACAACCGAATGGCAAAGCGTAACTACAGCCACATACTATGATTTATACCGGGATGATGCTCTGGTGTTTAACGGAGGAGACCAGGACCTCAGTTATGAGGATGCTGGACTTGAATCGGGTACAGCGTATGCATATACAATTGCTGCCGGAAATGAGACGGGTGAGGGAGATGTATCGGACCCGTTGAACATAATGACGTTGCCAGCGCAGGACAAATCCTTGCACGTACACAGCTACACTACAACTGGATTTACAGTGCAGTGGGATGGTGTACAGAGTGCTCATACGTACCATTTAGAAGTGATGGATCAGAATGGAATACCTGTGGTAGATCACGAAGGTGCAGATTTGCAGTACACCGTTACCGGGCTAACATCTGGCACAGAGTACACCATATCACTTGTAGCAATTAATAACACCGGTCAAGGTAAGGCCCAAGTGATTCGAACAGTAACGTTACCAGACCAAGTTGGATCAATTCAGGTGAGTGGTATTGAAGAAATACAAGCAGAGGTACAATTGAGCGCAGTCACAGGAGCGACCTTCTACAAGATTGAATTGCATGATGGTACTCAGTTTATCACTTCTGACTTACATTACGTGATGCGGCAGCTGAAGGGCAGCACCGTGTATACAGGTACTGTACAAGCGGGAAACAGCTCGGGCTTCGGAGCACCACTTTCCTTTGAGTTTATGACCAAACCAGCACGACCATCAATGCTGCAGGTTCAGACGGTAGGTGAAAAGGAGCTGGTACTGAGCTGGGCTGCAGATACAACGGCTGAGCGGTACTGGGTGAGAGATGAGCAAGGAAACCGCTTAGAAGTACTAGAACCGTCCATCCGGATATCCGATCTACAGCCAGGTACCGAGTATCGTTTTACCGTTGCGGCCGAAAACGCGACTGGCATGGGTAAAGCATCTGAGATCGTGTGGAGCACAAAAACGGAGGCACCGGAATTGCTGCAGGTCGATGCAGATTACACTGAGGCTGCCCTGACATGGACAGAGCCACAGGGATCCATTCGGTACTTGCTGAAAGATGAGGCTAATGGGTATGTGTACTACAACGGACCGCAGGCAGCTGCACAATTAACTCAGCTGCAAGTTGGCCATGCGTATGATTTAACGTTGTACGCCATCAATAAGACGGGTGATGCATCTGAAGGAGTTCAGGTACAGCTCGTTACCAAAGCAGAGTTGAGTGAAGCTAATGCGAGAATCACCGATGTAAAGTCCGGATCCGTTACGATTGAGCTGAAGACCGTTGGACAAGCTATCCAGGAATACGTGATCTTACGTGATGGACAGGAAATCGCTAAGGTGGACGCAGGTAGCGGGGAAGTAATCTACAAGGATACGGATCTGCAACCAGGAACGGCATATGAATACGAAATTAAGCCAATAAACCAGGGCGGCGAAGGCCAAGGAATCAAATTGACCACAACAACGGCCACGGATCCAGTTTCGGTAGAGGATTTGGAAGTAGAGACCGGGAACGACTGGGCAGAAATCCGATTCCCGGAAGTCGACCACGCTAACGAATATGTAGTGATCGATGAGGAAGGAACGGAGTTGTGGCGTGGAGATACGCTGCCGATCCGAATCGATGGTTTGGAACCAGGAACGTCTTATCCAGTGCATATCGTCGTGGAGAATAGCGAAGGTATTCCATCGGAGAGCGTGCCTGTAGAGCTGTGGACGTTGCCACTAGCTCCAAGTAACATCACGGCGACAAGCACAACACAGACCGTGACACTAGATTTTAAACAGGTAGACACGAAAGGCATTACGTACCTGGTTATCTATCGTAACGGCAAAGAAATTGGCCGAGTAAAAGCCGGACAAACCCGATTTATAGAAACTGGTTTGGATCCAGCAACCTCGTATGAGTACCAAATTAAGGCCCTGAATCCAGGAGGTTTAAGCCTAGAAGAAACAACGGTGCTTGCCTGGACACAGGCTATTCTGACAATTACAAACCCAAATCCTCCTTCTAAAACTGAAGTGACGAAGGATGAGGAAAATGAAGTTATACCAGAAGAAAATGTAAGTTCAGATAACACAAATTCAAGTAAAGACGTCTTCAAAGATATCTCAACCAATTTTGCTAAAAATGAAATTGAGAGCTTGGCAAAAGAAGGTATTATCAAAGGCATTACATTTGAGATGTTTGCTCCAGATAAGCAAATTACACGAATGGAATTTGCAGCATTGATTGTACGCACTATGGCTGCTGATCCCGATGAGTCAATAACATTAACCTTCCAGGATGTAAAGGATTCCGCATGGTACGCTAGAGAACTCAATGCAGCTATCGTAAATGGAATAGCAAGAGGTTTTAGCGCAGTTGAGTTTCGGCCGGAGGCTCTTGTAAACCGGGAGCAAGCAGCAAAAATGTTAATCAATGTGCTATTAAATGAAGGGGTAGCACCTGGAGTAACAGCACAGCAATTTTCTGATGAATCAGATATTGCAGTATGGGCTGCCGAAGATGTAAAGATGGCTACGGAGCAGCAATTGGTAAAAGGATATCCAGATAACACGTTTAGGCCCAAAAACGGACTTACTCGAGCAGAAGCAGCGGCATTAATTTATCGTTTACGTGATTATTTGAATTCAATCTCAGAGTAACAAAAGGGACAGTTATCTATGTAACTGTCCCTTTTTTAAGAAAAATTAAAGGAGTTGCAGGAAATGATTCACGAATATACGCGTAAAATAGTTTTGGCTTTACTTTGCTTCATTCTAGTCGCTTCAAACTTATTGATACCTAATGCTGAAGGAGCAGCTGTACGCCAATATAATTACGATATTTACGGCACAAAGAATGGCACTGTCTGCTCTGAAGGAACAGATAAATTTGTAAGAAAGTATGAGGCAGCGACTACCACAACTGTTTTTGGGCAATACAAATTCTCGGGTTGTAGTTTTCAAATGGTAGGCGAAATATACGATCTATATGGCACAGGGTATAACAGGGGATTAGATACGGATAGTATGAAAGTCTTCGTAAAAACTGGTGGTTATGTAGATGAATACTTAAGATCCGTTGTGTATAACAAGATTAAAGGAGCCTTTATTATGTCTACCACGGCTCCGGACGGAACTTATCCAAACGATGGCATACATACCGATGGTTATTGGTACGTAAAAACCAGCATGGTGCCGAACACGCCGGTGCTTTCCATAACGTCGAGTGGTGACAAGGATATCAATCTTAAACAAGGTCAAGATACATTCACGATATCAGGCACGGTAATGGACACATATAACGAAGCGTTAACTGTATCAGCTTCTATTGGTGGTCTAACAAAACAAGTTATAGTTTCCAATGCAGGGTCAACAGCAAGGAGTTGGACGTTAACTTGGCGGACGTCCGAGTTTAATTCTTCAGGTACGTACACAGGTATTACGATCAAGGCGGATGATGGTAATAACGGAGTTTCAACAGCAACGTATACTGGTACTTTAAAAGTTAACAAGACACAATTATTTTACTGGGATAAGTATAGTCTAAAGCAAAATCCTGTCTATAATTTAGCATGGAGTGCGTATAACGGAGGAACAAGTACTGTAAGTCTGGAAGACTACGCAACATATTATACGGAGTACACATTCGATAAAAACACTGGACGGGCGTACGTAAATAGTGATAGCGCGATCTCTGGTTTTGCCGCTAAATCGCAATTTATACAAGAAGTATACAAAAGTTATGGTTCAGATGGAGTGTTTCGGTACACGAAAGCATCAAGCGGTAGTACCGGAACCAAGTATTGGCAGTATAGTTCGTATACTACTGTATCAGGATCGGAAATGGTAAAAGATCAATTGCTGCAATCTAATCTGTTGGATTTAGATGGAACATATCCAGACAACGGAGTACTTAATGGATACTGGTACATTAAAAAGTCCACAACCAACATGTTCCCAGTACTTAGCGTAGATAACTCTGACATTACGGTCAGTCAACCTACAAGCAAAATTACGTTGAGCGGAACAGCATCTGACAGTGACGGTGACAAAATTACCATCACTGCGACACTGGCAGGAGTCGCTAAATCAACAAGCGTTACCGGTTCAGGCGCTTGGAAGCTTGAATGGCCGGTCTCTGAAGTGCCTGAAGGGTTTTACACAGTAATATCTATCAAGGGAAATGACGGAAAAGAAGGAATCGACACGATAACGTATAGCGGAATTATTACAGTCGATATGACCGGTCCAGACAAACCGGCAGTCACTATCACTCCAAGCGGAGAATGGTCAAACGAAACGGTTACTGCGATCCTTACACCTGGGCTAGATGACGGCGTAGGAACAGACAAAACCCAGTATAAGTTAAACGGCGGAGCTTGGGAGGACTATATGGGTCCGATCGTACTTTCAGAAGAAGGTTCATATGAGTTGAAAGCCGTATCGATCGATAAGCTGGGGAACGTTGGAACAGAGCTGCAGCAAACGATTCGGATCGATAAAACTGTTCCTGGTCGTCCAGATGTATTCCTGTCTAGCGATGTATGGACTAAACAGGACGTAACAATCAATATTACCCATGGATCTGACGCTGTCAGCGGTGCGGATTACAGTGAATACTCTCATGATGGAGTTAATTGGACGAAATATACGGCTCCTGTAGTAGTTAAGGAATCCGGAGAATGGACTTACCAGGCGTACACCGTAGACAAAGCGGGAAACAAAGGTGAAGCGAGCCAGGTCATTGTCAGAATTGATAAAGAGGCTCCAACAACACCGGCGCTGCACCTTTCGAATGAAACGTACACTCAGGATCCAGTAACGGTTTCGTTAATCGATGGGCAAGATGATTTGAGCGGTGTGGCCAATAGCCAAATTAAAGTGGGAACAGGGAACTGGACGACTTATACAGGTCCTGTAGAAGTCGATGTTGAGGGCATTACTGATGTGTGGGGCCGGACAATCGATATTGCTGGCAATGTTAGCGTAGAAGCGCATGCACAGGTATTTATTGACCGAACAGCACCAACAGCACCCATTCACACTGTCACAGATACATCCTGGTCCAATCAAGACGTATCTTTCGAGTTGGGTGGCAGCCAGGATGCAACCGACGTGACGTATGAATATAAGATCGATAATGGATCGTACATTACCGGCGATCGTGGAACACTGACGGACTCAGGTGAATATATAATCACTGCTCGAGCGGTGGATGCCGTTGGACTTACGAGTCCGGAAATCGAATTTACCATCCGGATAGACAAAGAACAGCCGGAAGTGGTACTGGCACCTAATGGCCAAACTTGGTCTAAACAAGGAGCGAATGTCCAAATTACGGCTAGTGATCGTTTATCTGGAGTGGTGGATCCAATCTACTATGAGGTGAGTCAGGACGCCACACCAAGCGGTTCATGGCAGACACTGCCTAGCAATGGCCAAGTGACCTTGAATGATGGAGAAGGGACTTGGTATGTTCATACTCAAGTTACTGACCATGCAGGTAATGTGGGAACACATACATCAAATCCATATCAGCTGCAGGAAGTACCAAATGCTCCTACATTGGATGCGACTGCGCTGAGTGCGTCCGAAGTAAGGCTGCAATGGAGCCTACCAAGCAATCGGTATACGGACGGGTACACATATACAGTCAGAAACATGAACACAGGTAAGGAAACAACACTGGAGTATCCGGCAAATGAATATGTAGATCAAAACCTGGCAGGCGGCGAAAATTATGCTTACCAGTTGACAGTAAACAATCATGTGGGATCAGCAGAAGCTCGCACGGAAGTGCTGACATATCCGGACAGCCCATCAGTAAGTATTAAACCTGTCTTCCGGACACCGGGTGAGATGAATGTGACGATTGATCCAGTCCCAAGTGCGACGGAATACAGATTGGTACTGACTGATAATCTGGGACAAACCCATCAAGATATTACTATATCCGAGACACAGCATATGTTAACTGGTTTAGCTCCTGGTAGTCTGTACACCGTACAGATATCAGCACTGAATAGTAGTGGTGCAAGTGTAGCGACGAGCACCGGCTTTTAACCCTGCCGGCTACTCCAACAGGATTTACAGCAGTAGAAATTAAGGAGGATAGCATTACAACTGAGTGGCAAAGCGTAACCACAGCCACATACTATGATTTATATCGAGACGATGCTCTGGTATTTAACGGCAGAGATCAAGATCTCAGCTATGAGGATGCTGGACTTGAATCAGGTACAGCGTATGCATATACAATTGCTGCTGGCAATGAGACGGGCGAGGGAGATGTATCAGACCCTTTGAACGTACTGACGCTACCGCAACAAGATAAATCCTTAAGCTTGAGTAGCTATAGCATTACAGGATTTACAGCCCAATGGGATGGTGTGCAGAGTGCACATACGTACGAACTGCAGGTATTTGATCTTAACGGATTGTCTGTAGCACATTACCAGGGCCCGAATCTGCAGTATACCGTTACTGGCCTGACAGCGGGCACGGAGTATACCGTATCACTGGTGGCGATTAATGACACCGGTCAAGGCAAGGCCCAAGTGATTCGAACAGTAACGTTACCAGAGCAAGTTGGATCAATTCAAGTGAGTGGCATTGAAGAACTTCAAGCTGAAGTACAATTAAGCGCAGTCACAGGAGCGACCTTCTACAAGATTGAATTGCATGATGGTACTCAGTTTATCACCTCTGACTTACATTACGTGATGCAGCAGCTGAAGGGCAGCACGGTGTATACAGGTACCGTGCAAGGAGGAAACAGTTCGGGCTTGGGAGCACCACTTACCTTTGAATTTATGACCAAACCAGCACGGCCATCGATGCTGCAGGTTCAGAAGGTAGGCGAAAAGGAGCTGGTACTGAGCTGGACTGCAGATACAACGGCTGAACGGTATTGGGTGACGGATGAGCAAGGAAATCGCGTAGAAGTACTAGAACCGTCCATCCGGATATCCGATTTACAGCCAGGTACCGAGTATCGTTTTACCGTCGCGGCGGAAAACGGAACTGGCATGGGTAAAGCATCTGAGATCGTGTGGAGCACAAAAACGGAGGCACCGGAATTGCTACAGGTGGATGCAGATTACACTGAGGCTGCTCTGGCATGGACAGAGCCACAGGGATCCATTCGGTACTTGCTGAAAGATGAGGCTAATGGGTATGTGTACTACAACGGACCGCAGGCAGCTGCACAATTAACTCAGCTGCAAGTTGGCCATGCGTATGATTTAACGTTGTACGCCATCAATAAGACGGGTGATGCATCTGAAGGAGTTCAGGTACAGCTCGTTACCAAAGCAGAGTTGAGTGAAGCTAATGCGAGAATCACCGATGTAAAGTCCGGATCCGTTACGATTGAGCTGAAGACCGTTGGACAAGCCATCCAGGAATACGTGATCTTACGTGATGGACAGGAAATCGCTAAGGTGGACGCAGGTAGCGGGGAAGTAATCTACAAAGATACGGGTCTGCAACCAGGAACGGCATATGAATACGAAATCAAGCCGTTAAACCAGGGCGGTGAAGGCCAAGGAATCAAATTGGCCACAACAACGGCCACGGATCCAGTTTCGGTAGAGGACTTGGAAGTAGAGACCGGGAACGACTGGGCAGAAATCCGATTCCCGGAAGTCGACCACGCTAACGAATATGTAGTGATCGATGAGGAAGGAACGGAGTTGTGGCGTGGAGATACGCTGCCGATCCGAATCGATGGTTTGGAACCAGGAACGTCTTACCCAGTGCATATCGTCGTGGAGAATAGCGAAGGTATTCCATCGGAGAACGTGCCTGTAGAACTGTGGACGTTGCCACTGGCTCCAAGTAACATCACGGCGACAAGCACAACACAGACCGTGACGCTAGATTTTAAACAGGTAGACACGAAAGGCATTACGTACCTGGTTATCTATCGTAACGGCAAAGAAATTGGCCGAGTAAAAGCGGGACAAACCCAATTTATAGAAACCGGTTTAGATCCAGCAACCTCGTATGAGTACCAAATTAAGGCCCTGAATCCAGGAGGGATGAGTCAGAAAGACACAATCGTGTTGGCGATTACAAAATCTGAACAGATTATTAGTGACCCAAATCCACCATCAAAAACTGAAGAGACGGAGGATGAAAAAAGGAGACCGAACCAGTAGTAAATAATGAGACTGAAGAGAATGAAGAAATTAACTCTAATCAGTCTGATTCCGGAGTATTCCGCGATGTGTCTCCAAAATCCTTCGCCAAAACGGCGATTGAAGCCTTAGCAAAGGATGGCATTATAAAAGGCGTGACTTTTGATATGTATCTACCAGACAAGCAAATTAGTCGTGTTGAGTTTGCTGCTTTACTAGTGCGTACTCTATCAGCGAAGCCTGATGAAACTTTGAGGCTGTCTTTTAAAGATATTAATACGACAGCATGGTACAAGGATGAATTAAACGCTGCCATCGTAAATGGGATTGCAAAAGGGTTTAGTACGTCAGAATTCCGGCCAGAAGCACTTATAAATCGTGAGCAAGCATCCAAAATGCTAATCAATGTGCTATTGGGTGAAGGTGTAGCACCTGGAGTAACAGCACAGCAATTTTCTGATGAATCGGATATTGCAGCTTGGGCTGCCGAAGATGTTAAGATGGCTACGGAGCAGCAATTAGTAAAAGGATATCCAGATAACACGTTTAGGCCTAAAAATGGGCTGACGCGTGCGGAGGCCGCGACACTCATTTATCGTCTCAGAGAGTATTTATTGCAAAACGAGTAAGATAAAAGAGGAAATGCTACTCATGGCATTTCCTCTTTTTTGTGAAGTTAGGGCGTCAGCTGCAGAGAGATCCGGAAGAGCTGCAGGTGGATCCGGAAGGAGAGAAGCAGCCGGTTGGCCAGAGATCGATGCGAACGGCGTGCCGGTGACATCCTGGTAGCAGCTGAAGAAGATCTGTAAGAACTGCAGGTGGATCCGGAAGGAGAGAAGCAGCCGGTTGGCCAGAGATCGATGCGAACGGCGTGCCGGCGACGTCCTGGTAGCAACTGCAGAGAGATTCGGAAGAGCTGCAGGTGGATCCGGAAGGAGAGAAGCAGCCGGTTGGCCAGAGATCGATGCGAACAGCGTGCCGGTGACATCCTGGTAGCAGCTGAAGAAGATCTGTAAGAACTGCAGGTGGATCCTGAAGGAGAGAAGCGGCCGGTTGGCCAGAGATCGATGCGAACGGCGTGCCGGCGACGTCCTGGTAGCAACTGCAGAGAGATTCGGAAGAGCTGCAGGTGGATCCGGAAGGAGAGAAGCAGCCGGTTGGCCAGAGATCGATGCGAACGGCGTGCCGGCGACGTCCTGGTAGCAACTGCAGACCGTTGGCTAATAGATCGATTTGATGGCGATCTGGTGATGACGTCCGGGGATTGTCGTTCGATAATGGCCAAATAATCCGGAAAAATGAGTATTAACGAAAATAGACTGATACACTTGTGTATCAGTCCATAAAGTTATGTACCTGGAGGCTATATACAATTACTAAAATTCCAGGCCTAATCTTCTTTTTTTATTCTTTCCTCTTTCGGAAGCGGATCTTGCCACTCATCAATATAAAAAGGACTTACAGTTAAAAATCTACATATCTTTAAAGCAACATCAACTGCTGGTATTTGTTCTCCTGACTCATAGAATTGATAAGATCGTAGAGTTATACCAGCATACTCAGCAACTTCAGTTTGTTTCTTTCTTCTTCGATTTCTAGCAGTTTTTAAGTTCATCTATTTTTCCTCCAGTTTTTCTTTCCGATTCTTACAATAAAGAAAAATGGAGAAAAAGTTAAGATGAACAATAATTCGTAAAAACAGTGTATTTAGGCTTAAAATTATCGTTCAAAACTATTAATAAAAGGAAATTTAATAAAAAATCGTTAAAAAATCGTTCGTATATAGTGTCGAAAGTTGTCGAAATTGGTCGAATTGGATAATAGTATGAAAAAAGTGGTTGCGATTAGCTCACTATCACTATTATAATGGATAGTAACCAATAAAACAGAAACCCATTTTCCTCACCAGAGCGACCAACTCATAGGAAAATGGGTTCCACCTTTAAATATCGTTTGTTATAAGTATACCTGAATCAAAGTTTAGATTCAAGTATAATCGGCTGTGTAATTATGAATTTATTTGTGTTCTTCACAATCTAATTACACAGTCGTGGGAGAGCCTTTTCTTCCAAACATCGGTATTTGAGGTGGCCAAGTGGATTAACAATCCAATCTGGCTGCCTTTTTTGCATTCAAAAGGGAAATAGCCCCATTTAATAGGGGCACACAAGTTTCAGCAGTTGGCAGACTGCAAATGGACTAACAATTCAATTTTGACCTATCAACATTGGCAGATGTTTGATTAGGCCCGGCGCAACCCTTTTTCTCAAATTTTTTTAAAATGAGAGATTAAAAGGCTATTTAAGTGCGCCCATTTTCTAAAAAAATGGTATGACAATGCGCTGGCAGGCGCGTTTGTCTTAGAGTCTACTGCTTGGCCGCAGTTGAGCAACTAAGGCAGCTTAAATGCTGCTAATTTGTTGCTCTATTATACAGTGCCCAAATGTAGGATTCAAGATACCATTTCCCTAAAAAACAAACAAAAATAGGGAGGTATAGACCTTGAGCACTATTGTTGCAGAAGAACTTCAGGATTGGTGTGTAAACACATCCTGGCTCGATCAAGCGCGTTACGTACATAGAGAACTTTTGAAGTATCAATATGAGTCTCACCTTACTGAGAGAACTCAACCGAATATCAATCGTGTTTTTAGTAATCAGAATAATTATGGCTGGACTGCTCTTGCGTTTGATGTTGCTGGAATGAGTTTGAAACCGAAAACAGCAAGATCCTTTCCAAGTCTGTTCAACAAAATTGAAAAAGAAGGATATCAATATTACCGTCCTAATCTCTCTTACACATCTCAGTCTCATGCCAAACGAAAACTTCGGTGGCTTGTTTCAATTATTATGGATTTTGATGCGGAGCATTTAAAAGACCTCGGAATTGAAGATCACGAACAACTTATTCGCCACGTAGAAGACCATGGATTTGAAGTTTTTGGAGTAATCAAAACAACTTCAGGCTACCATGTTTATTTACCAATGCAGCCATTAAGAGGGCAGTACAATGGTAACCGGACAATAATAAGATATGACCAAACGTTGAAATATATTACTCGTATGCTCGGAGCTGACATGAATGCTGCTTCTGCAGAGCATTATTTTCGTACACCACAACAATACAATGTAGTCTACTTCAAGCCTGTACCTAAACCAGACTTTTCGTTCTATGAGCAGCTTTTTATTGAGAGTATTAAAAAAGAAACTAAAAGTATTGTAGAAGTGGTAGATTCGCAACCCAACTTTGGAAAGATCATGAAGCAACCAGCTATTGTAAAGTTGTATTCAGGTAACTTCATAGAGAAAGCATATACCGACGGAAAAGCTGGTAGAAAAAAAGTCGGGAGAAACAATGCAGCTTTTACGCTAGCCCTAGCAATGAAAGCAGATGGATGGAATAAAGAAGAGGCAGTTATGGGTTTAAAAGATTGGTTTCATAAAAGGCTTAACAATAAAAGCGGGTTTACTTGGGCTGAAGTAGGCAGAGCAATAGAACATGCTTACTGTAAGGACTATAAAGGACCGTCACCCGTATACGTTGAAGCACTGACTGGATTAAAATTTCGCCCATTAACAGAGCGAGTAAGCGAACAAGATAGAAAGAAAATGACATACAAATCCATTGAGGAGAAGATCGTTTCTTACCTGCGGCGATATTACCAAGAGTTCGAGAAAGATTTAATGTTGTCTCAAGCTAAATTAGCCGAGGAATTGAGGGTCAATTTACGATCATTGCAGTATGTACTGAAATCTATGAAGTCCAGAGATGTTATTTGCATAGAGACAAAGAGAGTTGGTCGCAGTAATGTTTCGATTTATTTTTTGGATAGTGAACTATTGAAGCAAACAGATGGAGAGAATCTAACTGAAGGTATTAGTACCTCTGTAACAGAGGAATTCTTTGAGCGTAGTCCTGATGGTCAAAGTTCTCAAAACGGCGTTACAGATGGACCTGGAGCCTCAGAAAGTATTCTGGCACACGGTCATAGTTGTCACAACGCAGATCCGTCTTACTTATTTTTTAGCTATTGGTCAACCGGGTTTTCGATTTTCGAGAGAGAATTCTATTTCCAATCCTATGATTGGTGGCGAAGATGTTTTGGTTGGGGAGCTCCCCCTGGTAGGCCGAAACTTTATCCACTAGCCTGACATATACGAGCAATCGTTTGTGGATACTTTATTTTTTGTTAATTTGAATCCACAAGTCGAACTATATCAGGTTTTTTTGTTCACACTAAGTTGCATTTACAGCGAACCTAGAAGGAAATTTAACTTCTCAATTGATGTATTTCTGCGCGGACTGCTTCGATTTTTGCCAACCGCGAGCTGATCGCTTTCAGCCTGGCCAACTGGTTACCGTCGTCCTTCTCGATCGCTCTGCAGCTGCTTCTGGAACTCCAGCGAACGCTCCAGGGCCTCATCGGCGCGCCGATCGCTTCAGCCTGGCCAACCGGCTGCCTTCGTTCTTCCGGATTCCTGCAGCTGCTCCTGGACTCCAGCGGACGCTCCTGGGCGTCGCCGGCGCGCCGATCGCTTCAGCCTGGTCAAACGACTGCCTTCGTTCTTCCGGATTCCTGCAGCTGCTCCTGGACTCCGGTGGACGCTCCAGCGCGTCGAACACTTCAGCCTGGTCAACCGGCTACCGTCGTCCTGTTGGATCACTCTGCAGCTGCTCCTGGACTCCAGCGGACGCTCCTGGGCGTCGCCGGCGCGCCGATCGCTTCAGCCTGGTCAAACGACTGCCTTCGTTCTTCCGGATTCCTGCAGCTGCTCCTGGACTCCAGCGGACGCTCCTGGGCGTCGCCGGCGCGCCGATCGCTTCAGCCTGGTCAAACGACTGCCTTCGTTCTTCCGGATTCCTGCAGCTGCTCCTGGACTCCAGCGGACGCTCCTGGCGTCACCGGCGCGCCGATCGCTTCAGCCTGGCCAACCGGCTGCCTTCGTTCTTCCGGACTCCTGCAGCTGCTCCTGGACTCCGGTGGACGCTCCAGCGCGTCGAACACTTCAGCCTGGTCAACCGGCTACCGTCGTCCTGTTGGATCACTCTGCAGCTGCTCCTGGACTCCAGCGGACGCTCCTGGGCGTCGCCGGCGCGCCGATCGCTTCAGCCTGGTCAAACGACTGCCTTCGTTCTTCCGGATTCCTGCAGCTGCTCCTG
>NZ_JBQQCS010000002.1:0-885 GCF_052244825.1 Paenibacillus sp. 1A_MP2 | reverse complement strand
TTCAGCCTGGCCAACCGGCTACCGTCGTCCTGTCTCGATCACTCTGCAGCTGCTCCTGGACTCCAGCGGACGCTCCTGGCGTCACCGGCGCGCCGATCGCTTCAGCCTGGCCAACCGGTTCCGTCGTCCTTCTCGATCGCTCTGCAGCTGCTCCTGGACTCCAGCGGACGCTCCTGGGCGTCGCCGGCGCGCCGATCGCTTCAGCCTGGCCAACCGGCTGCCTTCGTTCTTCCGGATCCCTGCAGCTGCTCCTGGACTCCAGCGGACGCTCCTGGCGTCACCGGCGCGCCGATCGCTTCAGCCTGGCCAACCGGCTGCCTTCGTCCTTCTCGATCGCTCTGCAGCTGCTCCTGGACTCCAGCGGACGCTCCAGGGCCTCACCGGCGCGCCGATCGCTTCAGCTTGGCCAACCGGCTGCCTTCGTTCTTCTCGATCGCTCTGCAGCTGCTTCTGGAACTCCAGCGGACGCTCCTGGGCCTCACCGGCGCGCCGATCGCTTCAGCCTGGCCAACCGGCTGCCTTCGTCCTTCTCGATCGCTCTGCAGCTGCTCCTGGACTCCAGCGGACGCTCCTGGCGTCACCGGCGCGCCGATCGCTTCAGCCTGGCCAACCGGCTGCCTTCGTTCTTCCGGATCCCTGCAGCTGCTCCTGGACTCCAGCGGACGCTCCTGGCGTCACCGGCGCGCCGATCGCTTCAGCCTGGCCAACCGGCTGCCTTCGTTCTTCCGGATTCCTGCAGCTGCTCCTGGACTCCAGCGGACGCTCCTGGCGTCACCGGCGCGCCGATCGCTTCAGCTGGCCAACCGGCTGCCTTCGTTCTTCTCGATCGCTCTGCAGCTGCTCCTGGACTCCAGCGGACGCTCCTGGCGTCACCGGCGCGCCGAT